>CALWEH010000009.1 GCA_944377145.1 uncultured Clostridia bacterium | reverse complement strand
TTTTTTTCGTTGTCTTGAACTTTCTTGGAATTGAAAAGAACTTTATTCTTTTCCTTACCTAAAGTATATTAAGATATATTGTTCTCACATTCACTGCTGAATGTGCTTTTAATATACCACACCTTTTTAATTATGTCAACACTTTTTTTAAACTTTTTGCTTTTTTTATTAAAATTTTTTGTTTTTTTATTATTTTTCTTAAATTTTATATAAAATTAGCAATAAAAACGCTTTATTTTTACCTAATAAAGCGTTTTTAATATTATATACATTAAATATTACATTCCAAATTGTGAAAGTATTTTATCTATCAAATCTGTAGTCAAATCAAATGAATAATATTTTTCATTAACTTGACACAATATTTTTATAGGATTTGCATTATATTCGTCTACACTCACACTATCTAAAGAAGCAAAATATTGATATGCTGAAACTCCAGAATCAGGCCCATCATAATCATTAATAGTAGAAACTTCCATATCAATAATATTTCCTTGATAACTAGCTATAAGCAATGATGGCTGAGAGCGTAAAATTACATTTATTCCAATTAAATTATTAGACTCTTCTTCAACTGTTGTTCCAACTTGATCCATAAAATCTAATAAAGCTATAATATCTGTTTCAGCTGACACATCGCTATAATTTAAAACAAAATCAACTATATTGTTATTTACATCTCTTGTTACAATAACTTTATCCACTTCACTAGCAGTTTTGTTTAAAACAAACACTTCATTATTTTCAATATTATCATAATTAGAAAAATCAACTACATAATAACCATTTTCTTTATCTACAAAATATTCAATATTGTATCCTTCAACATTAAAGCGTTCTACATCAGCTAAATCTTCATCTGTTAAATCAAATGTTGATTTATATGTGTTTAAATCTATCATGCCATAAAGAGCAGAGTCAAATATAGCCATATTACTTTCACCATCTACATCAATAGTTGTAGAAATGCTTATTTGCATAGTTGAAGATGGCTGATCTGTATTAACATAAGCTTGAGCTAAACCAGAAATAATTAATTCATATTTTCCTGCTTTTAAGTTTTCTAAATTTGTAATAATAACATCATTTCCATTAACCATAGCTGAATATTCAGTAGTTAAAGTTTTAATTTCTCCTAAATTAATTTCATTATTTTCATTTAATGAGCTTGCTTCTTCAGCTGTAAACCATTCATCTGAAATATATGGAACTAAAATATTGGAAGTTTGACTAGAAGTAATTGTTCCCATATTTACACCGTTTTGAATATTGTATGTAGGCTTAGAACTACCATTTCCAAAGAATATTCCAGCTTGAGAGCTAGAAGTAATATCTCCACTATTTGAACAGTTATTAAAATTAATTGTAGCTCCTTCTGCTCCATAACCTCCAACAAACACACCAAAAGATGAAGCTATACTTACAAAATCAGCATTGTTTGCACAAGACTCAAAAGTTAATGTAGCATTATTTAAAACATTAGAAACGAATGGACTTTTATTACTATCGTCAGCACCTAAGAAAGTTTGTGTGTTAGCGTTAGAAATTGTAATATTTTCTAATCTATTTGTGCCTTGTATTACATTTCCAAACAAACCACCTAAATTTTCTCCTAATGTAATATTAAGGTTTTTAATACTACCATCTACAACATTTTTAAATATTGCTCCGCCACCATTTTTAAATTTATCTCCTGAAAAATTTAAAAGAGATTTATTATTACCATCAATATCCCCAGCAAAATATTCTCCAGACAAACTCTCTTCACCTAATGTAGATATATCAATGTCAGCGATCAATTTAAAATATACTTTATTTAAAACTTCAACTGTTTTATCACTCCAAGCTTGAGATACACTATCTCTTGTATATGTAACTTTAACTGTAGGTGTATTTATTCCATAAATTTCTGTCTTAGTTAAAGCTTCAGCCTCTTCAACTTCTTGCTCTTCAGCATTTGCAAATATTGTAGTATGCTGAGTATAAAAATCATTTAAAATACGATAAAACTGATCTTTAGTTGCTACCAAATAAGGATTTGTAGCTGTACCATCTCCGTATTTTGCTGTTACAGTAATATTTTGATTGTTTAATACAAAACTATCCCATACTCCAGCAAATCCATTTAACTCTGGAACTTCTGGAATATTTGCCAAACTAGTATCCCCTTGTTGATATTCTACAACTTGATTATCAGTTTCAGGATTATTATCATGATCGAAAGTTACAGTATATGTAGGAGTTTTCTGTTCCTCATTCTTTTTTTTATCATCTCCACAGCCAGCTAATCCAAATGCTGCTGTAGCTGTTAATGCCAATGCCCCAATTATTAATTTTTTATTCATTTTTGCTCCTTTTATTATTTATAGTTTATAATACCAATGAATTAATTGTCAAATAAAAATTGTTATATTTTTATATAATTTTTAAATTAATATATAAATAATTTATTTTATTAGTTTGCTTAAAAATCACTGTTTTTATATATTTACAATAAAATATTTTTCATTTCGACATTTAGATTTTATTCTTTGTAAACTAAATTTATGAAATGATAATAATGAATTATTTTATTGATAATCAAAATGTTAAAATTTAATTCCTCATTAGCAAAAATTTTAAATATTTATAATATAATAATGCAATTGTTTTTAGAAAAATATAAAAATCGTTACAAAGCTTTAAACTTTTTTTATTATTAATAAGTATTTCTTAATTTTTAATTTAAAATTTTTTATAAAACATTAAAAAAGTATTGACAAATATATTGAGGTGTATTATAATTGCACTGTAAATAATAATTTAAATGCCTAAGACTGCAAGTGCTTTTAGCGTAAATAGTATAACTATGCTTGTTGAGGTAAGATTTTAAGGTGATTTTTATATCTCTTATGTCTTTTAGGCATAAGAGATTTTTATTTATAATACGCATTATAAGGAGGAATAAATGTCAGCTAATCAAGAAGCCAAAAAATTAGTGATTGACGAAATTAAAAATAATATCAATAATGCAAAATCTATTGTATTAGTAGATTATCGTGGAATCACTGTAGCTGAAGATACTGCTCTTCGTAGAGAGTTTAGAAAAGCTAATGCTATATATAAAGTATATAAAAATAGACTTTTCAAAAAAGCTTGTGATGAACTTGGGATTACAGGTTTTGACCCTTACTTAGAAGGTTCTACAGCATTTGCATTTGGTATGGAAGATGAGACTTGTGCTCCTAGAGTTGTTAAAGCTCAAAATAAAGCTTTAAATAAATTAGAGATTAAGGCAGGTTTCTTAAATGGTGAAGTTGTAGATAAAGCTAAAATTGAAATGCTTGCTAGCATTCCTTCTCGTGAACAGCTTATCGCGAACTTACTTGCTATGCTTAATGCTCCAGTATCTGCACTTGCTCGTGCTATACAAGCAATAGCAGACAAACAAAATTAGTTTGGTAAACTTTAAAACCAATGTTGTACAAATCATTTTAAAATTTGTGTATAAATAAAAGGAGAATTAATTGTTATGACAATACAAGAAATTATTGATGAAATTAAAACAAAAACAGCTGTTGAATTATGTGATTTAGTTCACGCATTAGAAGAAGAATTTGGTGTTAGTGCCGCTGCTGCTGTTGTTGCAGGACCTGCTGGAGCTGGTGAAGCTGCTGCAGCTGAAGAAAAAACAGAATTTAATGTAATATTAAAAGATGCTGGTGCTAATAAAATAGCAGTTATTAAAGTTGTTCGTGAAATTACAGGACTAGGCCTTGTTGATGCTAAGAATTTAGTTGAAACTGCTGGTGCTACAATTAAAGAAAACGTTCCTACTGCTGAAGCTAAAGACATTGAAGCTAAATTAAAAGAAGCTGGCGCTACTGTTGAATTAAAATAATTCTTATAATGCAATGAAAAATCACGCAAAAGCGTGATTTTTTTATTTATAAATTTGTCACTTGTTGCAACTCGATATCAAACATATTTATGTTTTCATTTACAGCCCAAGAATTCGCTAATTGAATTGAATCCTTTGCCATATCTATAATTTTATTATAAACAATATACATTTCTTTAATAGCATTTTGTTGAATATCTGTCATGTTATCTTGATATTCAAATATTTTTTTCATACAATCCAAAATTTCCGCACAAGCCAAAGCTCTAACTCTCATTAATTCTATAGCTTTTTTGCCGTCTTTTTTATATATTTTAGATATGTTTTTATCACTAAATTTATTTAAACTTGCTGTGCGAAAAGACAAATCCCCTTCATACAATATGTCTGCAAGTTGTTTTTCATATATAATTTTAAACAACAAATTACTATTATTAAAAAATTTTTTAATTAAATGAAAATATTCTTTCTTTAAATTTTTAATATTTTGTTTGAATTCCATAATATTATTATATGTATTACAATAATAAAAAATGACTTTAATAAGTCAAATTTTATGTATTAAAATGTTGATAATGGAAATTTTACAAAACATTATCTTTAAAACTAATCATTCTTTTAATTTGCTTTCTATCTTTAAAAGGTAAATATCGTTTTAATGTATTCAATTCATCTATTGCATGTAAATCTATCAATTTCTCTACTAAATATTCAATTTTAGCATAATGAACACTTAAAGCAAACTCTACAATATCATTAATATTATTAGTATCTGCCACAGCTTTAGTTAATAAATCTATATTTGCCCATTTTATATTATTAGCAAACAGAATCAATCCTCTATTGCCTAGTTTTAATATATCCTCTTCTATTTTCAAAACAAGTTTAGGCATTTGTTTTGCATATTTAGGTTTAATAGTTGAGGCAATAAAAATTAAACAATCTGCATCATATCCAAATTCATTAACTAAATCAATCAATTCTTTTTCATAACTAAACATGTCTTGAGATTTATAAAAATTTATATTTATATCCTCAAGTCGTCTAGCAATCTTTCTTTTATCAAGTAAATTCACACTTTTCTCCTTGCAAATTATATTCCTAAAACTTTGCTATTATATTTAGCCAAATCTTCTTCAGTTACACCTTTAATAGTAAGAGATATTCTCTTCTTTTCAGGTTCAACTGCTATAATTTTTACAATTACTTTATCTCCAACTTTCAATACTTCACTTGGATGCTTGATATAGTCTTTACTTATTTCGCTAATATGTACTAACCCATCTTGATGAACAGAAATATCTACAAACACTCCAAAGTCCACAACATTTCTTACCACACCATCTAATACCATTCCAACTTTTAAATCCTTTATATCTAAAAGCTCACTTTTTAATATAGGTTTAGGCAAATCTTCTCTAATATCACGACCAGGTTTTATTAATTCCTTTACAATGTCTTCCAAAGTTGGCTCTCCACAATTTATAGTTTTAGCAATTTTTGATATTCCTTCACTATTTACAAGCGATTCAAAATTTTTCATTTTTTCAGTGTTAATATCTTTTAATTCTAATCCAAAATATTTTAACAATCTTTTACATATATCATAACTTTCAGGGTGCACTCCTGTATTATCTAGAATATTATCTCCATCTGTAATACGCAAAAATCCTGCACATTGTTCAAAAGCTTTATCTCCCAATTTTGGAACACTTTTAATTTGCTCAATATCTTCAAATTTTCCATTATCTTGACGATATTTTTCAATATTTTTCGCTACAGATTTATTTAATCCCGCCACATAACTCAACAAACTTGGACTTGCAGTATTTACATCTACACCAACACTATTTACACAGTCCTCCACCACGCCTTCTAGAACTTCTGTTAATCTATTTTGAGGCATATCATGCTGATATTGACCTACTCCTATACTTTTTACATCTATTTTTATAAGTTCTGCTAATGGGTCTTGAAGTCTTCTTGCTATAGACACAGCACTTCTTAAAGCTACATCATAATCTGGGAATTCTTCAGCTCCTAATTTACTAGCACTATACACGCTAGCTCCTGCCTCATTTACAACTGCATATTCTATTTTTCTAGGCAATTTTTTTATTAAATTTGCCACAAAAATTTCACTTTCTTTGGTGGCGGTTCCATTTCCAATACTTATCACATCTACATTATGCTTTAATATTAAATCAGTAAGTTTAGCTTCAGCTTCTTCAATTTTATTTTGAGGTGGAGTAGGATATATTACAGCAGTATCAAGCACATTACCAAATTTATCTATAACTGCTATTTTACAACCTGTTCTATAAGCCGGATCTAACCCTAATATTACACGATTTTTTAAAGGGGGTTGCATTAACAATGGCTTTAAATTAACTTCAAACATTTTAATAGCTTGTTCATTAGCATTGTCAGTTAATTCATTTCTAACTTCTCTTTCCAAACTAGGAAAAATTAATCTATTATAAGCATCTATAGCCACATTAGTTAGAAGTTCTAAATAAGGGCTATTTTCTTTTATGTATTTTTTAGATATAACATCTATAGCTATTTGCTCTTTTAATACTAAATTTACCTTTAAATATTTTTCTTTTTCTCCACGATTTATAGCAAGAATTCTATGGCTAGGTAATGTTTTAATTTGAGATCTATAATTATCATACATTTGATAAACATATTGTTCCTCTCCTTCTTGTAAAGAACATTCAATATCTCCACGATGAATAAGATAATTTCTCAAACTTTTTCTAATCTCAGCATCATCAGAAATTATTTCAGCAATAATATCACAAGCCCCCTGAATAGCTTCTGGAATTGAAGTTACATTTTCTGTTAAATATTTTTCTGCTTCAGCTTCAATCAACCCTCCATTTTGAGATAATATAAAATCTGCTAAAGGTTGCAACCCTTTTTCTATAGCCACACTTGCCCTTGTTTTTCTTTTTGGCCTAAATGGACGATATATATCATCAATTTCTGTTAAAGTATTTGCCTCATCAAGAGAAGATTTAATTTCATCAGTCATATTTCCTTGCTCACTTATTAAATTAAACACTTCTTCTCTGCGTTTATTTAAACTTCTTAAATAATTCAATCTATCATTAAAAGTTCTAAGAGTTTGGTCATCACAACTACCTGTCATTTCTTTTCTATAACGAGCAATAAAAGGTATAGTACACCCTTCATCTAATAAAGATATTATATTGTCTACATGATTTTGTTTTAAATTTAATTCTAATGCTAATTGCTTGTTTATTTCCATAACGTAATTCCTTTTCTTAAGTAAATATATTATATCAAATATATCAATTTTTTACAAATAAAATTAATGAAAAAAATATAAAATAAATAATTTTATTTTAAAAAATTAATTTTATTTTATATTTATTTTAAGGTGTTTATAATTTTTCCAATTTATTTAATATTTAATTAATTTTATAATTTAATTATTTTTTATTTATTTTTATTAATTAAATTTAAAAAAATATAAAATAGCAATAAAATTGGTATCAAAACCCACATTAAAATTTTCTCCATTTGTATCTATTTCTTTATTATTTTAACAACTTTTTTATATTTATAAAAATCATATTTAATAATAAAAATGAATTCATTTACACAATATTTAACTAATTATTTTTCATCTATATTAATAGTATTTGAAATTATATAATCAGGGCGACCTTTAACCTCTTGATAAATTCTACCTAAATAAACATTTGAAAATGAGTTAATCATAAATAATAAGCTAAACAACATTACAATGGTTGGAAAAAGCCATGCAGATACTGGTAGGTACACTTTAAAACAAGCTAAAGTTGTAAACACTGTAAAACATATTTGACAAGCTATATTTAATATTGTTCCCACCCAAAAAGATAAACATAATGGCCAAGTAGAATTACCTATAATTCCAGAACTTGCCACTCCCATAGCTTTTTTAAAAATATTCTTTCCACTTTTAGATTTTACTTTAGTAGAGTAATCAATAGTTGTCTGTTTAAATCCTACCCAAGAAGTTATTGCCATTATGTATTTATCCTGCTCTGTTAAAGAACAAATCTCTTTAATTACTTTTTTATCATACAATTTAAATTCATCTGTATCTAAAGGTATATCTATTTTTGCTACAAGGTGTAAAAATTTTAAATAAATGCGTTTAAAAAATCTTGTAAAAGCGTTTCCTTTTTGTTTATTTTGAGTATGAACTACTTCATAACCTGACTTCCATTTCTCTATCATTGTTGGAATAATATCAAAAGGCAAATCTAGTTTCACATCTAGTTCTATAACGCAATCCCCTATTGCATGTTTAAATCCACAAATAAGAGATGCTTGCTGACCAAAATTACGGCTTAACGCTATCACTTTAATTCGTTTGTTTTCATTTGATATAGTTTGCAAAATATTGAAAGTATTATCTTTACTTCCATCATCTACAAAAATCAACTCATAATCAATGTCAATATTTTTAACACCAGACATTAATTTATTATAAAATTGCTCAACCTCTTTTTCCTCGTTATAACAAGGAACAACAAAGCTTACTTTCATACACTTTCCTTTTATTAAAAAATTAATAAGTATTTGTTTTTAAATACTTATTAATATTATAGTATTTTTAATATTTTGCCAAATGATATCAAACATATTGAAAAATTATTTATTAAAATCAATTTCTCCTTCAGTGGTATATTCTAGCTTTTTGCCATAAACTTGTTCATACACTTTAACCCAAGCATCATAATTAGCTTTTCTCATATATTCAATATTTTCTTTTTTATTAAGTTCTGTTTTTGGATATATAGGAGTTAATACATGAACAGTATGATTTTGTATAGGGAAACCATCGTCTCCAATACTATCTGTATCTTCCATAGTTATAAATATTGGAACTACAGGTACATTATTTTTTACAGCAAATTTAAAAGCTCCTGTTTTTAAAGGCTTTGGCTTTCTATAATTCCACCACATGCTCTCTTCAGGATAAATTAAAATATTATCTCCACGCTGTAGAATTGTATCAACCGCATGAATAAATTTTTTCATAGTTTGTATATTAGAGCTTAATGGCAATACATCACAATTTTGCATAAAGAACTTTAAGCATGGAGGATTTGTATAATTCCCTTCTCTAATAACTTTATACATCTTCCTCTTACCACTTGCTTCAAATACTTTTTGCATAATAAAGCTATCATTGGCACTAAAATGGTTGCATGTGATAACTGCTCCTGTAGGTATTTGCTTCCAATTTTCAATACCCCCTATTGATTTGATTAACAATTTTTTTTCTTTAATCAATTTATTTATATATTTTCTGGCACACATATTTGCAAAAGCAACTTTTATTTTTGCAAATAAACTTTCTCTTAAATAATCAATTTTATCTGGCAACAGCTCTTTTCCTTGAGGATCATATTCCACATCTATATCAAATTTACCAAGTTTTTCATATTCTTCAATACGCTGTAAAACTTGCAATCTTTCTTGAGATTTTTCAGGAACCTGTTGCATTTCTTCTTTTTTCATAACTATTAATTCTCCCGTGTAAAATTGTATTAATACATTTATTTAATATATTAAGTTTCACAATTTTCACACATTAAGCCAATACTCCTTCAACAGCTTCAAACATCTCAACTCCATCATCTTCTGTAGGCTTAACATAAAGATTATAATAGTTGTTTGGATTATCTATATCTGCAACAATTCTATCCATAAATCCTTCAAAGTTTGCCACCTCTTGCTCATATTGAAGCTTAGTATAATTATCTTTTACCCCTTTAATAAAATCATAATACTCTGTTTTTTCTGCATATTTCCAAAACTCGTCATCATAAATAGTTTCAGTATGCCAAGGTTTCCATATTAAATTATAGTGAATTAAGTTTATTTTATTTAAATCCATATCATCTTTACAAGGCATTTTATCCCATGAACCATTAATATAATGAACTTTTCCTTTACAAATTACATTTAAATAATCTTGGTCTTGAACTATAAATTTATATTTTGCTAATAAATCTACAAATTGTTCTTCAAAATTTTGAAGTCTAAATTGCTTTAAATTCATAATCAATACACCAGCATTAAAATAATCAGTTACATTATCCAATCCTAAACATTTAACAAAATAAGGCTGTATTCTTGGAAGAGACATAACAAATTGGTCTGTAGTAGCACCTACAAGATTATCTCCAATATTAATATTATATAATTTAGAAATATCTCCTCTAACCACAATATCACAATCTAAATACAATATTTTATCATATTGAGGATATAATGAAGAAATAAATAATCTATAATAAGTGGTTTGAGTATAATAAATACATGTATGCAATCTTAATCCAATTTCTTCTAAAGATTTCATAACATTTACAAATTCAATGTTAACATTTTCTCTTTCATATTTTTTTATTTTTTGAATATTATCTTCACTAATTCCTGTATTTAAAATTTTAATTGAATAATTATAATTTTTTGACGCATTATCAATCATAGATTGTAATGTAACAGCTAAATACGGTACATAATTATCGTCAGTAGCCGTAAAAATTGGAATTTCTTTTTTCATTTTTATATTTTTCTCCTTATTAAACATATTTTTAATCATATCTCATCTCCTTTTCTTTTAATTGTTTTTTCATATAATTTTTTATAATAAATATATTCATATAGAATATCATCAAAATGATAGCAGTGGTAAATTCTATGCATATCGCTAACTTTCCAAGGTTTAACATTTACATTTCTTGGATATGGAGTTAACTTTAATGTTTTAGAAAAATGTCGAATAATCGTATCTTTTTTCAACCATTTTTGATCATTAAAACGTTGAGGTAATAATAACTTGGCTGTAGTACAATTATATATAGCACTTTGATCTGAAAACACCATGTGTTTAGCATTTATCATATCTCTAGCTTTTTGAAGTAATCCGGTTTCTTTAATTTTTTTCATATTAAACAATAAAACCCCAGCATTTATATAATCGTTATATATCAATTTTTTCCCATAGTGGTCTTGAGCTGCAGCATATTCATAATTTGATATATCAATATTATATAACTTTTGAATATCATCATTTACAAGCAAGTCTATATCAAGATACAACAATTTATCTTCTGGCATGCCTTCTACTTTATCAGCTAGCAATCTTAGTAATGTATATGGTGTGCAATAGCTTCCCTCATTAGGAGATCCACCAATCTCTTTTTGATACAACTCTGTTACATCTACTTTGATAGCTTTACTATTTGGATTTGTATCTTTTAACATTTTATCAATAAATTCAACTTGATCATCTTCAATTGGAGTAAACTTTGGATTTAAATAAGATACGTCCATTGTAAAAATATAAGCAGTAATTTCACCTTTATAATATTTTTCAATAGATAACAAAGTTGTCATAACTCCATCAAACACATAAGAATTTCCGCTGAACAACAGATTTATCATTTGTTTTCCCCTTTTTTTATATATTTAATAGCTTCAAAATTGCTATTTTTGCTACGTTCTAACATACAATAATACACTTTATTTCTCAAATCTTCTTGCTGGTCTTTCAAATCTAATGTTTTATCTGGATAAAATGGACCATCAATATAAATAACTATTTTAGGCTTTTTACCTCGTTTTTTTTGCTGGTATGTTGTAGTAAAACAAAATGTAGGATCTTGAAATTTAACAGGATACCTAAAAGCTGTAGATTTAAAAGGTCTAATACTAGTATAATAAGGCCATATATGAGCTTCTGGATATATTAATACAGGATTACCTTGAACCAAACGCTTTTCCATAGCATTCATAAAATTTCTAGTTCCATCTAAAGTTGTAGGTAAAGGCAAAGCTCCCAACATTTTTGTAGCACCCCAAAGACCAGGAATATTCATATTTTCGCTAGCTACCACTGTATATGTCTTTGTAGGAAAAGAAATTGTGTGAGGAGACAATACATCGCTAGCTCTATTTGTATGGTTAGCAAATATAAAATAGCCTTTGTTTTTAAATTTTTTTAACACTCCTTTATTTACATATTTTACTCCTCTTATCCATTTATACATAAATGCAATTGGAGTAGCAATGATTCTATATGCAATAAAGCTAAAGATTTTATATATTGGGTTATTACTTATATATTTATATTTTGAACTTATAGTTTTAGGCTTTACTTTTGAACCTGAAAATTCATTGTTTAGCTCATCATCATAATATATTATAGGTTTAACATCTTCCATAAAATCCCCCTTTATTTCATATTTTCTCATTTCTTGACAACTTCATTATACTATGTATTATTAAAAAATCAAACAATTTTGCTCAAATTTTACTCTAAACCTTTAGAACTGAAAGTAGAATTCTACTTTACCTTTAGTAGAGTTTAAAAACTTCTCTACTAAAAGTAGAATTTGTTTTAAAAATCGCTTGATTTTAGTATGTTAATATGGTATAATACAAACATGAAAGAATTAAAATATATTATAGCTGACAATTTAGTTAGCTTAAGAAAAGCAAATAAATTAACTCAATTAGAGCTTGCTGATAAGCTAAATTATTCAGATAAAGCAATTTCTAAATGGGAAAGAGGAGAAAGTTTGCCTGATATAGTAATATTAAAACAGCTTGCAGATATGTATGGAGTTGGAGTTGACTATATTTTAAATGAGCAAACAGAAGAAGTAAAAGCCAAATACCGTATTCCTCGCCCTGAATTAAATAATAAATTAATAATTACTCTTTTAGCTTGCTTATCTGTATGGATATTAGCTGCTATTATTTACATTAATATAAAAATAATTTTAGAGCGTTCATATTGGCTTACATGGATATGGGCTTTACCTGCAACAAGTATAGTGTTAATAGTATTTAGTGCAATTTGGGGTAAAAAATCTCATATAATACTATCTGTTTCAGCTTTGATTTGGACATTACTATTGGCATTTTATCTTCAAACATTAGACTATAATATGTGGTCTTTATTCCTTCTTGGAGTTCCAGCCCAAATAGCAACTGCTTTATGTGGCAGTATAAAGCGTAAAAAACAAGAATAAATATTTAAAACAAATTAAATTATGCAAACATTTAATTTGTTTTTTAATTTTATTAAGTTGACAAAATAATATAAGAAATATTATCATATAAATATATAAAGGGGAAAATTATATGCAAAAAGACAATATGCTATCTAATAGTTATCTAAAAAAAGTTAACGCTTATTGGAGAGCTGCAAATTATTTATCATTAGCTCAACTATATCTAGTTGACAATCCATTACTTTTCAATCCATTACAAGCAAGTGATATAAAGAAAAAAATTGTAGGTCATTGGGGAACTGTTTCTGGTCAAAATTTTGTATACGCTCATTTAAATAGAGTAATAAAAAAATATAATCTTAACATGATTTTGCTTTCTGGTCCAGGACATGGCGGAAATTTTTTTGTAGCAAACTCGTATTTAGAAGGAAGGTATAGCGAAGTATATCCTAATGTAAGCGAAGACTATAAGGGAATGAAAAAATTATGTAAACAATTCTCATTCCCTGGAGGAGTATCAAGCCATGTAGCACCAGAAACTCCTGGCTCTATACATGAAGGAGGCGAGCTAGGATATTCACTCGCCCATGCTTTTGGAGCAGTATTTGACAATCCAGATTTAATAGCCAGTTGTATTATTGGAGATGGAGAAGCTGAAACAGGTCCACTTGCAACATCTTGGCATAGCAATAAATTTTTAAACCCTATAACAGATGGTGCAGTTTTGCCAATTTTACATTTAAATGGCTATAAAATAAACAACCCTACTATTTTATCTAGAATTACTCATGAAGAGCTGGAAAATTTATTAAAAGGTTATGGCTGGAAGCCTTATTTTGTATCTGGAAGTGACCCTATGACAATGCATAAAATAATGGCATCTACTCTAGACAAAGTTATTGAAGAGATAAAAAACATTCAATATAATGCAAGAACAAATAATAATTCAACCAGACCAATTTGGCCTATGATTGTATTAAGCACTCCAAAAGGTTGGACATGCCCTAAAGAAGTTGATGGGCAAATGATTGAAGGCTCTTACAGAGCACATCAAATTCCTATAACTATGGAAAAACCAGAACATATATTATTGCTTAGAGATTGGTTATTAAGCTATAAACCTCATGAATTGTTTACTAAAGATTATAAATTAAAACCTGAATTAAAAGATTTAGCTCCTATAGGAGATGCACGTTTAAGTGCTAACCCTCATACAAATGGAGGTTTGCTATTAAAAGAATTGCGAATTCCTGATTTTAGAGAATATGAAGTAAAAATGCAAGCTCATGGCGAAGTTGTAGCTCAAGACATGTTAGAATTAGGAAAATTCATTCGAGATATAATAGCTTTAAATCCTAATAATTACCGTTTATTTAGTCCTGATGAAGTAAAATCTAATAGATTGACATATACTTTTGAAACAAGCAATAAAAACTTTAATGCTAATATTATTAAAACTGATGATCACTTATCTGCTGACGGCAGAATTATGGATAGTTATTTAAGTGAGCACATGTGTGAAGGTTGGTTGGAAGGATATTTATTAACAGGCAGACATGGAACTTTCACAAGCTATGAGTCATTTATTCGTGTTGTTGATTCAATGGTAAGTCAACATGCAAAATGGTTAAAAGTGTGTAATGAATTGCCTTGGAGAAAAGACATTGCTTCATTAAACATTTTATTAACATCTAATGTTTGGCAACAAGATCACAATGGTTATACTCATCAAGATCCAGGATTTTTAGATCATATTGCAAATAAAAAATCAGATGTTATTAGAATGTATCTCCCACCTGATGCAAACTGTTTATTATCTTGTTATGACCATTGTATAAGAAGTAAAAATTATGTTAATGCTATTGTAGCAAGCAAACACCCAAGTTATCAATGGCTAACCATGGAGGAAGCGGTTGAGCATTGTACCAAAGGATTAAGCGAATGGAAATGGGCATCAAACTGCAAAACTAATCCTGACATTGTAATAGCTTGTTGTGGCGACACTCCTACATTAGAAGCTCTAGCCGCTACAACAATATTAAGAGATAATTTACCTAATTTAAAAATTCGATTTATTAATGTTGTAGATTTAATGAAAATAGGCTCAGATGAAAACCATTCTCATGGGTTACCAGATAGCGAATATAATAAATTATTTACTACAAATAAACCAATATTTTTTGTATATCATGGATACCCTACTCTTATACACGAATTAACTTGGTCTAGAAAGAATAGAGATATTAATGTTTTTGGATATAGAGAAGAAGGCACTATTACTACTGCTTTTGATGTTAGAGTTCAAAATGGTATTGATAGATTTAATATAGTAAAAGCAATTATTAAAAAGTTGAATAAAAAAGGTGAAAAAGAGTTAAATTTATATAAACAAATGGATTCACTATTAGCAAAACATAATGAATATGTAAGGAAATATGGTCAGGACATTCCAGAAGTTAGAAATTGGAAATGGCACACACCAAAAAAGGAGAAATAATTTATGGAAACAATTCAAAATAAAATGAATAGATGGCTTTATATATTTAAAATCATTTTACAAATAATTACAATTTTACTAGGAATTGCTATTGCAAGTTGCACATTTACAGCCTTATTTATAGCAAGCGAAAAAAATATTTTACAAATGAAAGTAGCTGAAAATACCACTATTATTGATTTATTTGATGGATTAATAACTTCTAGATGGGAATTGTTTGCAATTATAGCCCTTACATTAATGTTTTTAATAATTATATTTGTAAGCTTAATTCTAATATTAAAATGGTTTAAATTAACACTTAATTCTGGGGATCCTTTCGCATTAGAAGGCATATCTATTTTAAGAAAAACATCTAAATTTATATATATTTCATGTTTGGTAGGATTTATAATTGAACTTATTACTATTTTTATATTAAACAATTCAAATATATCTGTAAACTTTAATTATTTTGGTTTAATATGCGTTGGATTATTAATTCACCTACTTTCCTACATTTTCACATACGCTCATGTATATAAAAAAGATGAAGATTTACCAATCGATTTAATTACTAATGAAAACACACAAACTAATGAAAATGATAAAGAGGTTTAAAAAGAATATAAAAAATCCACAAATTAATGTGGATTTTTTTATATATTTTATTTTTTTATTTATCTAGGCATTTTTAACACTTTTTGACTTTTTAGAAGATGAAGATTTTGGTTTTACAGATTTATTCGCACTAGACTTTTTTTGTAAAGAATCTTCATTTTTTTTATTATCTTTTTTCTTTGAAGAATTTTTTTGATTTTTAATTTTAATTTCATTCGCTTTAGATGAAGATTTTACAGGCTTTTTAGATTTGTCTTCTACTTTCTCACTTGCTTCTTTTTGTTTCTTAAGCTGTTCTTCCATTTGGAGTTCTTTCTTTTTAGTTATAACCTCTTGTAAAATTGGCTCTAAATCTTTAGCTGTTTTAATAACATCAAATTTACAATCTTCAGCCTTCATTAATCCATGTTTTATTTGATGTTTATGGAATTTAAATAATTTATTGTAAAAGCCTTTACTATTAACAACTACAATTCTAGAATTATGTTCACCAGATTTACGAGTCTCATTATAATATGCTAACTCAGCTAAAGTGCCAGAACCACCAGGCAACACTATCATCATATCACAAGTGTGAATAGTAATTCTCATTCTATCACTTTCACCTTCTACAATATATGATTCTTTGCAATTTGCACCTACAAGGTCTGACTTATAAGCTTCAGGAACAATCATAACAACATCATCACTATATTTTTGAAACTCTTGTACTGCCAAACCCATTAAACCTATTTTAGCTCCACCTTGAACCATAGTGCAACCATATTTAGCTAAAAGCTTTGCAACTGTTTGCACATCATCAATAAAAACTTTTTCTTTAGGCATTTGTTTGCCTAATGCAATAAAAACTCTTAACATCTCTACCTCTTCAACATTTTTAATATTGTGATATTATATCATTTATTTTAGAAAAATACAATCATTTTTCGAATAAAAATATATTTCATTTATATTAATTTTTATTTTTTATTTGAAATTTATGTGAAATAAACAAAGCGGCAACACTAATAATTAAATATATAGACCAAAATAATAACATAATTTTAAATATTTTTACAGAAGAAAATGTAGTATATGATCCGTAAAAATTAAAAATATAACAAATTAACATTAAAAATACATTACACCCCAGCGCTTGAAATATTTGAAATATATCTGCCTTTAATTTCCCCATCGCAAATAAAATTAAAGCTAGTATAAATATTCCTATACAAACTATTGTTAAAATAATTGAAATAAATTTGATATTATTTGCAATATTATTAAACCAAAAAGTTAATATATAATCATTATTAATTGTTAATAAAAAAATTATAGGTAAAATTAACGAAATTATAGTGGATAATTTTAAAAATAATTTAGTTAAATTAATTTTAAAAAATAATGTTAAAACAGTTATTATTAAAATAAACATTAATTGAAATAAAATAAAATAATTAATTACATCATTTAAATTAATTGATGAAAAAATAATAAATTCTCCTTTTGAATTTATTGTTGAAATTTCTAATAAAAATATTAACAAAACAGATAATAAACATGAAATTAAGTTTATAATAGATAATATTTTGTAATATTTATTATTCATATTATTTCCTTTATATTTAAATTTTATCTTAAATATCCTTTTATAATAACTTCTTCAGCTTCTTTTTCATTTAAACCTAAAGTCATCAATTTTAATAATTGTTCTCCAGCAATTTTCCCAACAGTTGCTTCATGATTTAAGCTCGCATCTACACTTTGTGCATCTATTTCAGGAATAGATTTTACGCTAGCATTTCCCAATAAAATTGCATCACATTCTACTCTACCAAAACATTCAGCTTTTCCTATTAAATTTGATTTAAATATTTGCCTTGAATTATCTTTTGCTACACTTCTACTAATAACATTGCATTTACAATTTTTTCCTAATAAATTTACTTTAAAATTAGTTTTAGCTTCTTGATTATCTGTAGTTAAAATTTTTTCTTTAATAACCAACTCAGCATTATCTTTTAAACTTGCAACTGTATTTCTATTTGAATAACTTACTCCACCTAATTGTATTGTTTGAATTTCAAAAAATGAAGATTTTTCCATGGTTATTTTTGTAACAGGATTTAATATTTTTCCTCCACTACCGTTGCCTAAAGCTAGATGTTTTTCAATATATGTTACTTTTGCATTTTTTCCAATATGAAAGCTGTGGATACCATCATGTCCACTTTCTTTAGAAGAATTGTTGTGAATTCCACAACCTGCTACAATAGTAACTTCAGCATTATTGCCAATATAAAAATCGTTATATACTATATCCTTAAATCCAGATTTTGCAACAATCACAGGAATATGCACGCTTTTATTTTTTACTCCACTTTTTACAATAATATCAATACCCGGCTTATTTTTTTTAGATACAATTTCAATATCACTAGAAGAATTTCTGGCAAACAATTCTCCATCTTTTCTAATATTATAGCTTCCTTCTGGAATTTTGTGTAAATCAGCTATTTGGGCAAGTAATTCTTTGTCTATACTAGTTAGTTTATTCATTTTTCCCTCCCAATTTACCGCATTGCGCCTTTTTAATTTTATCTAAAGCTTCTATATGATTATATACATTATATCCATTGTTATCTAACACAACTACTTTATCAGCACATTGAATTATCTTTTCTTGATGACTAACTATTATAACAATTTTATCTTGCAAATTTTTAAAAATAGAAATTAAATCATCAAAACTCCATAAATCTATTCCAGCTTCTGGCTCATCAAACAAAAAAACTTCTCCACCTTTAGCTAGTGCCATAGCAAGCTCAATTCTTTTCAACTCTCCTCCGCTTAAAGTTCCATCAACCTCTCTATCTATATAATCTTTAGCACACATTCCTACTTTTGATAAATATTCACAAGCGTCTGATAATTTGTTGTTTTTACTATTTGCAATATTTAATAAATCCCTTACAGTTATCCCTTTAAATCTAATAGGTTGCTGAAAAGATAATGTAAATCCAAGATTTGCATGTTCATCTATAGTTAAATCTGTTATATCTAAACCATTATAAAAAACCTTACCAGCTGTAGGATTAATCAAGTTCATAATCAACTTAATCAAAGTTGACTTACCTGTTCCATTTTGACCTGTTATAACAGTTATACCTTTATTAAAAGTTAAATTAATATTATTTAAAATTTGCACTAAATTATCATTATTTTTTACTGAATAATTTATATTTTTTAACTCTAACATATTCCTCCAAAATAAAATTCAAAAACACATTTATCAATTAAAGATATTATATATTATAAAATTTATTTTGTCTATAATTTAAAAAATAAATATAAAAAAATAGCATATAATTTCAATCATTATATGCTATTATACTATTAAATATTTTAAGAAGCTTGTTTGTTGGTTTTTATAATTATTGGTTTAGATTTATTTAAAATATAATCTCCATCTATAATTATTTTTTGTATTTTATCATCAAAATGGCTTTTATACATTAAGTCCAACATTTTGTCTTCTAAAATAGTTCTTAAACCTCTTGCACCTGTTTTTAATTCAATCGCTTTTTTCGCCACTTCTTTTATAGCAGAAGGTTCAAACTCTAATTCTATGCCATCCATTTTAAACATTTCAATATATTGTTTTGTAATAGCATTTTTAGGCTTAACTAAAATTCTTTCTAAAGCTTGCTGATTAAGAGGTTCCAACTCTACAACAATAGGAATTCTTCCTACAAATTCTGGAATCATTCCATATTTAATTAAATCATGAGGTTGAATTCCTTTTATATCATTTTGAGCACTAAGTTCACCTTTTACTTTAATATCTGCTCCAAATCCAAGTTTAGAATTTCCTTTACGCTCAGCAATAATCTTATCAAGCCCAACAAAGGCTCCGCCACAAATAAATAAAATATTGGTTGTATCTATTTTAATGTTTTCTTGTTGAGGGTGCTTTCTTCCTCCTTGAGGAGGAACGCTTGCAATAGTTCCTTCTAAAATTTTCAATAAAGCTTGTTGCACTCCTTCTCCTGATACATCTCTAGTTATTGAAACATTTTGACTTTTTCTTGCTATCTTATCTATTTCATCAATATAAATAATTCCATGTTCAGCTTTTTGAATATCATAATCAGCATTTTGTATTAATTTTAATAAAATATTTTCAACATCATCTCCTACATAGCCAGCTTCTGTTAAAGCTGTGGCATCACTAGATGCAAAAGGAACTTTTAAAGTTTTTGCCAATGTTTTAGCTAGTAAAGTTTTGCCACTTCCTGTAGGTCCTACTAATAAAACATTGCTTTTTTCCAATTCTACCTCATCTCCACTTTTACGATGCAACATATTATAATTTATTCTTTTATAATGGTTATATACTGATATAGCTAATACCTTTTTAGCCTCATCTTGCCCTACTATAAATTCATCTAACTTTGCTTTAATTTCTTGTGGTTTTGGCAATTCTATCAAATCATATTCTGGAACAAATTTATCTGCTTCCTGTTCTCCCATTATTTCTTGACAAATTTCTATACATTCTTTACAAATAAAGCAATCTCCTTCTGGATTAGCTATAACTTGCTTTATATTTGGCACTTGTCTGCCACAAAACGAACATACTGGGTTAATATCTTTCACAAATCCCTCACTTTTTAATATAATATCTTTTTTTAATCTTAAATAAATGCCAATTAATATTGGCATTTAATTTTAATTTCTTTTTTCAAAAATTTTATCTATTAAACCGTATTTCAATGCAGTCTTTGCATCCATGTAATTATCTCTATCTGTGTCTTTTTGCAATACAGCTACAGTTTTACCTGTATTTGTAGCTAAGATTTTATTTAACAATTCTCTAGTTTTTGAGATATGTTTTGCATGGATTTCTATATCGCTCTGTTGTCCTTGAGCACCACCCAAAGGTTGATGTATCATCACTTCACTATGAGGCAAACAAATTCTTTTACCTTTAGCTCCACTAGACAATATAACTGCTGCCATAGAAGCTGCCACTCCAATACAAATAGTTGATACATCACATTTAATATAATTCATAGTATCATATATAGCTAGTCCAGCAGATACACTACCTCCAGGGCTATTAATATACATAAATATATCTTTATCTGGATTTTTACCCTCAAGATATATAAGTTGAGCTACTACAGAATTTGCTAATTGGTCTGTAATTTCTCCACTTAAAAATATAATTCTATCTTCAAGTAATCTGCTATAAATATCATAGCTTCTTTCATTGTTTCCAACTTGGTCTACAACCATAGGAATTAACATAAAATATCCTCCTATTAATTTTATGCCTTTAATGGCAATATTTTTTCATGATTTATTATTCTTTAATTGTATTATTTTGTCTTAAAAAGTCTAATAATTTTTTCATTAATAATTCATTTGCAATTCTATTAATACCATCACTACCTATTGCTTTTTTATATTCCTCAACAGTAGAATTTTGACTAACAGCAATTTCACTAATTCTAGCATCTATTTCTGCATCGTCAATATCAAGATTTTCTGTTTTAATTAATTTCTCAAGAACCAATCTTCCTTTTACTTGACGCTCTGCCATCATGCGTTGTTCAGCTTTTAATTGCTCTACAGTTTTTCCAACATATTTTGCATAATCTTCTAAACTAGCTCCTTGATATGCGAGTTGAGTTTCCATTCCCTTAATTTGACGGTCTGTCTCAGCATCAATCAAACTATCTGGCAAAGATATATTTGTTGAATCAACAATAGTATCTAATATTTTATTATCCAACTCTATTTCAGCACTTTCTTTAGCTTGATTATTTAAACGTTCACGTATAGAATTTTTAAATTCATCTACTGTTTCAAATTCTGAAGAGTTTTGAACAAATTCCTCATTTAATTCAGGCATTACACGTTCACGAATATCATGTATTTTTACCTTAAACACAGCAGGTTTTCCAGCCAAATCTTTTTGATGATAATCTTCTGGGAATTTTACATTCACATCTTTTTCATCTCCAACATTTAACCCTATTAATTGTTCTTCAAATGTATCAATAAAAGAGTGAGAACCTATCTTTAATGGATATTTTTCAGCTTTTCCGCCATCAAAAGCTTTTCCATCTATAAAGCCTTCAAAATCCAATGTTACTGTATCATCATTTTTTACAGGTTTATTTGTATCAACAAAGCGTGAAGCTCTCATCAATTCTCTATCAATAGCTTGATTTACCTGTTCTTCTGTTACCTTACTAATATGCTTAGTAAATTCCAAACCTTTATATTCACCCAAATTAAATTCTGGTAAACATGGAATTGTTAATGATATTTCTAATCCTTTTTCATCTATCTTTTTCACATCTAATTTTGGAGCTTCATAAGGTTGCACTTCTTCATGTTCTTTTAAAATTTGGCTATACACCATATAAAACACATCATCTAAAGCATCTTGTATAAAAACTCCTGCTCCATAAGTTTTTTCAATAACATTTCTAGGAGCATGACCTTTTCTAAATCCTGGAATTGAATATTTAGATTTATTCTTTTGATAAGCTTTCTCTACACTATCACTCCATTCTTGAGCATCTAATTGAATATTTGCTTCTACTACACCATTTTCTTTTTTTAACAAATCGTATTTCATGAAAATTCTCCTTTTTATTAAGCGACTTTATTATATCACACATTTTATTTAATTGCAAGTTTAAATTATACATAAAATGCAAGTTATTATCAAAATACCAGCTAAAATGTAACATGTTATAACCTGAGTATTAATAGACTTTACTAATTTTGCTCTTTTTTTATTAATTATAGCATAATTAACTGTTCCAAAATATTCGCTATTCTCTTTATACATTTCTAAATCTTGTAAAATTTCTTCTGCTCCCTGGTCAAAGTTTTTAAGCTGATTTATTCCCCTTTGTTTTGAATTTAATCCCATAGTAATGCTAGCTATAGCCCAGCTTATACAAGTAATTCCTCCCTGAATAAAACTGTTATTTCCAAAAATTAAAGAAATAATCCCTATACAAAATAAGCTTATAGCCATCACTCCATATTTGTTTTTTTTAATAAATTCCATATCTTCTCCGCTTGCAATCTAACTTGCCAAATTAATAATAATTAAAGTTATAAGAGCTATCACAGCTATTCCAAAACCAAACATAAACCAAGACTGTTCTTTACTCCGTGCAAAAAAATATGAATATATTACCCCAACTCCAACTTCTATCCACATGCCTATTTGAACAATAATTTCACACATATCTCCAAATTTATTTGGAATTGCTGAAAGGCACAAGCCTATAGTTAATATAATCATGCCAATATATGCCAAAAAATTAATAAATTTTCTAAATTTCATTATTAAACCTTAATTTATATATGATGTTACATACAATGCTTGTGAAATACATATTAGCTATTTTATTATATCAAAAACACTCGCAAATAAGCAAGTGTTTATGCAAATATATATTACTCTTCTGGACGCAACATAATATGAACGTCTTTTAATAATTTATCATCTACAGCTGTTGGAGCATTTGTTAATGGGTCGCAAGCATTTTTATTCATTGGGAAAGCAATTACATCTCTTATAAAATCATTGTGAGTGAGCAACATCATAATTCTATCAAATCCAACACCAGCTCCTGCGTGAGGAGGTGCTCCATAACTAAATGCATTATATAATGCAGGGAATTTGCTTTCAACTACAGATTTATCATAACCAGCAAATTTAAATAATTCTACCATCATTTCAGGATTATGATTTCTTACAGCTCCAGACATTGATTCATATCCATTTATTACCAAATCATATTGATAAGCTTTTACACTAAGTGGGTCTTTTTCAATTTGCTCAATATTTGCTTGTGGCATACTAAATGGATTATGGCTAAATTCTATCTGCCCTTCATCGTTAATTTCGTAAAAAGGAAAATCTACCACCCAACAAAATTCATACGCTTTATCATCTATTAATCCTAAAGAATTGGCAATTTCACCTCTTAATGCTCCTGTTAATTTTATAGCCTTATCTTTTTCATCTGCTATGAAGAATATACTATCTTCCTTATTAATATCCATTAATTTAATTAAAGACTTCCTTTCTTCTTCTGTAACAAATTTTGAAATGCCTCCTACAAAAGTTAAGTCTTCTTCCAAATACAAATAAGCCATACCTTTTCCTTCTCTAGAGGTAATAAATGATACCAATTTATCATAAAAACTTCTAGGCATTTTCCCTGTATGAGCTTTAATAGCTTTAATAGTTTTTCCTTTAAAGGCATTAAATTCAGTATTTTTAAAAACTTCGCTAACATCTACAACTTTTAATGGATTCCTAAGGTCAGGTTTATCGCTACAATAATCACGAATAGCATCTTCATATTTAATTCTTGTAAAAGGTGTTTTAATATTTACTCCTGCAAACTGTTCAAAAATCCCTTTAAACAAACCTTCCATAACAATAAAAATATCTTCCTGAGTAGCAAAAGCCATTTCCATATCTATTTGATAAAATTCTGTAGGGCTTCTATCTGCTCTAGCATCTTCATCTCTAAAACAAGGTGCTATTTGAAAATATTTATCTAAACCACTTACCATTAATAATTGTTTAAACTGTTGTGGAGCTT
Source organism: uncultured Clostridia bacterium (assembly GCA_944377145.1). Taxonomy (GTDB): domain Bacteria; phylum Bacillota; class Clostridia; order Christensenellales; family UBA1242; genus Onthoplasma. The sequence continues at coordinate 7,160 of CALWEH010000009.1, read as the reverse complement.
GTGGTAAAGCATAAAACTTGCCTGGATTTAATCTACTTGGAACTAAAAAATCCCTTGCACCTTCTGGACTTGAAGCTGTTAAAATTGGAGTTTGAACTTCAGTAAATCCAAGTTTGTGAAAATATGTACGCACATAAAACATTAAATCACTTCTTAATTTTAACATTTTTTGGTTATATTCTGCTCTTAAATCTAAATATCTATATTTAAGTCTTAAATCTTCATTCACAGCCTGACTTGATTTAATTTCAAATGGTAATTCATTATCACATTTTCCCAAAATAGAAATTTTATCTACTTCAATTTCAATATCTCCTGTAGACATATTTGGATTTTTACTAGAACGCTCTACAACTTTTCCTAAAACAGACACCACATCTTCTTTATTTAAATTTTGCACTAAACTTTCATCTACAACCAACTGAGTTATTCCATATTGATCACGCAATGTAATAAAAGTAATGCCTCCTAATTTTCTAATAGTATCAATCCAACCTGCTAAACGAATAGTTTTCCCAACATCTTCAATACGCAAACTTCCACAATCAACATCTCTATAATTTTTTGTTATAATCATACTTTGTCCTTTCTTTGTTTATATTTCTTTTTCATTATATATCACTTTTTAGAAAAATGCAATAATTTTACAGCTTGCAATACCACAAAAACTTTAAATTTTATAACTTTAAACTTTATTGTTTTCAATGTTCTTTTTTGTTTTTGCTTTTTCTTTTTTTATTGATTTATTTTTAATGTGCACAAACTTTAAATGATCAAGTAAATCATTTTCATGCTTTTCTTCTCTTACCTTTTCTACTCTTTCAGGTAAATTTTCTTCGTTGTAAGGCATAGTTACATTATCATTTCTTAATCTAACCTCAAGTTGATTATAAGGGATTACTATACCCTGTTTTTTAAATTCATTAAATACGTTGTTTAAAACATAATAATACACTTCACCATAATCTTCTGCATCACACCAACAATTTGCAACAAAATTAATAGAACTACTATCTAAAGACTTAATATTTATAAAAGGTTGAGGCTCTAGCAACACTTTTCCATTACTTATAATTACTGAATGTATAATTTCTCTAACCTTATTAATATCACTTTCATAGGCAACATTAAAGTTAAAATTAACACATCTGCGACTAAGTACATTATAATTAATAATTTCACTTGTTACAATTTTACTGTTAGGTAGTACCACTAATTTATTGTCACTTGTAACTAAAGCTGTAGTTAATATACGAATATTTTTAACTTTTCCCTCAATTTCGCCAATTTGAATATAATCTCCTTCATGAAAAGGTTTTGTGGTTATAATTACTATTCCATTTGCTAAATTACTTAAGCTATCTTGCAAAGCTAGCCCTACAGCTAGTCCAGCAGCTCCCAATAGAGCAACCATTCCTGTAATTGATATTCCAAATATTTGAGCAACAATTAAAATTAATATGATATATGCCACACATTTTAAAACAGACATTAAAAAACTAATAGTAATCTTATCCATTTTTGATTTATTAAATATTTTTCTTACAACCTTTAGCAATATCTTTATTATTACATATCCAATTAAAATTACAAATAATCCCCATAATATTTGCACACCTTTATTTAAAACTAAATCTATAAAGAAATCTTTAACTTTTTCCATCGCACTTCTCCTTAGTTATAAATAAACTTTAACATATTATTTTGTATATTTTTTATACAAAAAAAAGACCCCAAAGGTCTTTTTTTTTAAAGCTCAAACTACACACCTAAATATTAATAATTCTTTTCATCCATTTGGAAGTAAGATTGAGGGTGAGAACAAACAGGACATATCTTAGGTGCAGATTTTCCAATATGTTTATGTCCACAATTTAGACAAACCCAAACCACAGCAGTTGATTTAACAAAAGCTTTTTTCTTCTTTACATTTTCAGCTAAAGCCTTATAACGTTCGTCATGTTCTTTTTCAATTTTTGCAACACCTTCAAACATTTTAGCTATATCTAAAAATCCTTCTTTCTTTGCAACTTTTGCAAAATCTTTATACATTTCTGTCCATTCATAAGATTCTCCGCTAGCGGCATCTAATAAATTTGTTAATGTATCGCTAATACTTCCACCATTTAACAACTTAAACCACATTTTAGCGTGTTCTTTTTCATTATCTGCAGTTTGCTCAAAAATATTGGCAATTTGCACAAATCCATCTTTTTTAGCCTGACTTGCAAAAAAAGTATATTTATTTCGAGCCATACTTTCTCCAGAAAAAGCAGTCATTAAATTTTTTTCCGTTTGTGATCCCTTTAACTCCATATCTCCCTCCTTATGCTGACACAATCATAATAAATCAAAAGTAAAAAAAATGCAAACATTTTAAATATATTTTTAAAAATATTTGCAAATTATTTAAAATAAGTATTTTTTTTAGATTTTTTATTTATTTTTTTATTTTCTTTTTTCTAACTAAATTTTTTTCTCTACCATTCCCACTTGGAGTATAATACACTCTTCCAACTAAACTTTTAGGTAGATATTCCTGTTCAACATATCCGCCATAATCATGAGGATATTTATATGGAGTTAAATCGTCAGTATCATAATGATAATTTTTTAAATATTCTGGAATTTTGTCATCACTAAACATTTGAGCGTCAGTATTAGCCATACCAAGAGCTTTTATTACAGAATTTGACTTTTCTGCTTCACAGGCATAAATTATGGCATGCGCTAAAGGGATATTCCCCTCTGGTAATCCAAGATTTTTAATTGCATAATGAGCAGATATTGCTAATAATAAAGCATTGCTATCTGCCATTCCAATGTCTTCACTAGCATGAGCAATTAATCTTCTTGCAATAATCAATGGTTCACACCCTGCATTTATCAAACGTTGCGAATAATACAATGCAGCTTCTGTATCACTTCCTCTTACACTTTTACAAAAACAACTCAATAAATCATAATACATATTTTCATCTACAGATACAGCTTTTTGTTGAATACATTGTTCTGCAACTTTTTCATCTATTACAATTTTACCATCAGTTGGAGTTGTAGTCATTACAGCCAACTCTAAAGCATTTAGAGCATTTCTTAAATCTCCAGAACTTGCAAAAGCTATATGATTAAGAGCTTTAGGAGTTATTTCCACATTCACTCTTCCAAAACCTCTTTCTTTATCTTTAATTGCTTTTAATAAAGCATCTTTAATGTCTTTTATATCTAATGGTAAAAATTTAAACACCCTACATCTACTAACAATAGCAGGAGTCATATTTATATAAGGGTTTTCTGTAGTAGAACCTATAAATATAATATAGCCTTTTTCCATAGCCTCTAACACACAATCGCTTTGAGCTTTATTCCATCTATGACATTCATCTAAAATTAATATTGTAGATTTACCATATAATTCAAAATTTTGTTTTGCCTCATCAATTATTTTTTTAGCATCACTAACTCCAGATGACACTGCATTTAACTTCCTAACTTCATTATTCATAGCCTCAGCTATTATAAAAGCTAAAGTAGTTTTTCCAACTCCAGGAGGACCATAAAAAATACAGCTACCCAATCTATTTATTTTGATAGCTCTTCTAAGCAAGCAATCTTCCCCTACTATATGTTTTTGCCCCACAAACTCATCAATATTTCTTGGACGCATTCTTTCTGCTAATGGTGCATTTTTATTATTCATATCAAATATTGTTTTCATAAAAATATTATAACATATTCTATATTATTTTTAAATAGTTTTACCAATTTTTTTTATTCTTTTCTATAAACTAACTTTAGTGAGCTGAAATAAATTTCAACTTTTTTAATTTAATGAAAATAAAAACTAATACATATTAAAATTAAACATTAAAGAAAATAAATAATTGAAAATATTTGCAAAAATATTGATAAAAATATCAAAATAAATAAATTATTTAATTATATATATTTAAATTTGTAATAAAACTCTAAAATAATTGACAAAATAAAAATACATCAATATAATTTTTATTATTAAAAGGGGATTTTTATGAACAAAATTAAAATTGGAATTAATGGATTTGGAAGAATTGGACGATTAATTTTACGAGCTTGCTTAGAGCGTGATGATGTTGAAGTGGTGGGAATTAATGATCCATTTATAACTCCTGACTATGCTTGCTATTTATACAAATACGACACAGTGCATGGAACTGCAAAATATGATATGCATGAAAATGGTGAATACTTATCTGTTAAAGATATGAATATTAAATTCTTTGCTGAAAAAGAGCCTAATAATATAGATTGGAAAAGTTGCCAAGCTGAATATATAGTTGAAGCAACAGGCAAATTCACAAAATATGACGAGGCCAAAAAACATTTGCAAGGTGGAGCTAAAAAGGTTATTGTTAGTGCACCTGCTAAAGAAACTCCTATGTTTGTTTATGGAGTTAACGCTGATGAATACAAATCTAGTATGGACGTTGTAAGTGATGGTAGCTGCACTACAAATTGTTTTGCTCCTTTAGTAAAAATTATTGATGAAGCTTTTGGAATTGAAGAAGGATTGATGAGCACAATTCATTCTACTACTGCTTCTCAATTAACTGTAGATGGAGTATCAAAAAAAGATTGGAGAGGTGGCAGAGCTGCTAGTGTAAACATTATACCTAGTTCTACAGGGGCAGCTAAAGCTGTAGACCAATTAATCCCTCATTTAAAAGGTAAATTAACAGGAATGAGTTTTAGAGTTCCTACAGTTAATGTTAGTGTAATAGATTTTACTGTTAAATTAAAAAAGAAAACTAGTTATGAAGCAATTTGTGCTGAAATAAGACGCCGTGCCAAAACTGATATGGCTGGAATTGTAGATGTTTGTAGTCAACCTTTAGTAAGTAGCGATTTTATAGGAAATCCTCATACTTGCATTTTTGATGAAAATGCAGGAATTATGATTAGCCCTAAATTTGTAAAACTTGTAGCATGGTATGATAATGAATATGGTTATAGTTGCAAACTAGTTGATTTAATAGCCTGCATGTATGCTAAAGATCAAGCAAAAAGTAAAAAAAATAGTGCTGATAATAAAACTAGCAAATCATCAACAAAAAACAGTTCAAAAGAAAACACTAAAAAAAGTGTTGTGCAAAAAATTTCAAAATTAGTAAAAAAATCAAAATAAAAAAATATTTTATAATAAAGAACTGATAAAAACAAAAAATTTCATCAGTTTTTTATTTTGATATTTAAAATGTGTTAATTATATATTTTTAATATATTATTTTCAAAATACACATTAAATAAATTTTTTTATTAAAGTTTTAAAATTGCTTAACTTAAAGTTAACTCTAAGTTTTACAATCTTTATAAGGAGGTTAAAAGTGCAGAAAACATGACCATTAAAGAAGTAAGTGAAAAATATTCTATAACAGAAGATACATTAAGATATTATGAAAAAGTTGGAATAATACGCCCTGTCACAAGAAAAAACGGTATAAGGCAATATGGGGAGCAAGAAATCGCAAATATTGAATTTATTGTTTGTATGCAATGTGACTTTTGAGCCTAAATGCAGAAATAATTGGCATATCCATCATAAGGGAGGTCAAATATTACTATATACTGATGGGCAAGGCTGGTATCAAGAGTGGGGTGAAAAGCCAAGAAAACTTATGCCAGGCGATGTTGTATATATAGCACCAGAGACAAAACATTGGCATGGCGCTGGAAAGAATGGTTGGTTTACACATATATCAATTGAAATCCCAGCAGCTGGAAGTAGCAATGAATGGCTTGAAGAAGTTAGCGATAAAGAATACAATAAATTAAAATAGTTTAAACTAAATAATAAAATATTTTATAATAAATAATTAAAATTAAATTAATAAAATATATTTTATAAAAATAAAATTAAAAATTAATAAAATTTTTAATAAATATAAAAATTTTTAAAATAATAAAAAATAATTTAAATAAAAATATTAATTTGTTGGCTTTATTATAAAAATTTCGATAAATTATAAATATAAATTTTAGCTTTTATGTTATAATATATTAGGATGTTTTTATGAGAAAAAATATTAATGTGACAGAAGCAATTTTCCCTATGCCAGTTCTAATGATTGCTAGTTATAATGAAGACGGAAGTGTTGATGTTATGAATGCTGCTTGGGGAACAATGCTTGAACGAGATCATGTAATTTTAAATTTAACAGAGTCACACAAAACTGTTAAAAACATAAAAAAACGCAAAGCATTTACAGTTAGCGTTGCGGACGCAAAACATGTTGTTGAAGCAGATTATTTTGGAGTTGTGTCAGCAAATAATACTCCAAATAAATTTAAGCTAAGCGGTTTAACTGCAACAAAATCAAATTTAGTTGACGCTCCAATAATAAATGAATTCCCTATATGTATGGAATGTGAATTTATTGAATATCAAGATGATAAATATGGTTGTGGAGTAATTGGAAAGATTGTAAATGTTAGTGCTGATGAAAAGGTTATGAAAAATGACAAAGTAGATATTTCTTTAGTAAATGCTATAGCTTTTGACCCTTATACACATGGTTATTATAAAGTAACAGAAAGAGTTGGAAATGCATTCAAAGATGGTTTAAAATTAAAAAAATAAATAAGAGAACTCTTATTTAATATTTTGGGAAATGGTTTAATTAAATCATTTTCCTTTTTTATTCTAAATTGCATATTTATAAATCAAAATATAATTTGAAACCTGTATTCACTTGTAGTTAATGATATATTGTTAAAACTAGATATATATTAAAATCTCCACACAGTTATTTGGATAAATCTTTTAAAAATATAAAAAAAGAAGTAGTGGGTTATACTACTTCCTCTTCAATATATATACCTTAATATTACTTCCCTTAAGTCCTTTCGTATGTTTTTAGAGTTACCACTCTCTATAGTCGACTCTCTAAAGATTTCTCTTTAAAAGGAGGTGATCCAGCCGCACCTTCCGATACGGCTACCTTGTTACGACTTCACCCCAGTCATCAGTTTTACCTTCGGCAGCTTCCTCCCTTTACAGGGTTGGACCACTGACTTCGGGTACCCCCGACTCCCATGGCGTGACGGGCAGTGTGTACAAGACCCGGGAACGCATTCACCCCGACATTCTGATTCGGGATTACTAGCAACTCCGCCTTCGTGTG
>CALWEH010000008.1 GCA_944377145.1 uncultured Clostridia bacterium | reverse complement strand
ACTCTTCCAGAAGGTTTTGAATGGGAAAAATCAACTTCAACAAAAGTTGGAATGGTTGGAGTACAGAACTTCACAGTTAAATACACTGCAGAAGATGCAGCAAATTATACTAATACAACAGGAATTGCAGTTCAAATAACAGTAGAAAAAGCTGATTTAGCATTAGATATGGTTTATGAAGCTAAATCAAGTGTTAGTACTGTTGCAGATATTACTATAAGAGAAAATAAATTAACTTATGGAACGGTTACATGGGATACTGAAGATGAAAATTATAACACTCCACTTAGTTATGGAATTAACATAAGATATGCAGATTTATCTGGTGGAATTTCTTATAATTCAGCTGAACATTATCCTATAAAGATAATTGTAAATCAAACAGATGTTACATCATTAGAAGAACTTAAAGCAGCAGTAGCTGTAGATACATCTAGTTGGGAAGGAAGTATACACACTATTTATATTGCAAATAGTTTTACAGTTAGTGAGAACGTTACAGTTCCAGCTGGTTCAAAACTAGAAGTTAATAGTGGGGTAACCTTAACAGTTGCGGCAGATGTAACTTTAACTACAAATTCAACAACTACAAATGAAGGAACAATTGTTTCAAAAGCTAACAATGCTTCAAATGGTGAATTTGTATACAATGCTAATTCAGGTGCAAATCTTAGAACAGCTATTCGTTCAGGATTTGTAAGCAAAGCAGTTTTAACTAATGATATTGAAGTTTTATCTAGTCAAAATTGGATATTTACAAAAGATACAAATTTGGTTATAGATTTAAACGGATTTGATATAAATGGTGAAATTGTTGTTGACAATTCAAGTAATTATGATGTAAATATAACAATTACAAATTCACAAGAGGCTGAAAGTAAAATTATAGGTGCATCAGAATATGCTTTATTTGTAAAAGGAACAGCTGACAACTTTATAGTAAATATTAACAACATTAGTTTGGAAAGTTCTAAATTTGCTCTTTCAACAAATGGAGAATTTAGTGGAGCAACTATAAATGCTACAAATAGCAAATTCACTTCAACAGGATCTAACGCTATTGCAGTATATCTTCCTGCAGAATATACAGTAAATTTTGAAAGTTGTGAATTCACAGGAGCTACAGCAGTATATATTAAAGATGGAAATGTTACATTTACAAGTTGTGAATTAACAGCAAATGGAAGTTATAGTGAACCTCGATATTATATGGGTGGAGCATATTCAACAGGTAGCGCCCTTGTTGTAGACTCAACTTATGGATATGCAGAAGCTATTACTGTAACAGTAAAAGACTCAACTTTAACAAGTACAAATGGTTATGGAATTGAAGAATGTAAAACAGCTCCTCAAGACCAAACAGCAACTGATGTTGCAACAGTAACTGAAGAAGGATCTAATACCTTCAATGCAACAAAAGGTGATAAAGTTATTTTAAATTAATAATAAATATATGAAAAAGCTACTATTGAAAAATAGTAGTTTTTTTATTTTGTATAAAAAATAAAAACTTAATTAAACAAATAATATTTAATTGAGTATAATAATTTTTATTTGTTAAAATCTTTTATTATGTTTTTATCAGCCACACAACAGGCTAAAGCTAAAGCTCCTGTTCCAGTATGGCATGCTATACATAAAGGTAAAGGGTCATCGAATACTACAGGATATTGAGGTTCAAATTCGTTTTTAACCTCATTTTTAAATTCTTTAAATTCATCTATATTTGTAGATGTATAAGCAAGAGATATCATTATTGTTTTGTTAGAAGGAATATTATTAAATCTAGTTTCTATATCTTTTTTTATAGCATTAATCATTTTAGATTTTGCTTGTTTTACAGTTAACACTTTTGCATAAGCATCTAATTTGTCTCCTTGAATTTGTAATACAGGTTTAATGCTAAGTAGTTGGCCTATAGCTGCAGCTGCTGCAGTTACACGACCGCCCTTTTTTAAAAATTTTAAAGTTGGAACCATAATATATATGCTAGCATCTAAAGCTTGATTTTCTAAAATTTGCTTAATTTCTAATGCAGATTTTCCTTGCTTTATAAGGTCTAGAGCTTCATATATAGAAACTTTTAAAGTTACTGAAACTCTTTTATTATTAATTACTTGTACTTTGCCATTATATTCCAGACTTGCAAATTCAGCAGATTGACAAGCTGAACTTAATCCACTAGATAGTGGCAAATATATAATTTCATCATATTCTTTTAGTTCCTCATCCCAAACTTCTTGTAATTTAACTTGATTTGGTTGGGAAGTAGAAACTGTACTTGAACTATTTAGTTTTTCATAAAATAATTCCCTAGTTAAATTTTTATCTTCACTAAACTCTTCTCCATTTATAAAAAATGGAATATATATCATTCTAATACCAAGTTTTTTTGCTTCTTCAGCTGATAATCCACAGCTATTATCTGCCACTATACCAACTTTTGACATAATTACTCCTTTTTATTTACTATAGCTAGTATAAATAAAAAATAGACATCTGTCAATTATTTTAATTAATTCATAGTTAAAATTGTTAAAATATGTAGTTAAATTGGAATTTTTATCACAACTGTTTTAAAAATGTTAATAAATTGTTTGTAAAATTTGATATACTTTGTTATTATATAATTAATAAAAGGAGGCGATTTTGATGAATTTGCCTAACAAATTAACTATTTTAAGAGTAATAATGATACCTTTAGTTATGGCTTTTTACATGATAGAAGCAATTCCTTATGGTAAAATTATAGCTTTAGTATTGTTTGTTTTAGCAGCTATAACTGATTTTTTAGATGGTGCAATTGCAAGGAAATATAATTTGGTTACTGATTTTGGTAAATTTTTAGACCCTATTGCAGACAAATTATTGGTAGCTAGTGTATTATTTATGATTGCTATTGATGGAACAATTCCTAATCCTTGGGGAGTAATAGTAGTTACTATCATTATGAGTAGAGAATTAATAGTTGATGCATTTAGATTAATTGCAAGCACAAAGGGAATTGTGTTGGCTGCAGATATTTGGGGAAAAGCAAAAACAATGGTGCAATGTTGGACAATGCCTTTATGTATTTTGTTGGCTTTTTTCGAACAATGTACAAATGTTGGCGGAACAGGATTATTAGTTTATCAAATAGTTTGTTATGTATTAATAGGAATTTCTACTGTATTAACTGTAATTTCTGGGGTAAACTATTTTGTAAAGAACAAACAAGTTATTAGCACAAAGTAAATATTAAATTGTTTGACTTTTTATAAAATTTAAAGTAAAATAAATAAAAGGATATAAAATGGATAGAGAAGAAAGAGAGAAAATTTTAAATCAAGTTCTTTTACAAATAGAAAAACAGTTTGGTAAAGGTTCAATTATAAAAATGGATGAAGAAGCTAGAAAAGATATTGAAGTGATCCCAACAGGCTGTTTAACTCTTGATTATGCTTTAGGAGTAGGAGGGCTTCCAAGAGGTAGAATTGTAGAAATATATGGTCCAGAATCTTCAGGTAAAACTACAGTAGCTTTACATGTGATTGCAGAAGCTCAAAAAATGGGTGGAATAGCAGCTTTTATAGATGCAGAACATGCTCTTGATCCAAGTTATGCTAGCAAACTTGGGGTAGATGTAAATAATCTATATGTATCTCAACCTGATACAGGAGAACAGGCTTTGGAAATAACAGAACAGTTGGTTCGTAGTGGAGGGGTTGATGTTGTAGTTGTAGATTCTGTGGCAGCCTTAACTCCAAAAGCTGAGATTGATGGAGAAATGGGTGAAAGCTTTATAGGTTTACAAGCAAGACTTATGAGTCAAGCTTTAAGAAAACTAACTTCTGGAATATCTAAAAGCAATACATTAGTTATATTTATTAATCAATTGCGTGAAAAAGTTGGAGTAATGTTTGGCTCCCCTGAGACAACTCCAGGAGGTAAAGCATTAAAATTCTATGCAAGTGTTAGACTAGATGTGAGAAAAGTAGAGACTTTGAAAAATGGGCAAGATATGGTTGGAAGTAGAACTCGTGTAAAAGTTGTTAAAAATAAAGTTGCTCCTCCATTTAAACAAGCTGAATTTGATATTATTTATGGAGAGGGAATTTCTATAATAGGCTGTTTATTAGATATGGCTATGGAATTTAATATAATTGAAAAAAGTGGTTCTTGGTTTAGCTATAATGGAAATAAAATTGGTCAAGGAAGGGATAATGTAATAACTTATTTACAAAACAATCCTGAATTGGCTGATGAAATAGAAAAATTAATAAGAGAGAAGATGGGGTAATGAATAAATTTAATAAATTGATTCGAGATAATGTTTCTAATTTATTAGAACAAAAAGGCTATCAAGTAGATGCCATAAAATTAAAAGGTGATAAATACAAATATGCATTGTATTCATTGTTTTTGCAAGAATTTAAATCAAGTGAAAAATATGAAAACAAAGAAAAAGTAAAGATTTGTTATGCAGATATGTTTGACATTCTTTATGCTTTAATGAAATATAATAAAGGTTCAGAGAAAGAGTTAACTAGTTTTGATGAACAACAGCCTTTAACATGGTATAAAAAGATGTTGCCAAGCAAATTAAAAATGCAATTAACTAGAATGAATTTATTAGAAAAATATAATGAATTACTTGAACTTCATAATAATGAAGTGATAAAAGACCAATTAAAAGAACTTTTTAACGGATTAAAAGATTTGGTTGAGGCAAATAAACTAAGCTTGAAAGAAGTGGAAAAAATAAGACAACAAAAGCTTGAGAAACAAGGTGGGTTTAGTAAAGGAATTTATTTACAAGGGGTTTCAAAAACTGTTAATACAGCAAACACTATATAATACAAAGGACATAACAATATGTTAGTTAATTTAAAAATAAAAAATGTTGCATTAATTGATAGTTTAGATATAACATTTGATGATAAATTAAACGTTATAAGTGGTGAAACTGGCTCTGGTAAAAGCATAATGCTTAATGCTATGGGCTTTGTATTTGGTGATCGTCTTGACAAAACTTTATTGCGTGAAGGCACCGACAATATGCGTGTTGATGCCTTTTTTGTTGATATTGATTTAGGTGTAAAATCTTTTATTAATGAATTAACAGGTATTAAAATTGATGATGAGCTTGTAATAACTAGAGAGTATTATGAAAATGGAAAAACTGTATGTAAATTAAATAATGAAAGTGTAAATACCTCTATATTAAAAAAAGTTAGTTCCAAATTAATAGATATTCATGGTCAACACGAACATCAAGCTTTAATGGATAATGAATATCAGCTAGATATTTTAGATTTATTCTCTAAAGGTGAAATAGAACCGTATTTAGATAATTTAAATATGTTAATTAATCAACTTCAGCAAATAAATGAAGAGCTAAATGGATTAGGGGGAAATTTAGAACAAAAACAAAATTTAATAGATTTATATACTTATCAAATAAAAGAGATTGAAGATGCAGATATAAAAGATGGCGAGTATGAAGAAGTTGTTAATCAAATAAAAGAAATGAAATCGTATGAGAAAATAGCTGAACATTTACAGCAAAGTTACAACGCTTTAGCTGAAAATCAATATATAACTCCTGCTAATGATTTGGTAGCAGAAGCAGATAGGCAAATTTCATATTTGCAAGAATATGGAGAAAAGTATATAAATTTAGCGTCAAGATTGGATAGTGTAGCTGTAGAATTAGATGATATTACTAAAACTATAAATGATTATTTATCGAATTGCAATTTTGATGCAGATAAATTACAGCAATTAGATGAAAGGGCAGATTATATAAAAGATTTGTTTAGAAAATATGGTGGAGATTATACTAAATTAGAAGAATATTATAGGAATATAAAAATTAAATTGAATAATCTAATTAATAGTGAAAGTTTACACAAACAATTAATTCAAAAACAGGAAGAATTATTAGAAAATATTTATCAAGAACAAAATAAAATTACAAATATAAGGAAAAAGAATGCTGTTGATTTTGCTAGTAAAATTCAAAATGAAATAGCTATTCTTGGAATGCCTAACGCTAGTGTTGAGATTAAAATTACTAAACGACAAGAACAATATACTAAAAAAGGTCAAGATTTTGTTGAATTTATGTTTTCAGCAAACATAGGTTTTGAGTGTAAACCTTTAGCTAAAGTTGCTTCAGGTGGAGAGCTTAGTAGATTTATGTTAGCTTATAAAATAGTGGTGGCGGATTTAGATGAAATTTCCACATTAATATTTGATGAAATAGATACAGGTTTAAGTGGTAAAATGGCAAGTGTAGTTGCAGAATGTTTGGCAAGATTATCAAGATATAAGCAGGTGATTACTATTTCGCATCTTCCTCAATTAGTATCTATGGCTGATGTTAATTTTAAAGTGGAAAAATATAGCGATAGTTCTACTCATACAAAATTAACCCCAATAAAAGATAGAGAATTATATTTTGAAATTGCAAGGCTTATGGGTATTGGAGAAAATTCACAAGCTCTTCAACTAGCACAAGAATATAAATTTAAATGCAACCAGTTTAAAAATGAAATAAAAAATTAGGTTAAAGATTTTAACCTATTAAAATAATGGGATAGCAATTTTCTTTTGCTATCCTTTTTACTTGCTTGAAAAATTGGTGACTAAAATTCTAGTTTGCAGTATTTTTTTAATTTTTTAACTTTACCATATTCTAATTCAACATTTCTATGACCTATAAAACAACAAACTTTATACATAACACCTCTTACATAAGTGCAATATTTCATTTGTATTTTAATATATTTTTGATTATAATGTCAAACAATAGATGAAGTTTACTTCACTTATATAAATAACATTAATTGATAAACTACATCTAGTAGATATAGGAGTTATGATTATGACGTTAAATAAAGCGTTTGCCTTAAGAATAAGTGATTTATTGATTAAAAACAATATGTCTAAATATAAATTAGAAAAAGAAAGTGGTTTAACTCACTCTGCACTTAGGTATATTTTTAACGAAGTAAATAAAGATGTTAAATTTTCAACAATTTGCAAAGTTGTTAGTGCATTTAATATGACATTAGAAGAATTTTTTAGTGATGATATTTTTAAACTTGAAAATTTAAATTTTGATTAATATCTTATAAATAGTTATAAATTTTTATTTTATGACAGTAAAATTAGAAAATGTAATTACAAAAAGGATTTATATTTTTTGTAATGAACTAGGAATGGCTGTAAATAAATTGGCAAATATGGCTGAAATACTTGCTGGTTTATTGAAAATCAAATTTTAAGGAAGATATTATGAAAACTCAAAAAGCAGTAGCATTAAGAATTTCAAATTTACTAGTTAAAAACAATCTTACGCAATATGGATTGTGTAAAAAAATAGCAATGCCAGAAGAAACATTGCGTTCTATAATAAATGAAAGATATAAAACTGTAAAATTGGATACAATCATTCAAATTTGCGATGGTTTCAATATTACTATTCAAGAATTTTTTAATGATGACTTATTCAAAAGAGAAAATTTAGATGTTGATTAAAAATAAACAACTGTAGAAAAATTTATTTTATATTTTTATAAAAAATAAAACACCTTAACTTTTGGGTGCACTCCAAAATTATATTTTTGTTTTTATGCAAATTAATTTGACATATTTTGTGAAATTATGTTATTGTTAAGATAATGAAAACGAAGGGAGGATATATGAAAAAGTTTTTATCAAAAATGTCAGTGATGATAGTATTTTTGTCACTAGCAGTAGTAGGGCTCGTGTTCTACATAGTTATGCTTGCTCGTCCAGTCAGTTATGGTATGACTTACTCGTGGAGCCATATAGTTACGGAAGAAGAATCTGAGATATTAGGGCAAGAGGCAGGTTCTGAGATGAATATGACCATTAAAATTAAAAATGATAGAAAGATGGAACAAACAATGATTTCAGAAAATGGTGGAGAACCGATAGAGGTTTGGATAATTCGTAATGGAAATCAATTTATTATGATACCTGTCACTATGACGGAAGAAGAATATGAAACGCAAGTTGAAGCTTTAAAAGCAGATAAAGACGAATGGAATGCTTTATGGGCAGGAGAAGGTGAAGGTATGCCTGTATTCAATGTAAACGCTTTTAGCATCAAAGTCGATTTGAATGGAGTAGATATTGATATGACCTGCACTGGGGCAGTTGTGTTTGCGTCAGTATTTGGAGCAATTGAAGTGGCCCTTATCACATTCGCAATTCTTTCTACAATATTCTTTGTTAAATCAAATAAAAACACAACAGGGCAAACCATTAGCGAAACAAACGTTTAACTATTAGCAAGTTCCCAAAATTTAGCAAAAAATAATTATATAAAAAATTTTTATTGTTAAACTATAAAATTATTATTAAACTGTAACATTTTTGCCAAATATTCATATATAAAATAATGATTACAAAAATTTCAAATTACGATGATAAAAAATAAAAACAAAAATAAAATTTGAAGTGAACCTCCTTAAGTGTCTAACTTTTGGGGTTCACTTCATTTTTATACTAATTTCAAAATTGATTAACTAATAATTTTTTATATTTATAATTCTAAATTGGCTTGAGGAGCTAAAGTGTTATTGGCAAATGGCTTGCCTAATAATACGTCAAAATATGCAGCACTACCAATCATTGCAGCATTGTCTGTGCAATATTGCAATTCAGGGAAATAACATTCAATATTATTTTTAGCACATTGATTTTTTAATTCTTCTCTTAATAATTTATTTGCAGAAACTCCTCCAGCTACAACAATTTTATTAAGATTGCTATTTAATGTTGCTTTTATTGTTTTTTCTACTAATTCTTTTACTACACAGGATTGAAAACTTGCACATATATCATTTGTGGGAATAGGCAAATTCTTTTGTTTTAAAGAATTTATATAATTAATTACAGCTGTCTTTTTCCCGCTAAAACTAAAATTATAGCCAAGATTATCTTTATTTTTTACAAAAGTTATACAATCTTTTCCCTGTTCAGCACATTTAGAAACTTGAGGTCCGCCAGGATAACCTAATCCTAAAACACGTGCTACCTTATCAAAGCTTTCTCCAGCTGCATCATCTAAAGTGTTGCCTATAACTGTGTGTTGATTATATTGCTCCACCTTAATTATGGCGGTATGACCTCCACTTACTAACAAACAAATAAAAGGAGGTTGCAGATTTTTAAATGTTATATAATTTGAAGCAATATGGCCATTTATATGGTTAACAGCTATTAAAGGTTTGCCACTAGCA
Organism: uncultured Clostridia bacterium; assembly: GCA_944377145.1. GTDB lineage: Bacteria > Bacillota > Clostridia > Christensenellales > UBA1242 > Onthoplasma. Next base: position 44,894 of record CALWEH010000008.1, on the reverse strand, counting down.
AAAGATAAAGCTTTTGCATAACTAATACCAACAAGCAAACTTCCCACCAAACCGGCTCCATAGGTAACAGCAATGGCGTCAATATCATTTATAGTTTTATTTGCTAGTTTTAAAGCTTCTTTTACTACATTGTCAATAGCCATAATATGATTGCGTGAAGCCACTTCTGGTACAACTCCACCAAAAAGAGTGTGAATATCTATTTGACTTGAAACAATATTAGATAAAACAGTGCGACCATCTACCACTATCGCACAACTTGTTTCATCACATGAGCTTTCAATAGCTAATATTGTGTAATTTTGCTTAATCATATTTATATTATATTATAAATATAGTTAAAAATCAAGCGACAAATTTATTATAAATATAAATATTTTAATTAAATTTAAGCAAATTATTAATATGAGAAAAAAAATAAAAAAATATTTTATAAGTAAATTTGATGTTAATGGTTCTTATACAGGCAATTTAAAAAATGCAGAAGAGAAGCCTGTACAAGATGCAGATGATTTATAAAAGACTATTGTCTTTTATTTGAGGTGAAAAATACTGCTACTGTTCCAGGTCCACAATGAGCTCCCATAACATTACAAATATTTGTAATAATTGGCTTAATATGTAAGTTTTGTTCAATATTATTTGCAACTAACAATGCATCATTTTCACAATCAGCATGAGATACAAATATTATATTTGATAAATTGTTTTTAGTTTGTACAACTTTATGAGATAAAACTTGTAAAGCTTTTTTTCTGCTAATAACTTTTTGAATACTATTTAATTTTCCTTCATTATCTGCATGTAAAATGGGTTTTATTTGTAATATAGAACCAAGTTTAGCTACAATTTTATTAATTCTGCCTGTTCTTGCTAAATATTTGAGATTGTCAACTATAAATAAATAAGAAATGTTTAAACAAATATTTGAAGCATATTCTGCTACTTCTTTTAATGTCTTATTTCCATTATTGAAATCACAAGTTAAAATTGCAAGTAGTCCTTGTCCAGAACAGCCCCCAAGGCTATCTACTAAAATTATTCTTTCACCATACTTTTTATTTAGTTCGTTTATTGCCATATTGCAGCTATTATATGTTCCACTAAGATTTTTACTAAAACCTATGTGAACAACATCATAACCTTGATTTAGTAAATCTTCAAAAAATTCTTTAGCTTCATATTGATTAACTTGACTTGTATGAATGATAGCGTCATTTCGCATAGCTGAATAAAATTCTTTGCTAGAAATAGCATTGTTGGAATATTCAACTTGATTTATTTCAAAATGCATGTCTAACATTTTTATATTATATTTTTCTTTTATATTGTCAGGCAAGTCAGCTGTGCTTTCTGTGCTAATTACAATTTTATTCATAAAATCTCCTAAATATTTTATAGTTTATTTTATCATTATTTTAATAATATTTTAAAATAAAATTTTAAATAAAAATAAATTAAATTGTTGAAAAATAAAATAATTTATTTAAAAAATATTTAAATTAAATAAATTATAAAATTAAATTTTAATTTTTAATTTATTTTATTGATTATTAATAATTAATTTTTAAATATTTATTTTTTATGAAATTTATTAGTAAAAATAAAAAAATATATGTTAATATTATATTAGGAATAGGAGATATATTATGTCTAAAGAAGCAAAAAAGGTTAAAACTAAAGCAAAAATTAATTGGGGCTGGGACGCTCCTGAAAATAGATCAGGGAAAGCTAGTCGTTCTAGCAAGAAAAAATCTAGTTTAGGTGTAAAGGCTATATTAATAATTTTACTTGTAACAATTATAGGTGCTGGTATAGGTGCTGGAGCTTGCTATATTGTATCTAAAGATGATCACTTTACAATTATTGGCAAGGAAGAAATTACTTTAACTCTTAGGGCAGAAGGTGAAGAGATTAATAGTGAAAATAGTTATATAGACGAGGGAGTTGAAGTAGTATCATTTGGAAGAGATGTTTCAGACAAAGTATATATTGAAACAGATTTAAAAACAAATGAAGATGGAAGTTTTACAGCTGACGAAGTAGGAACTTATTACATAATATACAAAGTGAATGATATAAAATATGGAAAAATTTTCACAGTGCAAAGAATACGCCTTATTACTTTTGTAGAGGGAAAAGAGCCTGATATAAATGTAGATGGTGATAGTGTAGAAGGAAATGTTTAGGAGGAAATATGAAGAGTAAATCGTTAATAATATTTTTATCCATTGTAATGTTTATTGTTGGAGGAGTTGTTGGCATTGGAGGAGTTGCATATATTACACTTCCATACAATGAAGAATTAGTTGAAACAAGTGATGTGTATTATTCTTTGTCAGAAGAGGATAAAACTGTAGCTATAGCAGATGGTGTACAACCTGCTCAAGAAGGTGCTGTGTCAATTCATTTTTTAGAATTAGGAAATAAATATACAGGAGATTGTACATATATAAAAGTTGGAGAAAATATAGATATTTTAATAGATTGTGGATCTAAATCTAATAGTATTTCAACTGTAACTAGCTATTTAAATGAATATGTTACAGATGGAATATTAGAATATGTAATAGTAACTCATGCACATGAAGACCATTATGCAGGATTTGCAACTAGCACAAATATTCAAAGTATATTTGATTTATTTGAATGTAAAAATATAATAACATTTTCTACTACAAATCAAAAAGCCTCAAGTGAATATGATGACAACAATATTGTAAGCTATGCTTCTGCTAGTAAGTCTGAATCTAAAATGTATAACAATTTCAATCGTGAGCTTGAAGAATTATTAGCTCGAGATAGTGAAGCAAAGCATTTAACAGTTCAACAAATTATCGAAGATGAACAAACTTATCCTAATGGAGAAATTGTATTAGATGATAAAAATGATATAACTTTACAAATATTAGATAGTTATTATTATACAGCAAAAGCGAGTACAGAAAATGACTATTCAGTATGTGCGATGTTAAATCAAGGTGATAAACATTTTATCTTTACAGGAGATTTAGAAGAAAAGGGTGAAGAATATTTAATCGAAACTAGTAGAAACCCTGTATTTGCTGAAGAAGGATTTTATGTTGAATTATATAAAGCTGGGCATCATGGAAGTAAAACCTCTTCAACAATGGAAATGTTAGAAGTGTTGAAGCCTAAAATAGTTTGTGTATGTTGTTGTGCGGGAAGTAGTGAATACACTTCTACACCTGAAAATCAATTTCCTACAAAAGAATTTATTATAAATGTTTCACAATTTACAACACAAGTTTATGTTACTACTTTATGTATTGATTACAAGCAAGGTGAGTTTACATCTTTTAATGGAAATATAGTTGTTATGGCTATAAAAGATAGTGATACAAGTGTGTATTGCAGTAATAATACAACCTTATTAAAAGATACAGAATGGTTTAAAAATAATAGATTACAGATGTGTACTGAAGGAAGTGGATTAACTCTTCACTCAAGTTGGCTAGAATAAAAATGGAAAAATTGCAATAATTAATTATTGCAGTTTTTTTATTGATTTTTATTAAAAATATTTTATTAATAAATTAAATATTAAAAATCTATAATTTTGCTCATAGTTTCTCTAGAAGCTTTACTATTTCGTTCATAGGTTAGATTGTACTTTTTTAATCCATAAGAAATACATTCTTCAATAGCCTTTTTTATCAAAATTTTGCCATATCCTTGACGCCTTTTGCTTGGTCTTACACATTCTATAATATGAGCTCTTTTTTGCATTAAATTTAAATCATAATAAAATATAATTTCAATCATTCCTATTAAAATATTTTTTTCTTTACTAATTGCTAAATAAGAAAATTTTGTACAATTAGAATTGTTATTAAAACTTGATTGTTGAGTTTGATTTATAGTGTATGCTAGCCAATCAATATAATTATCATATATATTTAAGTTGCTTGTTCCATTGAACTTGCAGTGAGTATTTAAAAATTCTTTACGCATATCCATGACCTTTTCGACATCTAAAATAGTTGGTTCACGGAGCGTAATTTCATCGTAGGTCTGTTTAGCCATAGTTTTATTATAAACATTATTTATAAAATTTTCAAACATTTTAATAAGGTTTATTTATTGCAATAAAAAAATATAAAAATTTTTGATTAAAATTTTTAATTTGGATAAAATAAAATTTGATAGTATGATAAAAAATTTGATAAATTATATATTATGTGCTACCCTAATATTAGGGGGAAATATGGAAGAGAAAACAATATTAGAATATTTACAATCACCTTCAAGTGTTGAAATAATAGTTGATAACAATACAATTCAACTAGAACAGCTTGATAGTTTTTTAATCGAATTAAATAAAATGCTGAATAATAGCCAAGTTATGCCTGCCTTTGGTGTTAGTATTCATAATCATACTGTTCAAGCATTAAAAAAGGGAATGTGGTTAAAATTTGTTTATAAACAAACAAATGAGGCAGAAGGAATGTTTTTTGATGAATTAATTATTGAGGTTCAGCCTAAATATTCTGGATTTAATATAATAAGAGGAAATAAAGGAAAATATGAGGGGCGATGCTATTATATAAATTTAGTTGGTAAAGACATGTCTAATGTGTATAACTATATACAAAATTCAATAAAATAAAAAGCAACCTAAAGTTGCTTTTTATTTTAATATAACAGACTATTTCAATAAAGTCTTTAAGCTTGCACTCATTTTGAATGTAGGAACTTTACAAGCTTTAATTGTCATTTTTTGCTTTGTGAATGGGTTGATTTTAGTGCCACCCTCTTTTTTCTTTACATCAAAAGTACCAAAGCCAATGAATTGAACTTTGTCGCCTCTTTTTAAAGCGTCTTTCAACACTTCAAATCCAGCTGTAAAGATTTCTTTAGTTTGAGCAATAGAAACCCCAGTTTCTTCAGCAACTGCTCTGTAAAAATCGCCTGCGTTCATTGTTTTCATAAATAAATCTCCTTTTCTTGTAATAGCCTTTGCTATAACTATTAAAAGTCTAGCAAAAAAAATTAATAAAAGCAACTAATTTTACTATAAAATGCAAATTTTAGCCTATTTTAAAGCAAAATTTTTACTTTTATATTAAAGAATATATCCCAAAATTATGTTTTTAACACAAAATTAATGTAAAATTATTAAAAACTCTTTAAATTTAGTTGATAATGTGTTAAAATAAAAGTATAAGAAGAAAGAAGGAAAATTTATGAAAAACATTAGAAATATTGCAATTATTGCTCACGTTGACCATGGCAAAACATCTCTTGTAAACGCAATGCTTGTTCAATGTGGGGTATTTAGAGAAAATCAAGAAGTTCAAGATAGAGTTATGGATAGTAACGCTTTGGAAAAAGAGCGTGGCATTACAATTCTTTCTAAAAACTGTTCAGTATTTTATAAAGATACAAAAATTAATATTGTTGATACTCCTGGGCATGCTGATTTTGGTGGAGAAGTGGAACGTGTATTAAAAATGGTTGATGGAGTGTTGTTGGTTGTAGATGCTTATGAAGGGCCAATGCCTCAAACTAGATTTGTGCTAGAAAAAGCCTTGGAATTAAATCTTAAGATAATAATAGTGATAAATAAAATAGATAGACCAGATGCCAGATTGCAAGAGGTTCCAGATGAAATATTAGAATTGTTATTTGATTTAAATGCAAATGATGAGCAATTAGATAGCCCAATTTTATTTTGCTCTGCAAGAAATGGAGTTTGTACAACTGATTATACAAAACCTAATGACAATTTAAATCCATTATTTGATGCTATTATTTCGCATATTGATCCTCCAAAGGGAGATGAAAATAAACCTTTTCAAATGTTGGTGTCTTCTGTAGAACATAATGATTATTTAGGCAAGTTAGCTGTTGGTAAGATTGAAAATGGAAAAGTAAAAGTTAATCAAACAGTGTATATTAAAAATTATTTTTCGCCTGAAAAATCTTATTCTGGGAAAGTAGTAAATATTTTTAATTTTGATGGATTGAAAAAAGATATAATAGCTGAAGGTGTTGCTGGAGATATTGTTTTAATAGCAGGGATTAACGATATAACTATTGGAGATACTATTAGTGAATCTGCAGAATTAGATGCTATACCATTTGTTAAGATAAGTGAACCAAGTGTAGAAATGACATTTATGGTAAATGATAGTCCATTTGCAGGAAAGGAAGGTAAATTTGTAACAAGTCGTCATTTACGAGACAGATTATATAAAGAGGCAATGAAAGATTTGTCTTTACAAGTTAGTGATGGAGATAGTGCAGAGTCATTTAAAGTTCGTGGCAGAGGTGAAATGCACTTAAGTATATTAATTGAAAATATGAGGCGTGATGGATATGAGTTTCAAGTGAGTAGACCTCATGTATTATTTAAAGAGATTAATGGTGTAAAATGTGAACCTATTGATAAAGTTATTTTAGATGTTCCAGAAGATTGCGTGGGAGTTATTATGACAGGGCTAGGCAATAGGAAAGGTGAACTTGTGGAAATGCGTCCTATTGGAACTAGAATGAGATTAGAATTTTTAATACCTTCAAGAGGCTTGTTTGGATACAAATCTCAAATGCTTACAAATACTCGTGGTGAAGGAGTTATGAGTTCTGTATTTTATGAATATCAGCCATATAAAGGAACTATTGAGAGTAGAACTTTTGGCTCGTTAATTGCATATGAAACAGGTGAAGCTATTACTTATGGCTTATTTAATGCTCAAAGTAGAGGTAGATTACTTATACGTCCTGGAGATCCTGTTTATATGGGTATGGTTGTGGGTATAAATCCTAAAGGAGAAGATATTGTGGTAAATGTATGCAAGAAAAAGCAACTTACAAATATGCGAACTTCTGCTAGTGATGAAGCTTTAAGATTAATACCTATACAGGATATGACTTTAGAGTCAGCATTAGAGTTTATTGCAGATGATGAATATGTAGAAGTTACACCTAAAAGTATTAGAATTAGAAAGGCAATATTAGATCATCAGTTAAGGGCAAAAAGTCATAAACCAACAGTGGTGGATAATGGATAGACGTCAGCAAAATTATATATTAAAAGATAGTATAAAAAGAATAGGCATAACAATTCTTTGTTGTTTACCATTATTAATTGTGTTAGGCTATTTTTTGCAAGGATTAAATAGATTTTTAACAATAATTATTTTTGTATTGTTTATGATTTTGGCTATATGTATAGAAGAATATATTTATTCTAAAAGGCAAATGAAAAAAGAAACCTTAAATAAATTGCTACACAAAGATGAAGATGTGTTTAAATAGGGAGGGTATATGGATAAATCACCTAGAATTTTACCTCATAATTTAGAGGTTGAACAGTCTCTGTTAGGTTGTTTATTTTTAAATGTTAAGGCTCAAAGTGAATGTTTTGCAAAAATGAAAGCAAGCGATTTTTATTCTACAGGACATCAAAAAATTTTCCAAGCGATGTATGATAATTACATTGGAAATAAAGGCGTAGATTATGTTACAGTTAGTAAAACTTTAGACAGCAATGGCGAGTTGGACGATGTTGGAGGAATAGAATATGTGGCAGATTTAACTAATGCTGTTCCAAGTGCTTCAAATTATAAAAATTATATGCAAATCATTCAAAATGATGCTGTATTAAGAAGACTTATAGAACTATGTCAAGAAGGAATTAATTATTGTTTTGATAATAGTAATTCAAAAGAAGCTTTACAGTATTTAGAAAAGCAAATATTTGATTTATCTAAATCGAAAGATATGTCAGAACTTGTCCAAATTAATGAGGGTGTAAATCAGGTTATTGATAGAATGGAAAAATTGTCTATTGATAAAAATGCTTTTAGAGGAATTAAAACAGGCTTCCCAACCTTAGATAATTATACAAAAGGATTCCATAAGGGAGATTTAATTTTGTTGGCAGCCCGCCCAGGTATAGGTAAAACCTCTTTAGCTTTAAATATATGTAGCAATGCAGCTCTTTATGGCGGAGCAGTAGTTGCAGTATTTTCATTAGAAATGCCTCTTAGTCAAATAGCTCAAAGAACTATGTGTAGTGTGGGAAATATTACAATGGACGATGCAACTTCAGGAACTACAAATGCAAAAGTTTGGGAAACTGTTATGCAAACAAAAGATGAATTATCTAATGCAGGAATATATGTAGATGACTCTTCTTTAACAACACCTTCTCAAATTTTATCTAAATGTAGGCGATTAAAGGCTGAAAAAGGGCTTGACCTTGTAATGATCGACTATTTGCAACTTATGAAGGCTGATAGTGTAGGCTCAAAGAGAGAGGCAAATCGTCAGCAAGAGGTGGCAGATTTAACTAGAAATTTAAAAATTGTAGCTCGTGAATTAGAGGTTCCAATTATAGTGCTATCTCAGCTATCTCGTGATATTGAAAAGCGTAATGACCATAAACCTCAACTTAGTGATTTGCGTGAATCAGGAGCAATAGAACAAGATGCAGATATAGTTATGTTTATTGATCGTGTAAACGAAGTTAATGTTGAGCTTAGTGAGGAAGATGACAATATGGTTGAAAGTACAGATGATGGCGAAAACTGCAAATTAATTATTGCAAAACATCGTAATGGGTCTTTGGGAACGATTTCATTAAAATGGTATAAAGAATTTACTCGATTTGAAGAGCCTAAAGCTAACCATTTAAGTGAGGCTCCTGTGCATAATGTGGAAATAGGCAATGAAGAACTTATCCCTATTCAAGATAATTATATAGATAACGCTTTTTAAAAAAGTAAAAAATAAAAGGAGAAATTATGATTATAGATCAAATTAAAAAGGATAATGTGCAAGCGATAAAGGATAAAAACTCTATTGCTAGAACTATTTATGGAGTAGTAATAAATAAATATATGTTACAAAACATTGAAAAAAGGAAAATGGGGCAAGAATTAACAGATGCTGATATGGTGGCAATTTTACAAAAAACAATTAAAGAATTAAGCGAAGAAACTGAAAATTATTCTAAAGTTGGTAATTTAACACAAGTGGAAGAAATTAATTCTCAAAAAGCTATATTGGAGAAATATTTACCTCAAATGATGAGTGAAGATGAAATAAGGCAAATTATAAATGGATTAGAAGATAAAACAATGCCTGGTATTATGAAATATTTTAAAGCTAATTATGCTGGAAAAGTAGATATGCAATTAGTTAATAAAATTGCAAGAGGGTAATTTTGCAAAGTAAAAAGGAAAATTATGAGAATAGTAATTCAAAGGGTAAAAAGTTCGAGATTAGAAGTTGATAATCAGTTGGTGAGTGAAATTGGAAAAGGCTATAATGTGTTTGTAGGTGTGACTAAAGGAGATAATATTGAAAATATGAAAAAAGTGGCAAGAAGAATTGCTACTGTTAGATTGTTTAAAGATGAGAATGATAAATTAAATTTTAATATTTCTCAAGTAAATGGAGAAATTTTGTTAGTATCAAATTTTACTTTATGTGATAGAAAAGGTGGTGGAGGAGCAAGACCTGATTTTACACTTAGTGCAGATAAACAAACAGCAATTGAGTTATATAATGCTCTTCAACAAGAATTAATTACTCAATATGGAATTCCAACTAAAATGGGCAAGTTTGCAGAAACTATGCAAATATATACTCAGCTAGATGGACCAATTAATTTAGTGCAAGAATATTAAAAATTAAGGAGTAAAAATTATGAAAAACACATTTTATATAACAACGCCTATATATTATCCTAGCAATAAATTTACATTAGGGAATTGTTATACTACTATTATTTGTGATGGTATTGCTAGATGGAATAGAATGATGGGGAAAGAGGTTTTTTACATGACAGGCACAGATGAGCATGGTCAAAAAATTGCAACAAAAGCATTGTCTAGTGGAAAATCTGAAATGGAATATCTTAATGAAATAATAAGTGATTCAAAATCTTTATGGAGTTTGTTAGATATTTCTTACGATAAATTTATTCGTACAACTGATACATATCATGAAAAGGCAGTTCAAAAAATTTTTAGGAAATTATACGATAAAGGTGAAATTTATAAAAGTGTTTATAAGGGAATGTATTGTACTCCATGTGAATCTTTTTGGACAAATGAGCAATTAGTAGATGGTAAATGCCCAGATTGTGGAAGAGAAGTTCATGAAATGGAAGAAGAGGCATATTTTTTCAAATTAAGTAAGTATCAAGATAAAATTAAAGATTTACTAGAAAATACAGATTTTTTAGAGCCTCGTAGCCGTGTAAATGAAATGATTAATAATTTTATAAAACCAGGACTTCAAGATTTATGTGTTAGTCGTACAAGTGTAAAATGGGGAATTCCTGTTGACTTTGACCCAAAACACACTATATATGTATGGATAGATGCTTTACCAAACTATATAACAGGGTTAGGGGCATTTAGCGAAGATGAAAGCATGTTTAATAAATTTTGGCCTGCAGATATTCATGTGGTAGGTAAAGAAATAGTTCGTTTCCATGCAATTATTTGGCCAGCAATATTAATGGCACTTGATTTACCATTACCTAAAAAGGTTTATGGACATGGTTGGTTATTATTTGGTGGAGATAAATTAAGTAAAAGCAAGTCTAGTGGATTAAAAGATATTAATGATCCACGAATTTTAATTGAACGTTATGGGCTTGATAGTGTAAGATTGTTTATTCAAAAAGAAATTAATTTTGGTCAAGATGGAAATTATACTCAAGAATTGTTTTTAAATACTTGTAATAATGCTTTAGCTAATCAATATGGTAATCTTGTTTCTCGTACATTAGGTATGATTGGGAAATATTTAGGTGGAAAAATTGGAAAAGCTAAAAATTTAACAGATAAAGATGTTGAGTTTGAACAGTTTGTAATAAACAAAAGAAATAAAGTTATTGAAGAAATGGCAAAATATAATGTCTCAGGCGCTTTAAATACAGTGTTTGATATATTTGATAAGGGAAACAAATATATTGATGAGAATGAGCCTTGGACGCTTTTTAAGGAGGGAAACATTACAAGATTAAATGATTTGCTTTGCGTATTAAGTGAAGCTATTATAATTGGAACTACTCTTTTAATGCCTTTCTTAACTGATAAACCTAAAACTGTGTTTGAACGTTTTGGGCAAAAAATACCTAATTTAATTGAAGAATATAATAGTTTTGGATTTATTAAAAATGATACAGTTACAAATAAAGGGGATAATCTATATCCACGCCTTGATATAAATAAAGAAATGGAAGAGCTTTATGCAATTAGTGAAAGCATGGCATAAAGAATAAAATTTTTATAAATTTTAATAATTAAGATTTCCACAAAATCTGCACATTTTGTGGATTTTTTAAAATTTTTTTAGTAATTTTACTTTTAATATATTAATAAATATGGTATAATATATTATTATATAAGCAAATAAATTTGATGAAAAGTGTTTTTATTTTTTAGGAGAAAATTATGGCAGAAGAAATTATAAAAGTTACTAAATATGACGAAAATGATATTCAAGTATTAGAAGGATTAGAGCCGGTAAGAAAACGCCCAGGAATGTATATTGGTTCTACTGACGAGAGAGGGCTACATCATTTAGTTACTGAAATTGTGGATAATAGTGTAGATGAAGCTTTGGCTGGATATTGTACAGAAATTAGTGTTAAAATATTGCAAGATGGATCTGTACAAGTTATGGATAATGGACGTGGAATTCCTACAGGTATACATGCAAAAGAGGGTATTAGTGCTGCTGAATTGGTATTAACAAAACTTCACGCTGGCGGAAAGTTTGGTGGCGGAGGATATAAAATCTCTGGAGGATTACATGGGGTTGGATTATCAGTGGTTAATGCTTTGTCTAGCACATTATTGGTAGATATTTTTCAAAAAGGAGAGCATTTTCATCAAGAATATCATAGAGGAGTTCCTACTGGCAGATTAGAAGTGGTTGGGAAGATTGAAAAAACAGGAACATGTATAACTTTTATGCCAGATGATCAAATTTTTGATTCTATTATATTTAATTATGATGTGCTTAAAGTTCGTTTGCGTGAATTGGCTTTTTTAAATAAAGGTTTAAAAATCAAACTTGAAGATTTAAGAGAAGGGCAAGAACAGCAAAATGAATTTATATTTGAGGGCGGAATTCAAGAGTTTGTTCAAGAACTTACAAATAGTAAAGAAACAATATTTGAAAAACCTATTTATGTAGAAAAAGTTTATAGTTATAAGCGTAAAAATGAAAATGGAGAAATGGTTCCAGCTCAATGTGAAATAGAAGTAAGTTTTCAATATACAGATACTTATTCTGAAAATATTCACACTTATGCAAACAATATTTGTACAGAAGAAGGTGGAAAACATTTAGAAGGATTTAAAACAGCTTTAGCTAAAGTTATAAATGATTATGCTATCAATAATAAAATGATAAAAGATAATCAAAAGATGAGTGGAGAAGATACTCGTGAAGGATTGGTGGCTGTAGTTAGTGTAAAAGTAGAAGAACCTCAATTTGAAGGGCAAACAAAAACTAAGCTTGGTAATGATGAAATTAGAACTTATACTACAAAGGCTGTTACAGAAGCTTTTGAAATATATATGGAAGAACACCCTAAGAATGCAAAAGAATTGATTAATAAATGTTTGTTAAGTCAAAAAGCTAGAGAGGCAGCGAGAAATGCTAGAGAGGCTACAAGACGAAAATCTGTGCTTGAAAGCACAGCTTTACCTGGAAAGCTTGCTGATTGTAGTGAAAAAGATCCATCAGTATGTGAGATATTTATAGTTGAGGGAGATTCTGCAGGAGGTAGTGCAAAGCAAGGCCGTGATAGACGTTTTCAAGCAATTTTACCATTAAGAGGGAAAATTCTTAATGTGGAAAAAGTTAGAGAAGCTAAAGCTTTAGAAAATGCAGAAATTCAAAGTATGATCACAGCCTTTGGTTGTGGAATTGGCTCAGAGTGCGATTTGTCAAAATTGAGATATGATAAAATTATATGTATGACAGATGCAGATGTAGACGGAAGCCATATTAGAATATTATTATTAACATTCTTTTTTAGATTTATGAGACCATTAATAGAGCAAGGGCATGTATATATTGCTCAACCACCTTTATATAAAGTTCAACGAGGCAAAAAAGAAACATATTGTTATAGCGATGAAGAGTTAAATAAAGATTTAGAATTAAATGGTGATAAAGGTGCAGATGTACAAAGATATAAAGGTCTTGGAGAAATGGACCCAGAACAGTTGTGGGAAACAACAATGGATCCAGAGCATAGAACATTATTACAGGTTAAAATGGACGATGCAATTCAAGCAAATGAAATCTTTGATGTATTGATGGGTGAACGTCCAGAATTAAGACGTGAATTTATTGATAAGAATGCAGAATTTGTTAAAAATCTAGATATATAAGGAATAGATTATGAAAAAGAGTGAAACATTTGAAAAAATAGATAACACAAGGTATTTAGAGAGAAATCTTGAGCATGAAATGCAAGATTCATTTATGCAATATGCTATGGCAGTAAATGTATCCAGAGCTATTCCAGATGTTCGAGATGGAATGAAACCTGTGCATAGGCGAATTTTATATGCAATGAGTGAAGAAGGTTTATGGAGTGATAAACCATTTAGGAAATGTGCTAAAATTGTAGGAGATGTATTAGGACGTTATCACCCTCATGGTGATAGTTCTGTATATGATGCATTAACTCGTTTAGCTCAAAATTTTTCAATTAATGAACCTTTAGTAGACGGACATGGAAATTTTGGTTCTGTTGATGGAGATAAGCCAGCAGCTTATAGATATACTGAAGCTAGACTTAGTAAAATAGCTAATGAATTATTAAGAGATATTGATAAAGATACAGTTGATTTTTATCCAAATTTTGATAACACTCGTATGCAACCTGTTGTGTTACCTAGTAGATTTCCAAACCTATTAGTTAATGGTAGTGATGGAATTGCAGTAGGTATGGCTACAAATATTCCGCCACACAATTTAGGAGAAGTTATTGATGGTGTGGTAGCTTTGATAGATAATGCTGAAATAACAATTGATGAACTTATGCAAATTATTCCAGCTCCTGATTTCCCTACAGGTGGGCAGGTATTAGGTCAAAATGCTATTCGAGAGGCTTATAGAACAGGAAAAGGTGGAATAATTATACGTTCTAAGGCAGAAATTGAAACTTATGGAGATGGCAAACATTATAGAATAGTTGTAAAAGAAATTCCTTATCAGGTGAATAAAGCTAGACTTATTATGCAAATAGCAGATTTAGTTAAAGATAAAAGAATTGATGGAATAAGTGATATTAGAGATGAGTCAGATAAAGAAGGTCTTAGAATAGTAATTGAAATAAAAAAAGATGCTAATGCACAAATTGTTTTAAATCAATTATATAAAATGTCTCAACTACAAGTTTCTAATGGAATAATTTTATTATGTTTATCTCATGGCAAGCCTAAATTATTAAATTTAAAACAGATTTTGGAAGAATATTTATCTTTCCAACAAGAAGTTATAACTAGACGTACTCAATATGATCTTGAAAAAGCTAAAGAGAGAGAACATATTGTTGAAGGATTAGTGATTGCAGTTAGAAATATTGATGAAGTGATTAAAATCATTAAAAATTCAAAAGATAAAACAGATGCTATGGAAAAACTTCAAGAAAAATTTGATTTAAGTGAAAAACAATCAAATGCCATTTTGGAAATGAAATTATCTAGATTAACAGGATTAGAGGTAGAAAAATTAAATTTAGAACTTGAAGAATTATGTGCTATAATTAAAAATCTTACAGATATACTAGCTTCACCTAAACGAATTTTAGATATTATTCGTGAGGAAATATTGCAAATTAAAGATAAATATGCAACTCCAAGAAAAAGTGAAATAAGCTTAGATTATGATGATATAGATATTGGAGATTTAATAGCTAAACATGAAGTTATCATATCATTAACTGATGAAGGCTATATAAAGCGTTTACCAGCAAACGAATATAAGTCTCAACATCGTGGAGGAAAAGGAGTTATTGGACATAAAGCTAAAGATGAAGATGTGATTGTGGATATGATTAGTTGTAACAGTCATGACGATTTAATGTTCTTTACAAATCTTGGAAAAGTTTATGGAATGAAAGCATATTCTATTCCAGAAGCAACAAAAACATCTAAAGGAAGGGCAATTATAAACTTGTTGCCATTGCAAGCTGAAGAAAAAATTACAGCTATTTTAAATAATGCAAATGATAAAAATACATTATTTATGGCTACACAACAAGGATTTATTAAAAAGACTAATATGAAAGAGTTTGAATCATTGCGTAAAAATGGTAAAATTGCTATTAAGTTAGAAGAAGGCGACCAATTAGTAAGTGTTCAAGCTACAACAGGTAAAGATGAATTGCTTATAGCTTCAAATAATGGTAAATGTGTAAGATTTAGTGAAAATGATGTTAGAACAATGGGAAGAAATTCTAGAGGCGTTAAAGGAATGAAGATTGATAAAGGAGAAAAAATTATAGATATGATAGTTTTAAATCCTGAAAAAGATATTTTAACGGTAACAGAATTTGGATATGCAAAACGAACAAAAATAGAAGACTATAGATTGCAATCTCGTAGAGGTAAAGGAACTAAAGCTGGAAGATTTAATGATAAAACAGGGGAGATTATAGCAATTAAACCTATTGACGAAAAAGAAGATATAATAGCTATTACTTCTAGCGGAATTGTAATTAGAACTCATGCAGATCAAATTAATGAAGTAGGAAGAACAGCCCTTGGAGTAAAATTAATGAATACTGCAGGCTGTAAAATAGTAGGCGTATCTATTGTAGAAAGGCAAGAAGATGAAGATTTGGAAAACGAGGAAGATATAAATACTTCTAATGATGAAAATTTAGAAGAGGAGTAAAACAAAAGAAAGGGTTAATATGGTTGAAAATAAAGGAAGTTTGCATAAAGGACATAGGCAAAGATTAAAAAATAGAGCAAGTAAAAGCCTGGAAACAATGCCATATCATGAAATTTTAGAATTACTACTAACTTATACAATTCCATATAAAGATGTTAACCCCTTAGCTCATGAATTAATAGCTCGCTTTGGTTCGTTAGGTGGAGTTTTAGATGCAGGATATGATCAATTGTTAAAATGCGATGGAGTAGGGCATGAAACAGCATTATTTTTATCATTACTTCCTGAAATATTTATAAAATATTCATCGTCAAAACATGTAGGAAGAGTTGTTTTAAATAATGTTAGTAGCTGTATAAATTATTTTAGAAGTATAGCTAATATTAAAAAAGTAGAAGAATTTTATGTATTTTGTTTAGATGCTAAAAAACGTTTAGTAAAAACATTAACAGTCAATGGAGGAAATGCTTCATCAGTAAGTGTAGATTTGTCATATTTTACTGAAAGTGTTTCAGCAGAGGGCATATCGTCTATAGTTATAATGCATGTTCATACAGGATCAAGCATATATCCAACAAGAGCAGATTTAATTGCTACTAAAAGATTGGTTAGTGTTTGTTATATGCTAGGAATAAATGTGGAAGATCATATAATTGTTGGAGAACAAGATTATTATTCATTTGTTAGCAATGGTTTGTTTCACATGTTATCAAAAGACGTTTCAAAATCATTAGTTAAAATTATAGGAATAGATGATTTAGAATATGAATCTATAAGAAATTCTTTTAAAAATAAAAAGACTGAAAAATAATTAGAAAAGCACGGGATTTCCGTGTTTTTTGTTATATTAAATCAGGAGGAGAATTGTTCAAAAGAGTAAAAAAACACAGGTAAAACCTGTGTATTTTTATTAAACATCTACCTGACAAACTTGTAATACTTTAGTTGCAATTATTTGAGCTGCTCCAATTACATCATTATTATTTTGAGCATTTGTTAACTCTACAATGAAAGGATCTTCAGGGTCAAATCCTTCAGCTTGCATAGCATAAGCTGTAATAGATATAGTTACATTACAATTTTGCAATACATTTCCCCATTCTTTTCCTGGAAGTTTAATAGAATTTTCACTTAAAACATTAATATAAACTCCTTCACTATCACCTTTACCTTGGAATATTTCATTTCCTACCAAACAAGTATATATAGCATTTGAATTTTCACATTCATAAATTATAGGGGTCCAAACATCTCTGTTTATAGCATTTTCTTGGAAAGATATTGCTGGAGAATCTTTTAAAAGATCCGAAATATCTTCGCCTGTATCAACTTTTATAGCACTTAAAGTATAAACAACAACCATATATGTAGGACGCGTAGATTTATTGAATATATTTAATTCTACATTATTTAAATTATTTCCAGGAACTAAATATTCTTCACCAAATGGGGCAGAAATTGAAAATTCACTAGTTTTACCTGTATCATCATGTAACTCTATAGATAAATTGGCTGTGGTAATTGTTCCTTTAACTAGATTTGAGTTTCCATTATAATAAGAGTATGTAAATCCAAAAACAATAGATATAATTAATAATATGCATAAAATAGCAATAATTACATTTTGTTTTGAAGTTTTCTTTTTAATCATTTTTCCCCCTGAATAATTATGCAATTATAATATAAAAATCATAATTATCTTTTAAATATTTTAACAATGAAATTTTTTCATGTCAAATAAAAATCATGTCAAATATATATTTTTTGACAAAATATTGTATTTATGATTTTTATTAATATAAATATACGAAACAATACAATATAAAATTAGCCTTGCAAACCTCTTGCTTGGCGATCCATATCTTCTACAACAATATCAAAGATTTCACCCAAAGATGAACAATATTCTAACACTTGCCAAGGTTCATTAGTATGAAAGTGAATTTTAATTAAGTCGCTATCCCCACAAGCAAGCAAACAATCTCCTTTAAAATTTGTATTAAAATATTCTTTTATTTTATCTTCATCTAAATCTTTTCCTTCAATTAATAGTTGTGTGTCATATCTATAATCTATCATTAGTAATCTCCTTATATAAAAATATATTATTTCATAATATTTTAGAATGAAATTATAATTAATTTCCTATTTATTATAGCATATAAAAAATTTTTATACAAATAAATTTGTTTATTTAGTTTTTAATATAAATCTTAGTAAAGCGTTTTTATCTTTATCTAAAGCATAATCTATTCCTATACGCTTATCTTTATTAAAATCATATTTTTTCCCATCATCATATATTTGAATTAAAGGATTGTTTATAACACTTAAATTGTTTAAATTTTTATCAATATGTAATAGTTTTGTAGCTTTAGCTGGACCATTTGCTCCAACAACTCCTCTAATTAGTACTGCTTGAGGATTTCCTTTCCCTGCACATACTATGTTAAATAAATAATGTAAGCCATAACATAGATATACATATATTGTGCCACTTTCTTGCCACATTGGTTCAGTTCTCTCTGTTCGTCTATTATTATATGAATGGCAGGCACTATCATTTATTCCTAAATATGCTTCTGTTTCACAAATTTGAGCTGTTATCATTTTATTATCTATATTAGTAGAAATCCATTTACCAATTAAATCTTTAGCAAGTTGATCTGCTGGCTTATTAAAAAAAGTTATATCATTAATTTGTTTCATAAATTTAGTATAACATAAATATTAAAAATATAAAATCATTTAGCTGTAAAAAAAGAGGCTGATGCCTCTTTTAATATGGTAGTACTAGTCAGCTTGAGTGTAATAACTTCCAGAATGTTGAGTTGCTGGGAATCTTTTCCCCTTTTCTAAATACAAACTTCCACCATTTTCACCATCTTTACTATAGGCTGAGTATGTACCTGATTTTGGAACTTCTTCACCTGGATTCCATTTTTTACATTCTTTACTCATGTAGCACCTCCAATAATATCTTGTGATAAAGTTTACAATTTATGCACAAAAGCAAATAAATTAAATAACTTTTTTAATAAAGTTTAATGATTATATATTTACATACAATTTATTTAAATAATTATAATTAAAATTTTAGAATTTAAATAATAATAATATTAAGATTTTAATAAAAAAAGTGTACAATTTTCAGTGATTTTAATTGTATTTTTTAATAGTAAATATTTATTATGCAGTTGACTTCTCCAAAACCAGAGTGCACCATTGTAATTATTACTGGGCATGGTAGAAGAGAAGTTGAATGAAAGTAGTATAAAATTTTTGGCATATACCCTTAAGATTTTAGAAATTATAGTTTAATATTTGTATATATAAAAAGTTTGTAAATTTGTTATTTACAAACTTTTTTGTTTAAAAGTCGAGATTTTGTATTAAAATAAGGAGAAAAAATGATATAATGGAAAAAGGACCAAGCGAATATGCTAAATATTGGACATCACCTGAAAATGAAGTTGAACATTTTAAGCATGCATCACAATTTGATTTAAACCCCTATGAATATTCTAAAAAGGCAGTTGAATTTTTAAATGATGATGATCCTAGCATTCAAGAATTTATTACAAAAGATGGAACAAGATATAGGTATAAGGCTAGCACAAATGAATTTATGGCGATTTCAAAAAATGGAAAAATTATTACATATTACCCACCAAGAACAGATGGAAAATATTTTGATAATAAATTTTTAGAATATGATGGTCGGTGGGTGTAAAAAAGGAGAAGAAAAAATGAATAAAGAAAATATTATTAATTCAAATTATCCTTGCAAATGTAAAGTTTGTGGATTAGGAGAAATAGAGCATGAATATTCAATATGTAATGTTTGCGGTTGGGAAGATGACGACATTCAAAATGACGACCCAAATTTTGCAGGTGGTGCAAACGATATGAGTTTAAATCAATATAAACAATTCTGGAAAGAAAATAAGAATGATATTTTAGAAAATCATAGAAATGATTTATTCTATATTTTTAAAAAAGCAGAAAAATTTTATAAAGAAAATTTTGAAGAGATAAATTTGGAATATTTTAGATCAATTGACCCTGATTATGACGCAAAGATGCAAAGAGCAGAAGAGAATAGACGAAAGAGAGAATTAGAAAAACAGCAGGAAAAATTCAAAAAAACAGATAATGATGACGAAAGTGATTATGAATTTGAAAAATCATTAAAAAAACAAAAACTTGTAAGAGACCAATTTAAAACTGTTGGGAAATATGATATGCCGCTTATAAAAAAACAAGAAATTGACTTAAATAAAATCGATTTATGGGGATATGTTAAAACCAAACCAAATGATGAAGAAAATAAAAATAAAACTATACATTTCTTCACTTATGATTGGAATTTCGAAAGCGTTTTTGATAAACCAGAAAAAGCTATGGAAAAACTCGATCAATATTATGCGCTTTTAAGTCCAGAGTTTAGTTTATATTGGGATATGCCAAAAGCTGTTCAAATATACAACACATTTAAAAATAGATGGTGTGGAGCTTTTTGGCAAAAAATGGGTAAAATTGTTATTCCAACAATATGCTGTGCAGGTGAAGAAAGTTATGATTTTTGCTTTGATGGGATTGAAGAAGGGTCAGTTGTGGCAATATCAACATATCGCAGAGAGCAATATAAACAAGAAATTTTGAAAAGTTACAATAAAATGCTTGAAGTGATAAAACCATCAGCAATTATAGTTTATGGGGAAGCTTTTCCAGAAATGAAAGGAAATATAAAAGTCATCAGTCCATTTAACAAAGAAGAGCTTATCGCTCAAATGGGTATAGAAGAATTCTTGAAAAAATATCTTGCCGGCGAATTATATCCTTCTAAGTAGGTGAAAATTATGAATGAATTAAAATTGACAATAGAACTACTTCCAAAAGGTGCTTGGAACAATGATTTAAGCAAAACACTTTCTAAAAAAGATTGGAATATTTTAAGACAAGTTGCTTTAAAAAGAGCAAATGGAAACTGTGAAATATGTGGATATAAAACAGACGACCTTGATGTTCATGAAGAGTGGGATTTTGATATTAATAACAAAACACAAACTTTAAGAGATATAAAAGCTATTTGCACTAGGTGTCATGGAGTTAAACATTTTAGGAATTCAAAAAGATTAGGATTTGAAGAAGAAGCAAAAAAGCATTTTATGAAAGTTAATAATTGCAATGAATTTAAATTTGCTTCACACTTGACGCAAGCAGAAATTTTGTTTAATGAAAGAAATGAAATATATTTTTGGAAAATGAAATTAGATTTATCAAAATATGGTGGAGAAGAAATTTCTATTCCGGATATAACAAGATTAAAAATAATGAATCCTTATAGTGAAAATGATTTAGAAAACTTAAGAAATGAAACAAATTTATTTCCTAGAATTTTAGATATAGATGTTAATAATTATTCAGGTGAAATTATTATAAAAAGTGATATATCAAATAAAATAAAATGGTATTTAGATGACAAATTAGTAAAAACTCAATATAATTTTGCACATATTTTAAAATCAAATTTTGAAATTATTGGATTAAAAGGAAAAACTATATATTTTAAACTATATGGTGATTATGGTGAAAGAGTTTCAAAAGTTTTTGAATTAATAAATTGGGGATATTAATATCCTCTTTTTTGTTATAAAATATGTTATTATATGAATTTTTAACAATAAAAAAGCGCACATTGTGCGTTATCTTAGTATGTATGTTTTTGATTTGCTCAGTTGTTGGAGTTTGTTATGCGGTTAAGGCGACATCTTCACCAAAACCAGAGTATACCATTATGATTGCTACAAGGCATGGCGGAGTATATGTCAAGTTATGACAGTGTGTTTTTTAAATTTTAAAAGGGAAAACATAGATATTTTATAGGTGCAAAGAAACAAGCATATCTCTTGATATGCTTCTATGAATATTAAGGGTTTTAAATAAATGTATTAATTATTGTAGCCAATCTCTTTCAGTGGTTTCTTCCCAAATATTTTTTAAAAGTTTACCCTCAACTTTGGCATTGTTTTTAAAATCTTCTTCTGTTTTAAAAATAGATGTTTCTCCTGTTTTTGAATTGCAAAGTTCAATATCATATTCATCTTCACCTACAAGTTCAACAGAATAATAAATGCCTTTATATTTAAATTGCATTTCGCTATAACAGAATAATGCTTCAACAAAATCATCAAGGTCGGTTTCAAACGGTTTGCCTTCACTATATAGTTGTTTTGCTTTGTTTAGTGAGATTGGGTTTGGATAGATAACTCTGTTTTTCAATTTATTTGCAAGTTTACCCAATTTCCAACCGCAGTTTTCGCATTCGCCATTTCCATATTGGTCTTTTAAACACTTAGTTCCGCAAATAGGGCACTTTATTTTAAATTTCCTTTTGAAGGGGCTATCTTTTCCGCAAATAGGGCAAGCGCCATTGTATGTATTAATCGTTATATAATGTCCACAGTCGCATTTGTAATTTGCAGTTGAAAATCTTTGAGATGGCTTGGTCATAAAACTTTCTACCACACTAAAAATTTGCTCAAGATTTCCAATGTCCATATAGATAATAAATTTTGTATCTTTTGATTTTTCGATGTTGATTTTTGTTTGGGCTACATCTTCGGAATTATACAACTCGTTTTGATAATTGTATCCATATATAAGGTGTTTAAAATTTGCAAATACTTTTAAATTAAGTGATAAAATTTCCTGTTTATTTGGATAAAGTTTGAAATAACCTATGTAATCTTTATTTGTGTAGACATCAAAAAAGCTCTCTGCCTTTATTTCTTTTAGTTTAAAGCGAACAAGAGGAATGGGGTACAATTCGTTTGTAAATTTCCCATTTATTTTTATACTATGCCCATAATGAAAATCTAACGCGTGGTCAACGCAATTTCTGCCAAGGAATTTTGACATCTTATCCATGTTTTCAAATGTTTCCGCATATAATTTATTTAAATTTTCAACAGTTTTTTCCATAATTTAATTATATCATATTCTTTTGTGAATTTAAAATAAAATTTATGATTTTATAAAACTTAAGTTGTCAAGTTTTATTTTAAAAGTTATATTTATAATCTATTGAAAATAAAATACAATATGAAAATTTTAACAATAAAAAATGTACATTGTGCGTTATCTTAGTATGTATAATTTTAATTTGCTCAGTTGTTGGAGTTTGTTATGCGGTTAAGGCGACATCTTCACCAAAACCAGAGTATACTATTGTGATTGATGCTGGGCATGGCGGAAGAGAAGTTAAGTGAGGACAGTATAAAAAAATAAAAAGCATATCATTTGATATGCTTAGGAATTGTAGTTATAAGGAATTTTATTTTTCTTTTCACCAACTAAATTTATAATGTATCCATTTTCCACCTTACACCAATTGGTTTTTCCAGGTAGCATTTCGTATATGTCGTCATCAGTTGCATTACTTTCTTTAATTACTTCCATATCTTCAATTTTGACATCAATTAATATATCATCTTTCATTGTTTCTATGTTTTCTTCAGTCCATTGAAAATTTTTGTTAAAAAAGCGTTCATCAATAAAAACAACCTCAAAACAATTATCACGAATTTCTGGAGAATTGATTGTGCCTATTCTTCCTTTAAAAATTCCATTCTCAGTATAATATTTATTTTCATTTATTATTTTAATATCATCAAATAATTTCACTTTGATTTTCCTCCTATTGGGGTATTATTTTTTAACTTTCCATTTGGATAGACAATATAACTTGATGTGATTGGGAATATCCTATTTGCCTTATCTCTTTTCCCAGGAAATTGAAGTCTAATTCTTATTCTAAATCCATATTTTTTCTTGTCTTCAGATGGCGGATTGTTAGTATAATCCCCATTGCAATAAGACTCTTTACTTAATGATTCAATAAGATGAAAAACTTCTTGTTTGTCTTGAATATTATAACCCATAGCAGACAACCATTCTGCTTTTTTATCAAAAAGATAATCCATTCTTCGTTCTAAATCAAAAATTATAATTTGACTAGGGCTTGGATTTGCTATAAACTTAGTTTTACAATGACAATTAGGATGATAAAGCCCTCTTTTATCAAATGGAATTTCCGGGTAATTTAAATAATTAAATTCTTCCGGTTTTTTGCTTACTTCATTTTTAAACCAACATTTATTTATAATAATGCAGTCAAGACAATGAGGTTTTATCAATTTTTCATCAAAACCCACTTTTGCAAAATTTTCAATAGTCCAAGGATTTTTAATATCATCAATTTCTATCCATTCACTAAACAAAGATAGGACTTTTTCTCTTGCTTGTTCAAGTGTACTCATTTTAGCATATTCTCCTTTTAATTAAAAGTATTTTTAATAAACAATAAGATGTTAACATTGAAATTTTCCATTTTCAATGTTTTGTGACAATTTTTTTGATTTTGTTATATAAAATATTTTTGTCTAATAAAATACAATATGAAGATTTTAACAATAAAAAAGCGCACATTGTGCGTTATCTTAGTATGTATGATTTTAATTTGCTCAGTTGTTGGAATTTGTTATGCAGTCCAGGCGACATCTTCGCCAAAACCAGAGTATACCATTGTGATTGACGCTGGGCATGGCGGAGTAGATGTCAAGTTAGGATAATGTGTTTTTTAAATTTTAAAATGTAAAACATAAATATTTTATAGGCGCAAAGGAAAAAAACACATTTGGTGAATGTGCTTATTTTCATTGTTGAATACATGGCGATTATTTTTTTATCTGTTTAATGTTTTTTCTTTTTTAAGCATAAAATACAACTCTCTTTGTGCGATCATGATACAATCCCATTGTGCTTTTAGAGAACGTTGTTCAACGTAAGCATCATAATCTTTGACAGAAAGCTTCCCTCTTTTTTCTGGAGGTAAGTAAAAAGGCATTTTATTTGCAGCAATTTCTTCCTCGGCATTTTTTTGAATTAAATCCAAATATTCTTTTAATGCCGTTTTATCCTTTGTTTCTATCAACTTTTTTAAATCATCGCAATAATCATCATAGCTTTGTTGAGCACGTTTTAGATCTTTATATAATTTGGCTATCTCTTCTTTAAGAAGATTATCAGTCTCTTCCTTATGATCTAATATTTGTTCAATTCTTATCAGCTCTGATCGATTATAGATCGCCGAAGAAATAGACTTATCAATCTCACTCATGTTTATTTCTTCTAAATCATTATGTTCATAATCATAAATTTTTTGAAATTCTTTTTTTGTCATTTTAAACTCCTTTTTATAATTCCAACTCTTTATCTATTTCATTTTTATATTTGTTTACACGCTGAGCTTTTTTATTCTCTTCTTGTTTGATTTGATCAATATCTTTTCTTTTTCTTGCAATTGTGTCTTTAACCATTTTGATAACTTCTGTTGCATATTCTTGGTCTTCTTGTGAAACATCTTGACCAACTCTATTTTTTAAATAAATTTTGATTGATTCAATAAATGGAGCTAGTTGTTCATTTGTTTGAAAATAATTAAGTGGTAGAGAACTAAAAGTTTTAGGGTCTTTTGCTATATTTGATAAATAATATAATGTTTTATCATTTCTAAATTTATCAGGAACATATTCAAAAGCCCATCCGTTCCGTTTAACAGCTTCTAAAACAAAGTCTTTGTTATTTTTAAGTTCATCAGAAGCAAATGAAATAGCTTCTCCATCCCGTTTAATAGCTTCCAAAACAACCTCTTTATCATTTCTAAGTTTAACTGAAGTAAAATAAAGTAGCTCTGGATCCCGTTTAACAGCTTCTAAAACAACCTCTTTATCATTTTTAAGTTCAACTGAAGCAAAACAAAAAACCGCTGGATTCCGTTTAACAACTTCTAAAACAAAGTCTTTATCATTTTTAAGATTATCAGAAGCAAAATAAAAAGCTAATTCATCCCGTTTAATAGCTTCTAAAGCAACCTCTTTATCATTTTTAAGTTCATTAGAAGCATAATAAAAAGCCGCTGGATTCTGTTTAATAGCTTCTAAAACAAAGTCTTTATCATTTCTTAAATTTTTTCTAAAAATCATTTTTGACTCTTCATTTTTATTTTAATTTTATTTTATCACGTAAATGGGTATTTTGTCAACCCTTGTTTTTTACATTGCTTAAACTTAAGTGAATTTATATTTTAAAATTTTCAACAAATAGTCCTAACTTAAGAATGTTTTTAATAAAATACAATATGAAGGTTTTAACAATAAAAAAGCGCACATTGTGCGTTATCTTAGTATGTATAATTTTAATTTGCTCAGTTGTTGGAATTTGTTATGCAGTCCAGGCGACATCTTCGCCAAAACCAGAGTATACCATTGTGATTGATGCTGGGCATGGCGGAAGAGATGGGGGAAGTGTTGGAGAGTTGGGAAGCATAGAAAAAGAATTGAATTTAGAATATGCAAATAGTTTAAAATCTATGCTTGAAAAATCAGACGTTAAAGTAGTTATGACAAGAAAAGACGACAATGGTTTATATGAAGAAGACGCATCTAATAAAAAATTGAGTGATATGAGAGCTAGGAGAGATATTATTCGCTCTGCAAAACCTGATTTGGTTATAAGCATACACATGAATAGTTATCCATTAAAAAATTGCGTTGGAGCAAAAACTTTTTATAAAATAAATAGTGAAGCGAGCTTAAAAGCTGCTCAATGTGTACAAGATAGCTTGCATTATTATATAAATAACGCTTCAAGCAGTGTAAGCGAGGGAGATTATTATATATTAAATTGCACAGATTACACATCTATTCTTATTGAATGTGGATTTATATCAAATCCTATGGAAGAACAATTATTGGCAGATAAACATTATAGAGAAGATTTTATATACAGTGTATATTGTGGAATTTTAATGTATTTAGGAATTTAAAATATCTCATTTTTCATCTTTATTAGAAGGATTGTTGTTTTCATTAACAGAGCTTGTTTGTTTATGTTTAAATATATCTAATTCTCTTGCCCAAACAAAAAATTTTAATTTGCTAGAGTATATTAATTTCATAATAAAATAAGCAATAATTGCACTTATTGTACCAACCAATAAACCTCCAACACAATCTGAAAAATAATGCACCATTAAATAAATTCTGCTTCCAGCCATAGCAATAGGGAATAATAATATATATGCACTATATTTTTTATTAACAGTTAAAAATATTGCTACAGAAAAAGCTGTTGTAGCTGTGGTGTGGCCTGAAGGAAATGAATGTCCACTTTCAAATATTGCATCAGCAGATAACCACCATTTATAAAAATCACTTCCAATATTTTCAAAAGGTCTTGCCCTATTAATTAAAGGTTTTAGTATTACATTTGTTATTAAAAATCCTATAGCTACAGATAAAAGTATTGTGCCTCCAATACGTCTAGTCTTTTTAAATAATATTAATATAATTCCAACTAATAAAAATAAAATGCCAGCTTCAGCTAAATAACTTATTCCTTTCATTAGTCCATCAACAAAACTTCCACCCCAAAGGTGGATATTATGAAAAATTTTTGCAACATTGTAATCTAATTTATTAATAATATTTAACATTTTCTTTCCTCAGTATTAGTAACTAATTTTTCTTCATTTTTATTATCAGTAATAAAATATAACCCTAAAAATAATGTTAAGCTGGTAAATAAAACTCCTGTCATATTTTCTGATAGACCATTTATCAATACAATGGCAATAGGGATATATGAAGATATGTTTTTACTAAATTTAGATTTATAATGAATACACCATATTATAGCTCCCACAACGAGTATACTGCCTAATATTCCAAATTGATATAGAAAGGCAACATATATGCTATGCTCATATTTTCCTAATGGTATTTGAGGAGCTCCATATCCATTGCCAAATAAAAATGTTAAAGGAGAAGAGGTCCAAAGAGTTAAATATTCTTTCCAAATTTCGCTTCTTCCTGTAGTAAAATTATTTAATATAGAAGAGAAATTTGTATCTAAAAATCTATTTATCATAGTTTTAATGTAATTTCTTCCTAAAAATGCAATTATAATTATTCCAATTATTATAAAGATTGAGTAGATGCCAAATATCTTTTTATTTTTAGATCTAATAAATTCTAATACAAACCATGATAAGTATAATATTAAGGTTATTAGTATAAATGTTTTAGAATAAGTAGTTAAACCTACACATGTAATAATTATAGGAAATATGAAAAAATATTTAAATTTTAATTTGTTTGTTAATATCAAGCAAATAAAACAAGCTGAACATAAAGAACAATAAACGCTTAAACTATTTATGTTATTAAAAAATCCTCCAAACCTATCAGTGATATATCCTACAACGAAAGGATTTGATATATTAAATACATTAAATAAAGCGGCAGTTCCTGTAGACATTAATATACCTGCAAATAATGAAAATGTTACAAATTTGATATTTAATGAATTTTTAACTAATGTAAGGACTAAAATACATTGTAGCAAATTAATAAAAAATCCTTTACGATGGAATATAAAATCATTCATCAATAAACTATATATAGTTAAACCCACAAACAATATAAACCAAACAAGATAAATTCTTTTTATATCTTTTAAATTTTGTTTAGTTATAAAAGCTATGATTATTTTTTTTATCTGTAATACAGTTAAAGAGATATTTAAAGCAGTTAAAAAACTTCCTGTGCTAATACATGACATAAAGCATGCCATATAACAATATCCTGATATGGTTTTAGTGTCATCTAAAATTAATGGAATTAAAATAATAATGGCATATAATCCAAATTGAATATTAGTATTTAAATAAGACATGCAGGCTAATAGAGTATATACTGCAAGAAAGGCTATAAAAATAATATTTGAATATTTTTTTAATTTCTCCATTAATTCCTCCATATTTACATTAAGAAATAATAACATATTATTATTTAATAAGTCAAGAGAAGAAGGGTTAAAAAATAATAAATAAATATTAATTTAATTATAAAAAAATACTAAAAATATATTAATTTTAAAAATAATTAATAATTAATTTATTTTTATTTAATTAAAATTAAAAAATAATTAAAATTAATAAAATAAAAAAAGCATATCTTTTGATATGCCTTTTTATTATTCTCCTTTAAATGGAAGTAAAGCTATATTTCTTGCACGTTTAATAGCAACTGTCAAAGCACGTTGGTGTTTAGGACAAGTTCCTGTTTGGCGTGAAGGTAAAATTTTACCTTTTTCTGTTACAAATTTTTTAAGAGTGGCTACATCTTTATAGTCAACAGCTTTATCTTTATTTTCACAGAATAAGCAAACTTTTTTCTTGTTTTTATGCTTAAAATATTTTTTCTTTTCTACAGGAGCTGCAGCAGTTTCAGTTGGTTGTTGTTCTGTAGAAATGTTTTCTAATTCTTCACTCATAATATACTCCTTTTATTAAAATGGTAAATTATTGTCATCATCATCAATAGGTTGCAAACCCGTATCAGGTTCAGTAGATGCTACTCCAGAAGCTATTCCATCTATAGTTCCAGCATCACCTTTTGTTGATAAAAATTCGATTTCTTCTGCAGTTATATCTGTAGTGTAACGTTTTGTTCCATCAGTTCCTTCATAAGAATGATTTTGTATACTTCCCATAACTGCTATCTTGCTACCCTTTTTTAAATATTTGGCACAATTTTCTGCAATAGCTCTCCATGCTACAACATTAAAGAAATCTGTTTCTCTTGAGCCATCTGCATTTGCAAAACGGCGAGACACCGCAATAGATATTCTACATAGAGAAATACCTGAGTTTGTGGTGGTTAATTCTGGATCTCGTGTAAGATTTCCTATTAAAAATACTTTGTTCATAAATTGCTCCTTTTAGCAAAATTATTTTGCAACTATAATAAAGCGCAAAACATTTTCAGTAATTCTAAGAGTGTTGCTTAATTGTGCTGGTAATGATGATTCAGCATTAAAATTAACTAAAACATAAAAACCTTCATGTTTTTTATTAATTTCATAAGCTAACTTCTTGTTGCCAAGTTTTTCTACATTTTCAACAACTCCGCCATTTTTAGTAATAAGGCTATTAATTTTTTCAATCATAGCATCTTTATCTTCGTCTGAGCCTGTATTTACTAAAACATACATAAGTTCGTACTTATTCATTTTTAACCTCCTTTTGGACTATTGGTCTTAAAATCTAATTTAAGACAAGGTATGGTTTACATACGTATATATAATATAACATATATAAAAATATTTATCAATAGTTTTTTAAATTTTTATATTTAATTTTTTTTGAAATGTAGAATTTTAATGAGTTTTTAAATTTATAAATAAAATTTTAACATATACAAATAATAATTTTGAGGTGAAAATATGAAGAGAATAAAAACAATTATTGTAGCTATGTCTTTATCTCTTATAATTTTATTAGGGATAGGAAGTAGTGTTGGTGTAACATATTCAACAAACTATATTCCAGAAGTAACCACAAAAGCTAGCATATTGCTAGATATGGATTCTGGGAAAGTGCTATATGAGAATAATTCAAATGCAGAAATGCCTGTTGCAAGTATTGTAAAACTTATGACTATAATGTTAACTTTTGAGCAAATAGATTCAGGAGTAATCTCATTAACAGATAAAGTTCTTGTTAGTGAAAATGCTTCAAATATGGGAGGCTCTCAAATTTTCCTTGATGCAAATTGTGAATACGAATTAGGTGAATTATTAAAAAGTGTAATAGTGTGTAGTGCAAACGATTCTTCTGTAGCTTTAGCTGAATATATTGCTGGAAGTGAATCTAATTTTGTTCAAAAAATGAATATGCGTGCAAAAGAGATGGAGCTGGAGAATACTAATTATGTAAATTGTACAGGATTGCCAGCAGATAATCAATATTCTTGTGCATTAGATGTTGCAAAAATATTAAAAAATGTATTAAGTTATGAAAAATATCATGAATATTCAACTATATGGTTAGAAGATTTTCAACATCCAAGTGGGAGAACTACTGAAATGACAAATACAAATCGTTTGTCAAAATTTTATGAAGGGTGCATTGGAGGTAAAACAGGTTCAACAAATGAAGCTGGTTATTGCTTAGCTGTTGGAGCTAAAAGAAATAATTTATCTCTTATTGCTGTTACGCTTGGAGCTAATACTACTAAAGAAAGATTTAAAAGTGCTAGCGATTTATTAAATTATGGATTTGCAAATTATGAAAATTATGTAATTGATTTGACAAATAGTATAAATATTTTATCTAAAGATGGTGAAACTTTAAAAACAAAATTAGATGGGAATTTAACTATTCTAACAGAAAAAGGGAAGGCTCCAAATTATTTAATTAATTATTATATTCCAAATAAAGTATCAAAATGTAAATTAGGTCAAGAGTTGGGTTATATAGAAATAATTGTAGATGGAGAACTTTATTCAACAGTAAAAGTATTGGCAGATGAACAAATTGATAAGCCAACATTTATGGATAATTTAAAAGATTTGTATAAAGATTTTGTGAAATAAATAAAAAAAATAAAAAGCAATTTTAAATTGCTTTTTTAATTTTAAAAAAATATATAAAAAATACTAAAAATATGTAAAAATAAGATAAAATCAATTTAAAATAATTAAAAAAATAAATTTAATTAAAAATCAATTTAAAATAATTAAAAATTAAATTAAAATAAATTTTCATTATTTTTTGGCAATAAATTTATTTGATTTGATAAATTATTAATTATAAAATTTAAGTCATTATCAGTTAATTTATCTATTGTAAAAGCAGAAGCTAATTTGTGCCCTCCGCCTCCAAAATGCTGAGCTAAAGAACTTACATCAATTAAATCTTTACCTCTAAAGCTTACATGAATTTGACCCTGTCTAGGAGCTATTAATATAGCTGATTGAGCGTTTTTCATACAAAAAGCTTGATTTATAATAGAAGTTAAATCTTCTTGCTTTCCTCCAACGCTGTCTAATTGTTCTTTTGTTATTTGCATTAACATAATAGTATTGTTGTTATAAAATTTTACACTATTCATAGCTATTGATAATAGTTTGTATTGAACTAGACTATTTCCTTTAATAAAAAATTGTTTAATTTTATACCCATTAACACCTTTATCTAATAAATCTGCAATAACAGAATAAGTATGTTTAGTTACAGAATTAGTTGTAAGATTATTTGTGTCAGTAATAATTCCTGCAAAAAGTTTTCCCGCTGTGGATTTAGAAATATTAAACTCATTTTCTGTTAATAAATTGTATATATTTTCGCAATTTGATGATAATGGATTTATAATATTGATATCTGCAAATCCTTTATTTGTGGAATGGTGATCTATACATACTGTAACCTTGCTCGAATAAAATACATTAATATATTTACCAAAAAGTTTAATATCTGCAGTGTCTACACAAATGCAAATATCATAATTGTCTAAAGGAATAGGATTAAAATTTATATCTTTAACAAAAGGTTTAAATTCTTCAACAACAACATTACAGTCAGCAAAACAATCAGCTTTGCAATTAAATTTTGTTAAAATATAATCGTAAACACCACTAATAGAACCAAAACAATCTCCGTCAGGGTTTATATGTCCTATGATTGCTACAGTATTGCAACTGTGTAAAATTTCATCAATTTGTTTGTTCATTATATTTTCCTCATTTTAATATGATTATATTAAAAATCATAAAGATAATATTTATTGTAACACAAATAAAATTAAAAGTAAACACAATATTTAACTATATAGTTATCCACATTTTGTGGATAACTCGGTGGATAACTTTCAAATAAAGTTTATTTATAAGTTATATTATATATAAAAATATAAATAATTTACGATAATTGATTTTGCAAAATTAAATGCAAAATATTTGTATTATTGAGTTTTGATATGGTATAATAATTTAAATGACAAAATTAGCAAAATATCTTAAGTTTTATAAAGCTCAAATTATTTTTGGGCCTATTTTTAAACTTATTGAAACAATTTTGGAACTTTGTTGTCCTATATTAGTTGCTAAAATAATAGATTATGGGGTAGCAAATGCTGATACAGGATTTATTTTAAAATATGGGCTAATAGTGGTATTATTAAATATTATTGGATTTGGGTTTGCTATTGCGTGTCAAAAGTGTGCATCTGTTACAAGTGTGGGAGTAGCTACAAAAATACGAGAGGATATGTATAGAAAAATAAACTCTTTTTCGCATGCTGAGATTGATAAATTTGGAACCTCTTCTATGTTAACAAGATTGACAAACGATGTATTCCAAATTGAACTTATGGTATCAATTTTAATAAGAGTTGCAATTCGATGTCCTTGTTTATTAATAGGTTCAATTATATTATCAATGGGAATAAATTTAAAATTATCTTTGGTATTTTTAGTAGTTATTCCAATATTAACTATAATATTAATTATGTTTACTAAAAAGACAATGCCTTTTTATAAACTAGTAAGACAGCGTTTAGATGTAGTGTCTAGAATAACTAGGGAAAATCTATCTGGAGTTAGGGTTGTAAGAGCTTTCAATCATCAAGAGGAAGAAAGAGAAAGATTTCATGAAGCAAATGAAAAACTTGTAAAAACTTCTATTTCTGTAAGTCAAATATCAGCATTATTAAATCCTTTAATATTTTTAATAGTGGATTTTGCTATTATTGCTATATTGTGGTTTGGAGGTATTGAAGTCAATGTAGGAGGTTTGTCTCAAGGTGAATTAATTGCATTTTGTAATTATATGGTGACTTTATCTAATGCTTTAATTACCACCTCGAGAATATATGTAAATTTTGTACAAAGTACTGCTAGTGCTCATAGAATAAACGAAGTTTTAGACACTTCACCTAGCATAGAGTTTAAAGATAAAAGATTGAATATAACTAAAGATGAAAATAATCCTATATTAGAATTTAGAGGAGTGGGATTTTCATACAATGCTAAAGAAACAGATCCTGAAAGAATGTTTATAAAAAATTTAACATTTAGCCTAATGCCTAATGAAACATTAGGTATTATAGGGAGCACTGGTTCTGGGAAAACTACTATAGCTAATTTAATAACAAGGTTTTATGATTGTAATGTTGGAGAAATTTTATTGTATGGTAAAAATATAAAAGATTATCCTTTAAAACAATTAAGAGATATTGTAAGCATAACTCAGCAACGTTCAACACTTTTTTCAGGAACTCTTAGAGAAAATATGCAAATAAGAAAAAGCAATGCTACAGATGAGGAGATTATTTCAGCATTAAAAACTTCTCAAGCATGGGATTTTGTAAAAGATTTCCCTAATACACTTGACTATAAAATTATGGCTGGAGGAAAAAATGTTTCTGGAGGTCAAATGCAAAGGTTGACTATTGCTAGAAGTTTGATAGGTGAACCTAAATTATTAATTTTAGATGATAGTGCTAGCGCATTGGATTTCTTAACTGATTTAAACTTAAGAAAAGCGTTAAAAAAAGATTTAAATTGCGCAACAATAATTATATCTCAACGAACAACTACAATAAAAAATGCTGATTTAATAATTGTATTAGATCATGGCGATGTAGTTGGAATGGGTAATCATCAAGATCTTATGAAAGATTGTACAGTTTATAGAGAAACATATATATCGCAAACACAAAGAGAGGAATAATGCAGCAAAAAAATTCATTAAAAAGTATTTTTCCAACAATAAAAAAAGTTATAGCTTATGCAAAACCTCATAAGATGTATTTTTATTTGTCTGTTGTTTTTGGATTTATAGCTATTGGTTTAAATATGTTTTTGCCTGTTTTATTAGGTTGGGCTATTGACTGTGTTGTAGGAGTAGATGCTGTAAATTTTGCAAAACTTGGACGATATTTGATATTTATAGCTATTCAGGCAATAACAAGTGCTAGTTTTGAATGGTTTGATGTGTATTTTCAAAACATTTTGGTGAATAGAACAGCTCAAAGTATGCGTAACAAGTGTTTTGAAAAAATTAATAAAGTTCCTTTGAAATATATAGATAATAAGCCTCATGGGGATATTATGAATACTATTATTAATGATATTGAAAATGTAACAACTGGATTTTTATCTGGATTTAAAGCA
Organism: uncultured Clostridia bacterium; assembly: GCA_944377145.1. Taxonomy (GTDB): domain Bacteria; phylum Bacillota; class Clostridia; order Christensenellales; family UBA1242; genus Onthoplasma. The sequence continues at coordinate 9,902 of CALWEH010000008.1, read as the reverse complement.
TTGTTGTCAGGAGTTGTTACAATAGTAAGTGTTATTATATTTATGTTAACTATAAATATTCCTATGGCTTTAGTAGTAATTATTTTAGCTCCATTAAGCTTGTTAATTTCAGTATATATAACTAAAAAATCTAAAAAATTGTATAACGAACAAGTAAATAAGATTGGGCAAATAAGTTCATATAGTGAAGAAATGTTAGGGAATATAAAAGTAATAAAAGCTTTTAATAGTGAACAAAAAAATATTGATAATTTCCAAGAAATAAATAAATCTTTATACAAGTCTGCTGAGAAAGCATCTTTTTATGCCTCTTTAGCTGGGCCTTGCACTAGATTTATTAATGGAACTCTTTATGGTATTGTTGCAGTTTGTGGAGCTTTTGTATGTATAAGAGGAAGTATTTCAATAGGTCAAATTTCAACTTTTTTAAGTTATGTTGAAAATTATACCTCTCCTTTTAATGAAATTGCAAGTATAGTGGCGGATATTCAAGTTGCTGTAGCTAGTGCTAATCGTGTATTTAATTTGTTAGAAGAAGAAAATGAAATAAATGATGAAAGCTATCCAAACATTGTTAATTGCAATGGAGAAGTAAAATTACAACAAGTATGCTTTTCATATAATCCACAATCTAAATTAATTGAAGATTTGAATTTAAATGTGAAAAAAGGGCAAACTGTGGCCATTGTGGGGCCAACAGGGTGCGGTAAGTCTACAATCATAAATCTTCTTATGAGATTTTATGATATAAATAGTGGTAAAATTGTTGTTAGCAATAGGGATATTCAAAAAGTTACAAGAAAAAGTTTGAGAAATTGTTATGGAATGGTTTTGCAAGAAAGTTGGCTATATAATGCTACTATTAGAGAAAATATTGTCTATGGAAAACCTGATGCGAGCATTGAAGAAATTATTGAAGCTAGTAAACTTGCAAATGCACATACATTTATTGAAAAATTGCCAGACGGATATGATACTATTATAACTGAAAATGCAGATAATGTATCTGCTGGGCAAAAACAACTGATATGTATTGCTAGAATTATGCTTACAAAACCTCCTATGTTAATATTAGATGAAGCTACAAGTAATATAGATACTAGAACAGAGATGAATATTCAAAGAGCGCTAGATTATATTATGCAAGGAAGAACATGTTTTATAGTTGCACATAGATTGTCAACAATTATAAATGCAGATACTATATTAGTTATGAATAAAGGTAAAATTGTTGAACAAGGTACACACAAACAACTTCTAGCTAAAAATGGTTTTTATACTCAGTTGTTTAATAGCCAATTTGGTTCTTAATAATTATAATTAAAAAGCTTATTTATAGCTTTTTAATTTTTATATATCCTACTATATTTTGTTTTGACTTTTAATTTTTAATTATGTATAATAAATAGCAAGAAAAAATTAAATTTTGGAGGGAGAATGAATATTGAAAATATTGAACAAGAAATTGATGAATTAATTAAAAAATTCGAATTAGTTAAGTCCTGCCTTAATTTAAAAGAGTTGTCGCAACGTTTAAGCGAATTATTAAAAGAGCGTGAATCATTATCTTTTTGGTCTAATGTGGATTTTGCAATGAATACAAATAAAGAAATTAAAAGTTTACAAACTTTATTTGATAAAATTAATAACATTCAATCAAGGCTTGTTAGTTTGAATGAATTGAGAGATATGCTTTCTCAAAGTGAAGATATTTCTACATTAGATGAAATATATTGTGAGCTTGTAAATCTGGCTGAAGAAGTTGATGATATTAGTATTAGAACTTTAATGGACGGGAAATATGATGAAAATAACGCTATAATTACTATCCATTCTGGAGCAGGAGGAGTAGAGTCTCAAGATTGGGTAACAATGTTGTATAGAATGTATAATATGTATTGCAATAATACTAATATGGACGTTACAGTTGTAGATAGTTTAGAAGGGAATACTGCTGGGTTAAAAAGCATCACCTTTTTAGTAAAAGGTGATTATGCTTATGGCAAATTAAGAGGAGAAACAGGAGTACATAGATTAGTTAGAATTTCTCCATTTGATTCTTCAAAACGGCGTCATACTACATTTGCAAGTGTAGAAGTTTCTCCTGAAATTAATAGTGAGGGTGATATTGTATTAAATAATAATGATTTAAAAATTGACACATATAGAAGCTCTGGTGCTGGAGGACAACATGTAAACACAACAGATTCTGCTGTAAGAATTACTCATTTGCCAACTGGAATAGTGGTAACTTGTCAAAATGAACGAAGCCAATTACAAAATAGAGAAACTGCATTAAAAATATTAAAAAGTAAATTATTGTCTCAAAAATTAGAGGCTGAACAGCAAAAAATGAGAGAAATTAAAGGTGATTTAAAGAAAATTGAATGGGGTAGCCAAATTAGGAGTTATATATTTCACCCATACACCATGGTAAAAGACCATAGAACAGATTTTGAAACAAGTGATGTAGAAGGGGTTATGAATGGCAATTTACAACCATTTATAAATGAATATCTAAAAAAGTCGCATACAAAATAAAAAACATCTTTTTTGGTTGATAAAGAACAAATTTTCTGCTGAATTTTTATTAAGCTCATATATAACTCCAAATATTCGGGTTTTCCATAAATATTGTAATATAAATTTTTTTAAAATCAACAAAATACCCGTTTTTCCTTAAATAGTATAAAAGTTTGTATAGGGTAAACCCTATATATAGTGAAAAACTATATAAGGAATTTTGTCATGAAATTAAATAAAGCATTTTCATTAAGAGTTAGAGAAATCTTAAAAGAGAAGAAAATGACACAATACAAACTCGCACAAGAAACAGGTATATATCATAGTACCATGACAGATATTCTTAATTGCAAATATCAAACTCCAAATTTTAAAAATATGGCAATTATTATAAGAGCTCTTGATATATCAATGACAAAGTTTTTTGATAGTGAATTATTTAATTTTGAAAAACTAGAGATAGAAGAAAAATAATATTTTTTATTATACAAATAGAAAAAGACTTTATCTTAATTGATAAAGTCTTTTTGCTAATTTCAAAGGATATAAGCCTTAAGAGGCTTTTTTATTATTCATTATTAGGTTTAGAGTTAGGAGGAATAGGTTTTTGAATAGGTCTTGGTGGAGCTTGTTTAACAGGTGTGGCAGGACGAATGTTTTGTGGAGGAATTGTAGGTGTAGGTTTTTGCACAGAATGTTCTGTATAACCCACTACAGTTCCTTTAAATTCTTCTCCTTTATTTTTATGTTTTGATATAAGTTCATTACGACAAGCAATTTTAAAATTTTCTATATCATTTATAGAAAAATTAGATACTGTTGGATCTAGTGCTAAATGGTAAAATTCTTGATATAATTTAGCAGAATAAAGAGTACAAAGTAAAGCATTGTAAGCTTGTTTTGCTTGTTGTATATATTGAGGGTTATTCTTTATTTCTACACCATTCAAAGCGATGGAATCTAAACAATTAAAAGCCTTTTCAAAAGCCTCTTTCTTCATTTCATAATTTTTATCATACATTACTACATCTCTATCTAGTAAATCTATTATATTACTTCTAGTGAGGTATATTACAATTATTGCAAATATTGCAATTATAATACCTGCAAATCCTCCCCACATTGCTATTTTTTCAATCATTAAAATCCTCCAATTAAATTTATTATATTAATTATATCATATTTATCATTTAAATTTCAAACGATTTATATTATTTTAATTAAATATTATGTAAATATTCCTTTTAATATTTTTATAAAGCTATTTTCACCTTTATGCACAATAATATCTACAGGCCCTACAATATCACTATATTTAAATGGGCCAACTAATGACGAGTCTTTTGAAATGTTCCAATTATCACCCAATAAAAATACTTCTCCAGATTTAATTATAATTCCATTTTCATTAATTCTTGAAGAGTCATTTTCATTGTTTTGTATATATGATTTTAAGCAGTTATAAGTGTTATATCCTAAAGCTGTTGATGGCTTTGAGTATACAATATTGCCATTTACAATTAGATTATATTGATTAGTATCATTATCAAATTCAATATTAACAACATCTCCTTCAAGAGCTATAACTCTCTTAATTATATATTCACTATTTGGAAAATCTGGATTATCTGTTACATCAAGAACTACAATATCATTTAACTTTGATTTTGCAAAACGATTTATATATATCTTATCTCCTTGTTCGCCATCTGATACATTTGCATTTAATGTTGGATACATAGAAAAGCCTTTTACATAAGTTTTAATATATACAAAATTAAAGCCTGTACATATTATTGCCATTAAAGCAATTATAATAGAAATAATTGACAACAAGGTTAAAATACAATTATATTTTTTAAATTTAACCATAACATTAGTATACTAAATTATTTGAAATTATACAACATTATTTAGATAATTTTGTTAATTATGAGAATTTCATCAACACCTATTATTTATAAAAGAGTTGCATAATATCAATGTCTATGATATAATTCATATATGAAAGTTAATGAACTTGTTATAAATAAATCTCGCTTTGTAGGCATTATGGAAAATTTAACTTGTGAACAAGATATAGAAAATATTTTAACAAAAATAAAACAAGAACATAAGAAAGCTAGCCATATCTGTTATGCTTATGTATATAACTTAGATAAGGTTATTGAAAAGTGCAGTGATGATGGTGAACCAAAAGGAACTGCTGGAGTTCCAATTATGAATGTGTTAAAAAAAAGAAAATGTGAAAATGTTCTTATAGCAGTAGTTAGATATTTTGGAGGGGTTAAATTGGGTGCTGGAGGATTAGTTAGGGCTTACACTAAGTCTGCAAGTGAATTATTTAATTAAGGAGTATTTATGGATTTAAAACAAAATGTATATGATGTATTAAAACAGTTGCCATATCAAAATTTGAATGAGCTAGTAATTGAAAGTGTAGATGATTCAAAAGGTGATTATTGTTTACCTTGTTTTTCACTTGCAAAAACATTACATAAATCTCCAATATTAATAGCAGATGAAATAGCAAATAGTTTAGATATTAATAATTCAAATATTGTAAAAATTGAGAGTGTGGCAGGATATGTAAACTTTTTTCTAAATAAAACTATAATTAGTAAAAATGTGTTAAATAATTTTGAGATAGAAAAATATAATAAAAATAATAAAGTGGTTTGCATTGATTATTGCTCAATTAATCTAGCAAAATATATGCATATAGGACATTTAAAAAACTGTTTTTTGGGAGAAAGTTTGGCTCGTTTGTTTGAAAATTTTGGATATAAAGTAGTTAGAATAAATTATGTAGGGGACTATGGAACTCCATACGGAAAGATTATAGCTGGCATAAAAATGTGGGGATCTAAAGAAGATATTGAAAAAAGAGGAATTGACGCATTACAAGAATATTATGTAAAATTTTGTATGGCTGAAGCAGATGATAAAGATTTACAGCAGTTAGCTAGAGATATTTTTAAAAAGATTGAAGATAAAGATGAGGAAATATATCCTATATATAAAAAAGTTATTGAAGTTTCTAAAAAAGAAGCAGAAAGATTATTAAATATTTTGGGTATTAAATTTGATTCTTGGAAAGGCGAATCTAGTTATGCAAATGAATTAGATAATGTAGTTAATTTTCTTGACAAGAAAGGATTGCTATCTGTAAGCGAGGGAGCCACTATTGTGGATTTATCAAAATTTGATATGCCTCCATTTATTGTCAAGCGTAGTGATGGTGCGAGCTTATATGCCACAAGAGATGTTGCGGCTGTTATAGATAGATATAATGAATATCATTTTGATAAAATGCTATATCTAACAGCTGTTGAACAAAAGCTATATTTTGCACAACTTTTTAAAGTTATGGAATTAGCTAATATGGAGTTTAGTGGAAATTTAGAGCATATTTCTTATGGAAGATTTAGTCTTCCTAATGGAAAAATCTCTTCTCGAAGAGGGAAACAAGCTGTTTTAGTAGATTTAATAGATTATGTATTAAATAAAGCTAAGGAAGTTATATCAAATAGAACATTTACAATTGAAAACCCTGAAGATGTGGCAATGAAAGTTGCAAAAGGTGTATTAAGTTTTAATTCTTTAAATGTAGATAGAAATAAAGATGTGGTGTTTGATATTGAGAGATCTTTTAGTTTTGATGGAGAGACAGCTCCATATATGCAATATACTTATACTAGAATAATGAGTATATTGCGTAAAGCTGAAAGCTTAAATTTAAATAAAGTTGAAGCTGATTATTCTTGTATGGAGCAAACCAATGCGTTTGAGCTTATAAAATTGTGTTGTGAATTAAATAATATTTTAATTCTTGCATTAGAAAAAAGAGATCCAAGCATTTTATTAAAACATTGCATCGAGATATGTAAAAATACAAATAAATATTATACAGCATGCAAAATTTTAGATGGAAATCTTTCACAAATTAAAGCAAAATTAGAATTATTAAATTTAATAAAAAAAGTATTAAAACATTCATTTAATTGTATTTGCATTGAAACTGTAGAAGAAATGTAAAAAAATAAGCCATTTATAATGGCTTATTTTTATTCTTCATGCGAAATAGCTCCAACAGGGCAGATAGAGGCACAAGCTCCACATTTAATACATTTTTTTTGGTCAATCATAGCTTTTCCTTCTACCATTGAAATGGCACCAACAGGACACATAGAAGCACAAGCTCCACAGCCCACACATTTATCTCTATTAACTTTCATAATTTCTCCTTTGAAAATATATATTATTAAATATACATAATTTATTTTAAATTTTTTTAAAATAATTGTCAATTAATCTTTATTACGATTTCAAATATTATATCAGGATATTCTACTGGGCTAATATACAAACTAGATATTCCAGAAGTTAATGGTTTGATAATTATTAATGGAGAATTAATATTAATAATTTCAAAAATATTTTCTTCAGTCCAGCAATTTATTGTTTGACTATCAATATTTAAAAGTTCATAATTAAATGCATAATTATATTTAGTTGAATTTATTTCAATAACATTGTTAGTTAACAATTCATTTCCAATACTAAGATTTAATTTAATATTATCTTCTACTATTTTAGGCTTTATATCTATAATTATTTCCTTATTAATTATAATGTTATAATAAGTTAAGGTAATATTAATTTCACCTTTGCCTTCTTTAACAGCTTTAATTGTGTTGTTATAAAATTGTAAATTGCTATTTGTTTCAACCTTTATACTAGAATTTTCAGGTTTTACAATGTTTGCAACAGAAAATAAATCTATTTCATCATTTTCATGTAAAGAAACATGCTTGTCTATTATATACATTATAGTGGAAGAAGTAGGAGTTTCAACAATAGTTATTGACATAGAATCTTTCTCATAATAATTTTTACCTGAGTTTATTTTACAAGCTATTGTATATGTTCCTGTTTTTGGAAAAGTGTAATACCCATTAATAACAGTTTCTTCACTAGTTCCATATTTCTTTATTGTAAATTCAGGTGTAAAACTACAATTTTTAGGTGCAACTTCTACTAAATTTTCATCTACAACTAGTCTATTATCTAACAATATTTCTGCACTACGAATACCATTTACAAAATTAATTGACTCAGCATAAATTATTTCATCTTTTGGTTTAATAATCAGGTTAATTGTAGTAATTAAAGTTATTGAAGTAAGTATAACAGTTACAATAACTGACAAAATTCGACACTTGTTTTTCATAAGGCCATAATAAATCAAAATTTAAATAATATCAACTATTTTAGCAATATTTTATAAAAAATTTATAATTTTATATTAAGTGTAATTGACAGCTACAATTATTAAAATTATACTAAGAGCATGAATTGTAATATTTGTCCTAGAAAATGTAATGTTGATAGAAAAGTTAATATAGGGTTTTGTAAAGCTTCAAATGATATTAAGGTGGCAAAATACATGCTTCATTTTTGGGAGGAGCCTATAATTTCTGGTGATAATGGAAGTGGAGCAATATTTTTTTCACATTGTAATTTAAAATGTGTATATTGTCAAAATTACAAAATAAGTTCAGAAGGGCAAGGGAAAATAATAACTCAAGAGCAATTTATAGATATTATTAAAGAATTGGAACAGCTTGGTGCAAATAATATAAATCTTGTTAGTCCTACACATTATACATATCAGATAATAGAAGCATTAAAAAAATATAAACCTAAAATTCCTATAGTGTGGAATAGTAGTGGATATGAAGACGATTTAACTATAAAAAATTTAAAAAATTTAGTGGATATTTATTTAGTAGATATGAAATATATGGATAATAATCTTGCTTTTAATTTATCAAAAGCTGAGGATTATCCTGAAGTTTGTAAAAAGGCTATATTGCAAATGAGAGAAAATCAACCTAAAGATATTATAAAAAATGGAATTATGCAAAAAGGTGTAATAATTCGACATCTAGTGCTTCCAAATGAAATTGAAAATAGCTTTAAGGTTTTAGATTGGATATATGAAAATTTTGGTGAAAATATTTTTATAAGCATAATGGGACAATACACTCCTTGCTATCAAGCTATAAATATGCAAAAATATAATAGAGTTTTAAAGCCTATTGAATACAAACGAGTAATAAATCATGTTAAGTTATTAGGATTTAATAATGGATTTTTTCAAGAATTAGATAGTGCAAACAGTTGCTATATTCCAAATTTTGACAAATTTAAAGATTAATTTAAAAAATCATTAATATATATATAATATGAAAATGCCATATAAATTTTCATATTCTTTTATTGAACCAATAAAAAGACATCGCACTTTTGTAAGCTTTATTATGATATTAATTGGTTTATGTATTTTTTGTGCTATTTTGGCAGGTATTAAGTTTAATAAAAGCTCTTTGCTTATTAGTTTTTCAAATGTTGTAATTGTAAAATTTTTGCGAGGCTCTACAGGTTTTGGAGGTATGTTATTTACAAATATTTTTACAATTTCTATTTTTAGTGTGATTATTATTACATCTTGTTGTAAAAAATATACAATTAGCATAGGTATATTTTTCTATGGGTATTATGTTTATGCTCAAATGTTAACTTTAATAGCTTTTATATTAGAGTATGGAATAATAAATACTTTAGTTATAGCGTTTTGTATGTTATTATCTATGATACTAATGTTGTTTTTGCTTCTTGAACTATTTTTATCATGTCTAGAATTAATAAATGATAATTATTATTTTAAATATGCATTCACAAACTGTTTACCTATTCTTATTTGCATATTAATATTATTATTAGTTCAAAATGTTGTGTTTTTTGTATTAAGAAATTATATAATAGTTTTAGTGTATTAATTGTAAATAACTTTAAATAATTGCAAAGACAGTTAAAATGTGTTATACTATTATAGTTTATTATAATAAATTTTTAATGTATAATAAACAGTTATTTTATATAAAAATTAAAAAGATGCAATAGAAATAATTATCAATCTGCTCTCGTGGTGTAATGTACAGCACAATGGTCTTCGGAACCTGCTTGTCAACTGCACAATTTAATCGTTTACTAAAATAAATTTTGAGTAAACTCAACTTTTGTTTGTTGACTCGCAACCCCATTTCGTATAAATACTTATGGGGACCCCAATATTCCACCATAACTTTCGTTTTGTGGGAATATTAAAACTAATGGTTCCTTAATTTTATTATTGTTATTTATTTTAATAAAATCTGCTCTCGTGGTGTAATGGATAGCACAATGGTCTTCGGAACACATATTTTGGGGTTCGATAATACCCATAAAAAAATTATCATTTTGCTCCCATGGTGAAATGGATATCACAATCGACTTCGGATCGATTATCGAGGGTTCGAATCCTTCTGGGAGCA
>CALWEH010000007.1 GCA_944377145.1 uncultured Clostridia bacterium | reverse complement strand
TTATATTTTTTTATTTATATTTTTTTATTTATATTTTTTTATTTATATTTTTTTATTTATATTTTTTTATTTATATTTTTTTATTTATATTTTTTTATTTATATTTTTTTATTTATATTTTTTTTATGTGTTTAAAAGCACATAAAAAAAGCCATAATTTATGGCTTTTTTTATTAATCTTTTTTGTTTTCACTTGTAACTTTTACAGCTTCGCTAAGTTTTACTGAAACAATTTTAGAAACACCTTTTTCTTCCATTGTTACTCCAAATAAAGCGTCCGCCAATTCCATTGTAGGTTTACGGTGAGTAATTACAATAAATTGTGTTTCTTGTGAAAATCTTTGTAAATATCTTGCATAACGCTCAATATTTGCATCATCTAATGCAGCCTCAATTTCGTCTAAGAAGCAGAATGGCATTGGGCGAAGTTTTAATATTGCAAATAATATCGCAATAGCTGTCATAGTTTTTTCTCCACCACTCATAAGAGAAATATTAGTTAAAGCTTTTCCTGGAGGGCAAGCACTAATCTCTACACCAGCTTGTAAAGGATCTTCACTTGGCAATAGCTCTAATTTAGCTGTTCCTCCTCCAAACAATTCTTTAAATACTTTTGTAAAATTATTATTAATTTTTTCAAATTCTACATTAAATTTTTGTAACATTTCATTAGATAAGTCAGCAATAATTTTTACAAGATCTGCTTCTGCTTTTTGAAGGTCGTCTACCTGAGCTTTCATTTCCTCATATCTCGCACCTTCAACCCTATATTCATCAATAGCATTAATATTTATTGCCCCTAAAGCAGTTATTTGATTTTTTATTTTATTGATTTCAATCATGCCCTCTTTTATATCAAATACTTCTTTTTTAAATGGCAAGCAATCATTATATGTCATTTCATATTCTTCATATATTCTTTCTTGCATATTCTCAATATCAATATCTACTTTTTGAAGTTTTGTATCTTCTTGATAAATTTTATTTTGCAATCTAGAAATTTCAGCTTGTAATTCACTCTTTTTATCATCAATTTCTTTTAATTCATTTAATATTGAAGATTTGAATTGATCAAATGATGCCAATTTATCATTTAAAACCTTTAATTCTTCACTAACTCCAGACGAATCCTCTTCATCTATAGCTTGCTGTTGAATTTGCTTTGCTTGAGAATATATTTGTTCTTGTTTTTCAAGCTCTATTTTTGCTTTTTCAATATTTTGTTCACTTAGTTTTAATTCTGCCGTATAGCGTTCTATATCAGCGTCTAAAGATTTAATTTTTTCTTCGCTACTAGCAATTTTTACCTTATATTCCATTATTTGACTGTTATAATTCTCACGCTTTAATTTTAATTGCTCATACATAGATTGTGTGTCACTAGAAGATTCGTTCATTTTTTGTTGAGAAGTTGTTATATCGCTTTCTAAGCTATCTACACTATCAATTTTTGCCTGTAAATCCTCAATAAATTGTTTTGCTAATTTTAATTGGGCTTCATATTGTTTAATGTTTTCGCTTAATTCATTTAATTTATCTTGTTTTGCCTGTAAATTTGAAAGTTTAGAAGCATAATCACTATTAATATTTTGTAAACTTGCTGTATTTTCCTCTCTATTTTTTCTTAAAATTACCACCTGTTCCATAATTTTTTTATTGGTAGCTTCTAATTCTTGCAAATATTTCGTATTTTTCTCAATATTTTTTTCTAAAGATTTAATCTCATTTTCTTTACTTAACAATGAACTATCTGCAGATTTTTTACTTCCTCCAGACATAGACCCTTGAGGAGATAAAACATCTCCCTCCAAAGTTACTATTTTGAATGAATATCCACTATCTCTAGCTATCTTAACAGCGTTTTCCAAATTATCTACAATCACTGTGCTTCCCAATAAGCTTTCAATAACCTTGCTATATTCATTAGGATAAGAGATTATTTCGCTAGCAATACCCAAACAACCCTTACCAGATAAAAACTTTCTATCGCTAGCCATAATACTTCTAGGCTTAACAGCAGTCATAGGTAAAAATGTAGCTCGTCCAAGTTTTTCTGTTTTTAAATAATCTATTAAAACCTTAGCATCTTCCTCATTTTTAGTTACAATATTTTGAATACTTGCTCCTAGAGCTATTTCAATAGCTGTTGAATACATTTCTTTAACATCAATAATATTGCCAATAACACCTTTTATAGCTGAAGATAATTGTTTATTTGAACTACTATCTTTTAACAAGCGTTTAACAGCAAACTGATATCCCTCAAAATTACTTTGAAGTCCTTGTAATAAATTTTTTCTATTTGTATCATTAGTAATTGCAGATTTATACGAAAAAATTTCTTCATTTAATGTTGCTAATTCAGATTCAAGCTCTGTTAAATCATTTTTACTTTGAAGCAAATTATCTTCTATTCTAGTTTTTTGATTTCCTAATTTGTCTACATCTTTTGAAAATTCATCAATATCTTGTTTTAAAATATTAAATTCATTTGTTAAGCTTACCAACTTTTCACTATCATTAGAAATATTGCCTTGCATAGCATCACGCTTTGCCAATAAAGCTGACATATTTGATTTAATATCTGTTAATTTTGCTAAATTATCTATATATGCCTTTTGATTTGCTTCTTTGTTATCTTCATTTTCAGTAATTTTATCAATAAGTTCTAAATATTCATTAGATAATTTCTCACTTTCAAGACGAAGCTTTCTTAAATTTTCGCTTTCTTCAAGCTTTTGTTTATTTGCACTATCTAATAAAACAGACCTTTGTTCATGTTCTAATTGAAGATTTTGCACCTCACTTTGCACACGTTTAGTTTGTTCTGTAATATGATTTATTCTTTCATTTAAAAGATTGTTTTCACCTTGTTTTTTTTCTAATTGCACTGTTAAATTAAGCACTTTATCGTGTAACTCATTTATGGTTTTATCTACACGATTAATTTCTTCCATATTAGCATCATATTTTATTTGTAAATTATTATAGTTATTTTGCTTTATATTTAAATCGTCATTAAAACCTTTTTTCCTTACATTAATTTCTTCTTTCAATACGCTCGCATGTTCATACTGATAAATGTATGCGTTTATTTCTAAATCTTTTAAGCTATCACGCAAAGATAATGATTTTTTAGCATCTTCAGCTTGTTTTTTCAAAGGTCCAAGTCTGCGTTCAATTTCGCTCATAATGTCGTTAGTTCTAGATAAATTTTCTCTATATCTAGCTAATTTGCTCTCAGACTCAGTTTTTCTAGCCTTAAACTTTGATATACCTGCAGCTTCTTCAAAAATAGCTCGTCTATCTTCTGGTTTAGAAGAAATGATTTGTTCAACCTTTCCTTGCCCTATAATTGAATATCCATCTCGTCCAACCCCACTATCATATAATAAGTCAGTAATATCTTTTAATCTGCACAGTTTTTTATTTAAATAATACTCACTTTCTCCTGAACGATACAATTTACGAGTTATAAGGACTTCATCGTAATCAACATTAAACCATTTATTAGTATTATCAAAAAGAATAGATACTTCACAGTAGGATAATTTTTTACGTTTTTCTGTTCCAGCAAAAATAACATCTTGCATGCTATCTCCACGCAACTCTTTCTTCCTTTGTTCACCTAAAACCCAACGAATGGCATCTGCTACATTGCTTTTACCACATCCATTTGGCCCTACAATAGCTGTGATTCCTCCATCAAAATTAATTTTTGTGGTATCTGCAAACGACTTAAAGCCAGTCATTTCAATTTGCTTAAATGTAATCATATTACCCCTTTATATTTATGGGAATTTATCTATTCTTTTATAAAACAGACTTTAAAACATCTATATTATAGCAAATAATTTTAAATTTTCAAAATATTTAAGGCAATTATTTGTTATTTTGTAATAATTCCAATAATTTTTTCTCGTCAATTACTTCTATTCCTAAGTTTTGAGCTTTATCTAATTTACTTCCAGCATCTTTTCCTGCAATTACCAAATCAGTATTTTTAGATACTGAAGTTGTTACATCTGCACCATAATTTAATAATATTTTAGTAAGCTCGCTTCTACCAAAATTTTCTAATGCTCCTGTTAATACTATTTTTTTATTTGAAAAATAGTTAGTTGTATTAATATTTGTTGGAAATTTTATATTAACACCCAATTCTAGCATTTTATCTATATTTTCCAGATTATCTTTATCTAAAAAATATTCTATTATACTGCTTGCTACTACCTCTCCAATATCACTGATAGATGTTAAATCCTCAATTTTAGCATTTTTTAAATCCTGTAGGTTAGCATACTTTTTGCTGAGAATAAAAGCTGTTTTTTTACCTATATTCAATATTCCTAAAGCGTAAATAAAATTAGCCCATTCAACCTGTTTGCTTCTTTCAATGCTTGATAATAAATTATTTATTTTCTTTTCTTTAAATCCTTCTAACACTTCTAATTGTTCACGAGTTATTGCATATAATTGATAAGGATATGCTATATGATGAATCTCATATAATTGTTTTAAAGTTTGAACACTTAATCCATCAATATTCATTGCATCACGTGCTACAAAATGAGTTAATCTATCTATGATTTGCTCATAACAGCCATTATGATTTAAACAAAATAAATTTGCGCCAATATCTACTAATGGATAATTACATGAAGGACAATTAGTTGGAGGCAAAATTTTAATGCTATTTTCAGCTTTTTCTGCCAACCCTATAACTTCTGGAATAACTTCATTACTTCTACGCACAAACACTCTGCTATTTATGCTAACTTCCTTTTTTACTATATCGTTATAATTATTAAGAGTAGCTCTAGATACAGTAGCTCCTGCCAATTCTACAGGCTCTAATATAGCTATAGGAGTAATCTTACCTGTACGCCCAACCTGCCAAACAACATCATTTAAAACAGTGCTAATTTCTTCAGCTTCAAATTTATATGCTATTGCCCAACGTGGAAATCTATCTGTATAGCCTAATTCATCTCTATAACGTTCATCATTTAGTTTAAATACCAATCCATCTATTAAGAAATCTAAACTAGATTTTGTTTTATTTACTTTATCAATTATGCTTTGCATTTCATCTGTATTATGCACTAATGCTAAAATATCCGCCACCTTAAAACCATTATCTTTTAAGAATTTGTTTTGTTCTAATTGACTATTAAGTTTTTTTCCTTCAATGTAATTTACATTATAAGCCATTAAATCTAGGTTGCGAGAAGCAGTTACTTTAGGATCTAGATTTCTTACAGCCCCTGCCGCTGCATTACGAGCATTTTTTAATGGTATTTGTAAATCTCTATTAAGTTTATCTAACACAGACAAACGAATAATAGCTTCACCTTGCACCTCTAAATATCCTTTAAAATCAATAGTTAATGGAACTGATTTAAAAGTTCTTACCTGCTCTGTAACATCTTCCCCCACAATACCATTTCCTCTGGTAACAGCTTGCACATATTTCCCATTGTTATAACTAACTACTATAGTTAATCCATCAAACTTGTATTCACATGTATATTCTGGAGTAAAATTAGCTAATTTTTGATTTCTAGCTATCCAATCTTTTATTTCTTCTACGCTTTGACTTTTTTCTAAACTATATAATCTATTCTTATGCCTTACTTTTTTAAATTTAGATATAGGTTCACTTCCCACTTTATGAGTAGGAGAATTTTCTAAAACAATACCTGTTTGTTTTTCTAAATCAAATAATTCATCTAACAATTTATCATATTCTACATCTGATATAGTAGGTTTATCTAATATGTAATATTCATAATTATATTTATTAATTAAATCTACCAATTCTTGTATTCTTGCTTTAATATCCATACAAATCCTTTTAATAAAACTAAATATCTTGTTTTTATTAATCTATAAAACTAATTGGGGCATAATCTAGTGATAATGATTTTTTACCTAATATGCCAAAATCTATATCAACACATTTGTTAGAAGAATATGTAGATGTATTTACTATCACGCCTTCTCCAAATTTAATATGTTTTACTCTAGCTCCAACTTTTACTTTTTTCTCATCTACAGTTTGCTTTAAAGCATTTAACCCTTTACTAAGTCCTGATATATTTAATTTATCTTCTCTAACTATAGAAGCCTCATTAGTTTTATTAGATTTAATATTATCGCTATAATATGTATAATCACTATTTATATTCCCAAATTCTTTCTTTGCTTTAGGATAATTATACATATTATATTCATCTCCATAATAACCGCCATATCCAAAAGCCTGATCTTTAACCATATCTATTTCTCGTAAAAATCTGCTTTTAACAGTAGCATCTCGTTTGCCATACATAAAACGAGAACTGCTACTAGTTAAATATAAGGTTTTTCTGGCTCTAGTAATTGCTACATACATTAATCTTCTCTCTTCTTCTTGATCTTCTATATCTACACGTGAAACAGGGAAAATTTTTTCTTCTAATCCTGATATAAATACAGTATCAAATTCCAATCCTTTTGCACTATGCACAGTAGCTATCACTACTCCATTTTTATTGCTTTCCGTATCTATATCACTTATTAAAGTAACGCTTTCAAGATAATCATTTAAAGTTGCTGAAGGATTATTTTCTTGATAGTCTTTTATTGATTTAATTAATGATGTAACATTCATATATCTATCCAGCTCTGTTTCATCTTGTTGATTGAAGCTTTGTAATATTTTTGCTTCATCTACTATGTATGATATAAGATTATATAAATCACTAGTTTCAGCACATTTGTCAATATTTTTTAATAAATCTTTTAAAGGATATAATTTAGCCTTTAAAGCTGGTTTTAAATCTTCTGTATCACAATTATATATAATTTCTTTAATAGAACATTTACGAGCATCAGCCAATGTTTTCAAATGAGAAATGCTGGTTTCACCAATTCCTCTTTTAGGAAAGTTAATTATCCTTGTAAAACTATTGTTATCATTAGGATTTACTATTGCTATTAGATAGGCTAAAGTATTTTTAATCTCTGCACGCTCATAGAATTTAACACCATTATAAATCTTGTGTGGGATATTATATGCTAATAATTTTTCTTCAAACGGACGAGTTAAAGCATTTAATCGTAATAAAATTGCTATATCATTAAGATCCACACCTGCATTTTTTTGCATTAAAATATGTCTAACTACATAATCTGCTTCATCTTGTTCATCTCTAGCACAAAAATATGTAACCTCACTTCCTTGTTCATTTGTGGTATATAATTTTTTAGACAATCTATTCTTATTATTCTCAATTAACTTATTTGCTTTATCTAATATGGATTTTGTGCTTCTATAATTTTGTTCTAATTTAAATATTTTCACATTTTTAAAATCTTTTGAAAATTGAAAAATATTCCCAATGTTAGCTCCTCTCCAACTATATATAGATTGATCTTCATCTCCAACTATAAATATATTTTGATATTTACCAGCTAATATTTTAACAATATCATATTGCAATCTATTTGTATCTTGAAATTCATCTATATGAATATATTGAAATCTTTCCTGCAAGCTTTCCCTTACATCTTGGTTTGATACAATAAGCTTATAAAAATTAATTAAAATATCATCAAAATCCATAGCATTATTTTTTCTTAACTCATGTTGATAAGCAAAATAACCTCTTTTTATTATGTCTATACATTTAGAATGTTTATTAATTTCACAATATTGGTCTATACTTATATTGTCACACTTAATTACGCTTATAGCATGTTTAACTTTAGACTTAGTATCCTCATCACTTATACCCAAATCTGCAAATACTTGCTTATATACTTTAGCTTGATCACTATCTGTATATATGCTAAAATTAGGTTGATAGTCTGTTAATACAGATTGATATTTTCTCAACATTCTTACACAAAAACTATGAAATGTCGCTACAAGAACATTACAAGCGTCCTCTCGAATTTTACACACACGCTCTTTCATCTCATTAGTTGCTTTATTTGTAAATGTTATAGCCAATATTCTGTAAGGGTCTACATGTAATTCTGTTAATAGATAGGCAATGCGGTAAGTAAGCACTCTAGTTTTTCCGCTCCCCGCTCCTGCAGATACTAATACAGGCCCTTCAGTTTGCAACACTGCTTTTAATTGTTCTTGATTTAATAATGTAGAATAATCCATATTTTCTCCAATTAAATTTCATTATATCACAACTTTTTAATTTTAACAAATGAAATGGATAAATAAAAGCTTATTTAAAATTAGGTAAAAATAAAAAAAGGTGCTAAATTGCACCTAAATTTTAATATTTATTTTTTTTCATAGCACGCTTTCTAGCAGCTTCACTCTTTTTCTTTTTTCTTACACTTGGTTTTTCATATTGTTCACGTTTTCTTAAATCGCCAATAATGCCATCTTTTTGACATTTACGTTTAAAGCGTTTTAAAGCACTTTCAACAGATTCGTTTTCTCCAACTCTAACCGTACTCACTAATTTCACCACCTTGACTTCAAATTCTTTTTTATTTTACACATAGTTAAACTTTTTGTCAATAGATTTTCAATTAAATTTTTAAAAAAGCATGTTTTTTATATGAGTTTTTTAGTTTATGATAAAAAAATTAGCTTAATTGCTAATTTTTATTACAAATTATGAAGCTGTTCTCCACCTATAATATGAATATGGAGATGTTGAACTGTTTGACCAGCATCTTTTCCTTGATTAATTACCAATCTATATCCATTAGATAAGCCTAATTCATCACTTAAGGTTCCTATTTTATGTAATATTTTCCCTAATACAATAGCACCCTCTTCTGTTTGCATGTCTAGGCCAGAATAATGCTCATTTGGAATTGCTATTAAATGAATTTTTGCCACAGGATTTATATCTTTGATAATCATAAAATCACCATCTTCATATAATTTAGTGCTAGATAATTCACCTAATTTAATTTTACAAAAAATACAATCTTCCATTATTAACCTCTTTTTCAATTTTATTATGTTTATAGTATATCACACTTATAATCAACATTCAACTAAATTTATAACTTATTTATATTAATCTACCTTTCATTCCATCTTTAAATATCTCATAAGTTTCTATTTCATATATTCCATTTGGCAACTTTTCATCAATATAAGTATATATATAATTTTCAGTATAGCCTTGACTTCCGCCATCTTTTATTTGCTCTATTAATACTTTATGTCTTTTCCCTATATTTTCATTTAAAAATTCTGTATATATTTTTTTATTTATTTCATTTAATTTTTGTTCACGATATTTTACAACAGTTCCATCTACATCTCCTGTAAATTTTTCAGCCATTGTGCCTTTTCGCTCACTATATGGAAATATATGTAAAAAAGAAAATGGAATTTTTTGTATATTTTCTAAAGTTTGATTAAATTCTTCCTCTGTTTCTTGTTTAAATCCCACTATAACATCTGTAGATACACAAGATGTAGGAAAAACTTTTTTTACATTATTACACACTTCAATATATTGTTCTATACTATATTTTCTATTCATGCGTTTTAATGTAGCATTACATGCTGACTGCATGCTTATATGAAAAAATGGGCAAAAGTTTTCAAGTTTTACTAATCTATCTAAAAATTCTTGAGTTAAAATATTACACTCTATAGAAGATATTCTAAATCTTTTTCCTAATTTATTTACTTCTTCTAATAAATTTATAAGAGCTTTTTCTCCATTAATTTTATAATCACTAACATCTATTCCTGTAATTACAATTTCTAACGCTTGAGAATGCTTAATTTCTTCTAATATATCTTGTAAATCTCTACTTCTACTACGCCCTCTTGTATAAGGTATAACGCAATAGGTACAAAAATTATTACAACCATCTTGAACTTTAATATATTGTCTAGTATGTGTGTTTTTAGCATAAGCAGTATTACAATACTGACTTGCAATAGGCAATACTCCAACATAATTTAGATATTTTACTATATCATGTTTACCATAAGTTCCAATAATAGCTATCACTTGAGGATATTTTTTAAATTGCTCTATATTAAATTGACTAGCACAGCCACAAACCAATATTTTTGCATTAGGATTTATTTTTTTGATTTTTGCAATAACTTGCCTTGATTTTCTTTCTGCCATATTAGTAACTGCACAGGTATTTATAATATAATAATCAGCAAACACCAATCCTTCCGCCACCTGATATCCATTATTTTCTAGCTGAGTTAGCATACTTTGACTTTCATATTCATTTACCTTGCAACCTAAAGTTATTATACTAAATTTCATTCCATTCTCCCAATCCGCTCAAAACACAAGCAGCAAATGAAGTAGCAGCTACAGGAGCTCGCAATATAGTTTTACCCAAACTAACCATTCTAGAATATTTGCCCAACTCTTCAACTTCTTTAGAAGAAAATCCTCCTTCACAACCAACAATCAATGCTATTTTTTTGCCTTTGTAGTTTTTTAAATCATTAATAAATGACCTAGAAGAATTTTCATAAGCAAATAAGGTTAAATCGTATTTAAACAGCATATTTAATACTTCATTATAATTTGCAGCAAAAATATCTGGTTTATCTGCTCTTTCACATTGTTTACAAGCTTGTATACTTCTATTTTTTAACTTCTCAAGCTTATTATTATCAATACTAGCTACACTATATTTAGTGTCGAATATTACAATAGTTTTTACATTTAATTGAGTTAAATTATCTATACATTCACTTAAGGCTTCGTTTTTTAATGTAGATAAAAATACTGTTATAGGAGTAATATCTGTAGCTTTATTTTTAGTTTTATCAATAACTCTACATTTTGCCGTTTTATTAATTTCTTCAATTTTTAATTTATAATCAAAGCCATCTCCGCAAAACCCTATTATAACATCTCCAACTTTTGCACGCCTTACTTTTGACAAATGTTGAGTTTCTGTTTTATCCAATTCAATTACATTTGATAGTTTTTCAAAATAATATCTATTGTCCATTAATTACGCCCTTTCAAACTTTGTATAGCTTCATAAGCTTCGTTATTATAGATATATGAGCCACTTACTACAATATCAGCACCAGCTTTCACTGCTTTTTGTGATGATATATTATCTATTCCTCCATCTACTTCTATTAAAATCTTGCTATCAAGTTTTCTTAATGCCTTAATTTTTTTTATCGCACTTTCACTAAATTGTTGACCGCCTTTCCCTGCTTTTACACTCATTATTAAAACTAGATCACAATATTTTAAAAAAGGCTCTATACTTTCAACGCTAGTGTCAAGATCTAAAGCTATACCCGCCATCATTCCTAATTTGCGAATTTTTTTAAGAGCTTTAATAAATTTTTTATCATCATCAAAAGCTTCATAATGAATTGTTAAAATATTTGCACCCGCTTTAGCATACTTAGATATAACCTTAGTAGGATTTTGCACCATTAGATGAACGTCAAAAAGCAATATTGACGACATTTTTAATTGTTCCAAATAAGTATAATCTACAGTTTGATTTTTTACAAATAACCCATCCATAACATCTAGATGATACATATCTGCACCAAAATTCTGCATTTTTTTTATATAATCTAGCTGGCTAGACATATTTCTTCCAGCTGGCAAGGAAGACGCCCCTACCACAACTTTCGTCATAATTCACCTCTATATATAATATAAATATATTACCTAAACTAAAAGTTAAGAATTAAGTTTTTAAATTTAGTTAATTTTACTTACAAATAGTATACCACATAAAAAAGTTAATGTCTATAATTTTAAACATTAACTTCAATTATTTTGTTCTTTTAATCTTTTTGCTCTTAACTGCCCACAAGCACCTTGTATATCAGCTCCTTGACTTCTTCTTAAGCTTGCACTTATTCCAAGGCTTTGAAGTTTATTTATAAAGGCATAGGCTTCTTTTTTTGTTGTAGCTTGTAATAAATTATCTTTAGGATTTAGACATATAATATTAAAATGGCAATTAATTCCTTTAAATAATTCACTCAAGCGTTTACAATCTTCAAAGCTATCATTTACGCCTTTTATTAAGCAATATTCAAGCACAACACGCCTTTTAGTTGTCTCACTATATATTTTTAAAGCTTTAACAATCTCATTTATAGAAAAAGCATTAGCTATTGGCATTATATTTTTTCGTATAGAATCAGTGCTAGCATGTAAAGATACACAAAGTGTAACATTTAGATTTTCTTTCATAAAATCATAAATTTTGTCTACAATACCACAAGTGGAAACTGAAATATTTCTTTCACTTACATTAAAGCCCTCTTTACTAGTTACAAGGCGTAAAAATTTAACTACATTGTCATAATTATCAAAAGGTTCACCGCTTCCCATAAGAACAATATTAGTAAAATTTCTTTCGTTACACTTGCCATTATCTGCATTTACACAAGCAATACAGGCAAGCATTTCTCCTGCAGTTAAATTTCTTATCAACCCTCCTGTTGTAGAAGCACAAAACTTGCACCCCATTCTGCATCCTACTTGTGTAGACATGCAAATAGTATTGCCATAATTTTGAATTAAAAATACACATTCAATTATATTATTATCCCATAATTTTAACAAATATTTTTTTGTGCCATCACTTGATTTATATATTTCAAAAATATCTACAGGGTGTAAAATATATTCTTTAGTTAATGGCTCATATATTTTTTTAGGAATTGTAGTTTGATTATAGTCCTTACTCTGCAAAATAGCATCAAAAATTTGCTTGATTCTAAATTTTGGTAAATCAAGAAATTGTAATTCTTCTAAACTATAATCAGCTAATATTTTCATAATTAATTTAAAATATCTCCCACACGGATTTTTCCGCTATTAACAAACGCCTTTGCACTCATCTCATTTTTACCTTCTGGTTGAATAGTAATTATTTGTATAGATTTATCAGCAGTTGCAATTATTAATCCATCATTTGAATTAGCTTTTAATACTTCTCCAGGAATTCCTTTTTCTTCCGCTAAACACGCCAAGGCAACTTTATATCTTAACTTATTATGCATAAAATACATTGTATTACAACTATATTGCCCTCTAATCAAATTAATAAGCTTAACACTAGCTATATTAAAATCTATCTTAGACATTTCTTTTGTTAGCATAGGATAGTATGAAGCTTCTTTTTCATCTTGCTTTTCTGCTTTTGAAATATAATATTCTGGGTTATCTAAAAATTCCACTATGGCTACTCCACCTAGTGTAGATAACTTTTGAAATACACTATCACTAGTGTCTTGAGGTAAAATATCTATTTTCTTTTTCAAATACATTTCACCGCAATCTAACCCCAGCTCTGTTTTCATAATGGTAACTCCTGTAACAGTTTCTCCATTTATTATTGCCCATTGAATTGGAGCCGGGCCTCTATATTTAGGAAGCAAAGAGGCATGTACATTTATAATAGAATATTTTGGAATATCTAATATGTTTTGTTTTATAATTTGCCCATAAGAAGCTGTTACAAAAAAATCAGCATTAAACTGTTTTAATACTTGTTCACCCTCAATATTAAGTTTTTCAAATTGATACACAGGAATGTTGTTATTAATTGCAAATTGCTTTAAAGCGTTATATTTAATTTTTTTCCCACGTTGATTTACTTTATCTGGTTGAGTAACTATTGCTAAAATATTATGAGAACTTTGTATTATAGCTTTAGCAACTTCCCTACTAAACTCACCTGTTCCAAAAAATACAATATTCACTATTCATCATCCTTTGTTACAAATTTTTTACATTTATCAATATATAAAATTCCATCAAGATGATCATTTTCATGGCAAATAGCAATAGCAGTATAATCAGTTGCACTAAAAGTAAATTTATTCCCATTCCTATCTAAAGCTTTAACTGTTACATTCATTGGGCGTTTAACATATCCATACGGCATATCTACACTTAAACAACCTTCTATATTATACTGTTCTCCAGATTGCTTTATAATTTCTGGATTAATAAATTCAATGTAGCAACCATTAATATTTATAACAAAAATTCTTTTCAACACTCCTACTTGTACAGCAGAAAGTCCTGAGCCATTTGCATTTAAAACAGTTTCTTTCATATCGTCTAACAATTCAATAGTTTTCTCATCAATTACTTTTACTTCTTTAGATTTTTTTCTAATAAAAGAATCAGTATGTTTTACAATTTCTCTTATAGCCATAATTTTACCTCTATCTTAAGTTATTTGGATTATGTTCAATAAATATTGACACATCTTTTTCTATAATATCTGCAATGCTATATAAGCAAGACAACAATTCATCGTTTAACCGTATTCTAGCAAGAATTTGATATCTATACTTCCTTTTTATGCGTTTAACAGGAGAAGGCATAGCTTGCAAGAATATAAATAATTTATCATATTTTTCCTTTAATTGCAATGCCTTGTCATAAATTTTTTTAGTAACTTGAATACATTTTTGTTCATTTTCACTTGATACTAAAATACGAATAATATGAGAAAATGGAGGGAAAGCTGTGGTTTCTCGCAAGTTAATTTCTTTCTCATAAAATCCTATATAATCATATTGACTTGCAAACCTGTATACATAATGTCTTGGAGCGTAAGTTTGCAATACTACAAACCCATCATTATTTTTTCTTCCTGTTCTGCCCGCCACCTGAGTAACAAGTTGAAAAGTGCGTTCTGTAGACCTATAATCGCTTGTATATAAGCTAACGTCTGCATCTAATATACCTACAAAAGCAACATTTGGATAATCATGCCCCTTTGCTATCATTTGAGTTCCAACCAATATACTAGGGCTAGTAACTGCAAATTCTGCTAATATTTTCTTATGTCCATCTTTTTGGCGTGTTGTATCATTATCCATTCTAAAAATTGGAATGTTTTCAAACATTTCCCTCAAATCATTTACAACCCTTTCAGTTCCCAATGCTCCATACTTTATAGACTTAGATTGACAATTAGGGCAATTTTTAAGTGCTCTATAACGCTTGCCACAAAAATGACATTTTAACTCATTTTCTTCGCTATGATACACTAATGAAACAGCACAATCTTCACATTTAGCAATATAGCCACATTCTCGACACATCATAAAAGATGCATATCCTCTACGATTAATAAACAAAATAGCCTGTTTTCCATTATCTATACATTCTTTTAATTTTGATATTAACAATCTACTATAAGGTGAGGTGTTGCCGTCCATAACTTCAGTAAGCATATCTACTACTTGAATTACAGGCATTTGCAAATTATTTACTCTTTCATTCAATTCAATTAATTTAAATTCACCTTTCAAAGCTTTTTGATATGATTCTATTTTTGGTGTAGCACTACCTAAAATAAGTGGGCATGAATTATATCTACTTCTCCAAATTGCAACATCTTCAGTTACATATCTTGGATTGCTTTCGCTTACATAAGAATTATCATGCTCCTCATCTATAATTATCACCCCTACATTGTTAACAGGAGCAAAAATAGCAGACCTTGCACCTAAAACCACCTTTGCTTCACCATTAAATATTCTCCTCCATTCATCAAATTTCTCTCCATCACTAAGCCCACTATGAAGCACTGCCACAATATTTGGAAAGCGTGATGTAAATCGATTTAACATTTGAGGAGTAAGAGATATTTCTGGAACTAACATTATGGCTGTTTTATTTAATTTTAATTGAGCTTCGATAACATTCATATACACTTCTGTTTTTCCGCTACCAGTTACTCCCTTTAATAAAAAAGTGTCTGCTGAACTTAAAATAGTGTCTACAGCATGTTGCTGACCTTTATTTAATTTTACTCGTTTATCTTCTGTTATATCTACATTAGGAGTACGATTAAGTTTTACTACAGTCAACTGCACTAAACCCTTATCTATAAGAGCTTTCACTGCTCCTGAACCAAATTTTTCACTTAATTTAGACCTTACCTCTTCCCCTTTTTCGTTTAAATAATTTAATGCCAAAATTTGTGATTTAGCATTTTTCTTCAATAAAGGCAAAATTTCATCTAAATTACCTGTAAATTTAATTAATTCATAAGTTTTATCTCTAACACTATCATTTCTAATGCTAGAAGGTAAAATCAACTTAAATATATCTGCTTTACGCAAAAAAAACCGACTAGACATAAAATCGGTTAATTCTACCAACTCTGGTTTAATTAAAGGAATATCATCAAGATTTTCTTTAATACTTTTTAATTTAGATTTATCTAACTGCGAACTTTCCTTTAATTTAAGTACATATCCCAACACAAGTCTATTAGCAAATGGTACACGCACACGCATTCCTACCTTTGTTGTGGGCAATGCGAAATAATCATAGACTCTGTCTACTGAGTCGTTTGATATATCTACAACAACTTCTGCAATCATTATTTTGCTTTCACAGCTATCACTTTGCCAGAAAATACTTCTTTAGCGGCATATTCAATAGCAAGATTTGAAGAACCTTGAAGCAAAGCAGGAATTTTACTCTCTAATTCTTTTGCCCTAGCTCCTATAATAATTGTTGCTGTGTACACATTACCTATTCTTTTTGCAATTTCATCAATAGGTGGCTCAAATAACATAATAAATTCCTCCTTTTCATCGATATATTAGCACAATTTTATTTTACTGTAAAGTAAATTTAAAATTTATTTTAATTTTTATCAAAAGTACAATGTTTTATACAAAATTTTAATTGTTATTAATATTTAATAAAAGTTTTACGCTTTCATCAACAGTTAAATTTTTATATTGTTCATTTATTTTATTTAAATCTATAATTATACAAGGCAAAATATTTGAATTAAAACTACGCTCTAATTCTTGAACATCTATTATTAAATAATATGTTTTCCTTTCTATAAGCTTATTTTTTTTATCATATATAATAAAAGATTTTATAGGAGAGTCTTGAACTTCTATTGGAGTATCAAAAGTGGTATAAAATTTACTTTTTGCTTCCAACACATTATTTTTATCTATATTGGGTAAATATTTATTTAAATCTTCATATTTAGCATTAATTTTAACTTTTTGATTTGCAAATGAATAGAAAAATGGTTGCCAAACATTTGAATTTGGAAAATTATAACATACAATTCCTAACTCACTTTCAGTTTTTACAATATTTATTAAACATACAGTTTCTTTAAAAAACTTAGCATGAATTTTTCCCAAATAATCATCTTGTATAATCATTTACCCTCTTTTTGAAGCATTTTAAGTGTAAGTCTTGAAGCATTTTGTTCTGCCTCACGCTTAGTACTTCCTGTTCCATATTTGTAAAATTTTGAATTTAATCTCACTCCACTTTTAAAGTTTGTTTGCCCGCCTTTTGTAATATATGTAGATGAAACAAATTCTATTTTTAATTTATTTTTACTAGCATATTCTGTTAAAACACTTTTATAGTCTGTAGATTTTACACCTTTAGCCAAATTTTCTTTTAATTTTAATAAGTTTACAACGGCTTTATATGCTATTTTAAAGCCTTTACTTAAATATACCACAGCTATCATACTTTCAATCGTATCTTCCAATATAGCATCAGAAATTGCACTAGCTTTTAAGCTATGCCCTACTCTTATTTTATTTTTAATATTTAAATCTTTAGCTATTTGGCTTAAATTTTGAGTACACACAAAATTACTTCTTATTTTGCTAAGTTTTCCTTCATTCGCTGGATAATTATTATATAAATAATCTCCAACTACAAGACCTAGCACACTATCACCTAAATACTCTAAGCGTTCATTACTTAAAACATGATGTTCATTTGCATAACTCGAATGAGTAAAAGCTGTGGTTTTTAAATTCTCATCACAAGAATTAAATATCTCTAAAAAATTACTTTTCATCTCCAACCGCCTGGGAAATATTTTCAATCATTCCATTTCGATGCAAATTAATTATCTGTTCAATAGCATTTGCAATAGAATTAGCCTTACTATTTCCATGACATTTCACAACAATTTTAGCAGTTCCCAATAATGGGGCACCTCCAAATTTTTTGTAATCTAGCTTATTTTTCACCTTTTTAAAAGCACCTTTCATACAGCAAACATATCCTAAGCTTGCCCAAAAACTAGCTTTAACTTCTTTTTTTATTGTTCCAAGCAATAATTCTACTGTTCCTTCTATAGATTTTAAGCATACATTTCCAGCAAAACCATCACAAACTACTACTTCTACATTCCCTTTTAATACATCTCTAGCTTCAATATTTCCAATAAAATTAATTTTTGTATTATTTTTTAATAATTCAAAAGTTTCCTTGCTTAATTCATCACCCTTTTCGTCCTCTGTGCCTACATTTAAAAGAGCTATTTTAGGATTTTCAATCCCTTGAGCTTTCATATAAGCATCTCCCATAAGAGCAAAGTGTAATAAATTTATAGGTTTGCAGTCCATATTAGCTCCACAATCTACTAATAATACTTGCCCTCCTGTAAGAGTTGGCAATATTGGTGCCAATGCTGGACGTGACACATTCTTTATTCTGCCTAGTTTTAAAATAGCTCCTGTAAGAGTAGCTCCTGTACTTCCTGCAGAAATTAGACCTATTGCATCTTCATTTGTGCGTAAATAATCGTAAGCTACAACTATAGAAGAGCTAGGTTTTTGCCTAATAGCCAAAGCTGGGGAATCGTTATTTGTAATTATATCTGGAGCATGTATTATTTCAATTTGTTCACTTACATACATGTCATGCAAGAACTCTTTTTCTAATTGATCTTTATCTCCTGCTAGCACTATTTGAAGCTCTGGATTTTTTTGTAAAGCTTGTATACACCCCAATACTATTTCTTTTGGTGCATAATCTCCACCAAATGCATCTACCACTATTTTCATAATATACCTCTGTTAAAAATTATATAATAAAACTATAAAAATGTAAATTAAATACATTTAAATTATAAAAAAACTGAGGTTAATCCTCAATTTTTTACTTACTTTTCTTCTCTTTGTCTATCACAATTCTTTCTTGACCATCATAGTATCCGCAATTTTTACATACTTGGTGAGCAATTTTCTTTTCATGGCAATGAGGGCAATCAACTATTGATGGAGTTGATATTTTCCAATTTGCTTTTCTTTTATCACGTCTAGACTTTGAAACTTTTCTTTTTGGAACAGCCATTTTCTCCTCCTAACATATTTCTGTTATTTTAAAACAGATTCTAAAATACGGATATATATTACCTTAAAAATTGAAATTTGTCAACTATTTTTAAAAAATTAATTCCAATCTTTATAAACCTCCAAATTTTAATGTTATATTAAAGAAAAAACCACATAAAAATTTATGCAGTTTTTATTTTAAAATTTATATTTATAAAATTATTCTTTTACCAAAGTTTCTGTATCTCTAGCTATAATAAATTCTTCATCAGTAGGAATTCTATATACTTTTACCTTAGAAGATGGTTTTGATATACATTCAATAGTACCACGAGGTATACTTTCATTTTTCTCAAAATCAAAATCTAACCCAAGATATTCCATATTCTTCATTACTTCAGCTCGAACTTTTTCATCATTTTCTCCTATACCGCCTGTAAATATTATGGCATCTACACCGCCCATTACAGCTGTATAAGCTCCTATATATTTTTTAATGCTATAACACAACATGTCAAAACTTAATTTAAATCTAGGATCTGTATCGCATTTAGCATCAATATCACGCATATCGCTACTCTCACCATTTATGCCCAATAATCCGCTTTGTTTATTTAAATATTGGATAGCTCCATCTATATCTAAACCTTTAATTTTCATAATCTGCTGAATAATTGCTGGATCTATATCTCCAGACCTTGTTCCCATTACTACACCTGCAAGAGGAGTGTAGCCCATAGAAGTATCTATACTTTTACCATCTTTTACAGCTGTAATACTACTACCATTTCCTAAATGACATGAAATTACTTTCTTACCTTGCAATCCACCTAAAATTTCTCCTAATTTTTCAGTTA
This sequence comes from uncultured Clostridia bacterium, assembly GCA_944377145.1. Taxonomy (GTDB): domain Bacteria; phylum Bacillota; class Clostridia; order Christensenellales; family UBA1242; genus Onthoplasma. Next base: position 140,469 of record CALWEH010000007.1, on the reverse strand, counting down.
CATATCTATGAGAGCTTCCATGGAATCCATAACGGCGAATTTGGTGATTTGTATACATATCGTAAGGTATTGCATACATATAAGCCTTTTTAGGCATTGTAGCATGAAAAGCTGTATCAAAAACTACTACATTTTTCTTGTTAGGAATAGCTTCCATACATGCTCTAATTCCTACAATATTTGCTGGATTGTGAAGAGGTGCTAAAGGAATCATATCTTCCAATACTTTCATTAAATGTTCATCTACAACTACAGATTTCGTAAATTTTTCTCCACCGTGAACCATTCTATGACCAATAGCATCTATCTCACTCATATTTGAAATACAGCCATATTCTTCACTTAATAAAAATTCAATTAAACCTTTAATTGCATCAGTATGTTGTGACATAGGATATTCTTTTTTAATTGACCCTTTATCAGTTTCAAATTTAATAAATGAACCTTCAAGTCCAATTCTCTCACAAGTACATTTAGCATAAACTTTTGACGACTGACTATCAATAAGTTGTGCTTTTAGGGAAGAACTTCCCGCATTAATAACTAAAATTTTCATACATTTTCTCCTTCAATTTGTAATTTTGTTATGACAGCAGTATCAAAAATATCTTGAACTGAACAGCCTCTTGATAAATCATTAACAGGATATTTAAAATTAAGCATAATAGGTCCAATAGCTTGGCAACCTCCTAAACGCTGAGCAATTTTATAACCTATATTTCCACTATTTAAATCTGGAAATACTAAAACATTTGCTTTGCCTTTAATATAAGATGATGGACATTTAGTTTTAGCCACTTCTGGAATAGTAGCCGCATCATACTGCAATTCTCCTTCTATAGTAAAGTTGCTTCTTTCTTTAGCTATATTTGTAGCATTTCTTACTTTCATAACCATTTCACCATCTGCACTTCCAAATGTTGAATAAGATAAAAATGCAACTTTAGCCGTTTTATGAAAAGTGTTTTCATAAAATTTAGCTCCAGCTATACCTATTTGTGCCAATTCTTCAGCATTAGGATTTTCATTTAAAGATATGTCTAAAAATAGCTGAGGGAAGTTAAAATCTTGTCTATACATTAGCATAGCTCCTGTAACTCTTTCATTATCTTTCCCTTTTATAATTTGTAAAGCTGGCCTTAAAGCATCTGCAGAAGTATAATATGCTCCTATTACCATGGCATCAGCCTCTCTCATCTCTACCAGCATAGTAGCAAAATATCTAGGATCTTCTAACATATTTAGTGCTGTATCATGGTCAATCTTTTTCTTTTTACGCTTTAGCATAAATAGTTTAACCATTTCTTTCTTTCGAGGATATATTTTGGGATTAATAATTGTTACCAATGGATTTGATTTAAATTCAACAGGGAATTGTTCTCTGCCTCCTAAAACAACTATTTCGCAAATATTTTTTTCAATTAACTGTTTGCAAGCTTCCATCACTCGCTCATCCATTAGTGCTTCTGGAAATAAAATTTTACCTGATCTTTCTCTTGCACGATCATACAATCTTTCAATAATGTTCATATACCTATATTAATCCTTCTTAAAAATTTTGTAAAGCAAAACAAACATAAAATTCAATCTTCCAACATTTTTTTTAATTTTGCTAAATTTCTCTTCATAGCTTTTTTACCATAATCAATTGATTTTTCAGCATTTTCTTTTGTAAAATTCATTTGAGGAACATCTGGCTGAGTAATTTTTATTCTTAAATCACTGTTATTTCCTTTATATTTAGTAATTTTAGTTTGCATAAGTGTTAACGCATTTATAGTTAAACTCATTATTTTAAATTTAGAAGTTTCAATTTGTCTGTTAAAATCACCTATAACATCTACTGATAATATTACATTATTTTTACACCATTTTTTAGCTATGTCATCTGGAACGTTATCTAAAATTCCTCCATCACATAAAATTTTATCATCTTGTTTAATAGCGGGATATACTCCTGGAATAGCTGAACTTGCCAATACATTATCAACAACCCTTCCTTCGCTTAAAATTTCAATTTCTCCTTCTAATAAATTAGTGGCTATAGCTATAAAAGGTATTTTTAACTCATTATGAGATATATCACCAATTTCTTTTATTAAAACTTTTTTCAAGCGTTTTCCTTGTAAAATGCTATTATGAAAAATAGCATGAAAAATATTAAAATCAATAAATTGTTTGCTATTTAGAGTTTTGCTTAATTTAATTAAATCATCTGCATTTTTACCGCTAGCATAAGCACACCCCACTACAGCACCCATGCTTGTTCCAATTATTAAATCTGGTTTTATACCATTTTCTTCTAAAATTTTAATAACACCAATATGAGCATATCCTTTGGCAGCTCCGCCACCCAAAACTAAAGTAAGCTTTTTCATTTTATCTCCTAACATTTATTTATTTTAACACATATATTATTATTTTCAAAATAATATCTTTAATATTTAGCATAAAAAACAATAAATTTTTATAATTTAATATATGACAAAGTTAAAATCAAAAATATTATTAACCTTATTAATATTATGTGCAATTATATTATTTATAATTAAACCTTCTATATGTATGCAAGCTACTAGCAATGGGTTACATATTTGGCTTGTAAATGTTGTGCCTGCACTATTCCCCTTTTTTATATTTACTAGAATAATAACTTCTCTTAATCAAAACTCTATTCCTGCACTTGATAGATTTACTTACAAATTTTTTCATACTAAAAATTCAGGACTTATATATGCTTTAAGTTTACTATCAGGTTATCCTGTAGGAGCTAAAATGATTAGTAATTATTATGATGCTGGAAGTATTAATAAGTCTACAGCTATTAAAATGTTTAGTTTTTGTTCTACTTCTGGACCAATGTTTATAATAGGAACTGTTGGAATAGCTGTTTTTAATAGTACTAAAATAGGATATATCTTATTAATAGGTCATATAATAGGAAGTTTTTTAAATGGATTATTATATAGAGGTAAAAATCTAAATATTGATATTCAAACATCTAGTCCGCCCAACACTAATAGTTTAAATGACACTGTTTATGATAGCATTATATCTATTCTTTTAGTAGGAGGATATATTATATTTGCATCAGTTATAATTGAATTATTAAAATTATCTAACATTTTACCTTTTATAGCTGAAACTATTTGTATTATACCTTGTTTTAATTATGATGCTGTTTATGCTATATTGTGTGGTATAATTGAAATTACAAATGGTTTAATTTTACTAGGCTCCACAAATATAAATTTAAATATTAAAGTTATAATTTCTTCAGCAATAATAGCTTTTTCAGGAATATGCATTATGTTGCAAAGTACTGCATTTTTAAATAAAATTGGCATAAAAAAAAGTACAATGTTGAAACAAAAAATAACTCAAGCTATTTTCACCACACTTGTTACAACTCTAATTGTATTTATAACCCTATAACACAATATATATGGTATTAATATTAAAGATTACCACATATATTGATTTTAATTTCTAGCAAAACAATCTTTTAATTGTAAATAGACCTCTTTTGCCCTCTTATTTATTTTAACAAAATATTCTACCCCAACCATAAGGGCATACACCAATTTTTTGTTACTTTTTTCACAAGCATCACTTAATGCTGTAAGCAATAAAGTTAGCTCTTCGCTTTCAATCTCTTTTAATTTAAATTTTTCAATATTATCTATATTTACCTTTGAAATATTCATTAATTTGTGATAAATGTTAGATTGATAATCTATGCTATCACTAAGTAAATATGTTTGAGTATATAATCTGTTTATAGCTTCATTGAAAGGTTTAATTATTGTATTTGTAAATAATTTAAATTCTTCTCCTCCACTCAACTCATCACTTGTAAAATATTTATTAATAAAATCCATCAATCCAACTGTTCCAATATCTAAATTATATAAAATATTAAAACAATATGCTATAATATCTTTATCTGTTGCAGGCAAGATAATTCTTCCTGATATAATACTTTCTCTAAATTTATCATCAAAATTAAAGCTATCAATGCAATCAGATACAATATCTGTTAATTTTTCATTTTCATTAATTGATTGTAATATAGCTTTCAATTTAATATTTGCTAATATGTATTTTCCTGATAAAAAATCATTACAGGCATTATTAAATTGTTTTAAATCATTATTTTGCATACCATTCCCCTTTCCTTAGATATTTTTAGTATAGCAAAACAAAATTATAAAAATCAATCAAATAATGTAAATTTTTATTATTCTAAATTAATATATTTTTATTAATTTGATTAAAATAGTTAAAAACTCTTGTCAAAACACTGTATTTTTGGTATCATATTTTATAAATATGAGGTTATTATGGATTTCGTAGCAGACAATACCGTGAATAAATTGATATTATTATTTGTTCTTGATAAGATGGAAATTCCTCTTACAGAAATTTCTATACTAGAAATATGCTCTAGTCAAAATAATTGGATAAATTATATGGATTGTAAAGATTTATTATACCAATTATTAAATGCCAAGTTTATTTACAAACCAAATACCAGCAATAATGAAAGTAGGTATAATATTACTGTTGCTGGAAGAGAATGTTTATCACAATTTTTTACTAAAATTCCAGCAAGTTTGCGTAACTCAATCTCTAAATTTGCCTCAGAAAACAAGTTGCATTTTAAAAGAAATCAAGAATATATTGGAAAATACTATAAAAATATTGATGGTTCATATACTGTAGACCTTAGAATTCTAGAACCTCTTACTACAGATTCAATTTTTGATATATCTATAAAAACAGATACTAGACATAATGCTATTGTTGCATGCAAAAAGTGGCGAGAATTAGCTCCAAGTATATTTGAACATGTTTATGCTAAAATAATTGAAGATTAGTATTTGCTTTGTTAAAAATTTAATTTTTAAATCTTAAAAAATATTATACTAATAAAAAATAAGGGTTACACCCTTATTTTTTTATAATTTTGATTTTTCCAATAACGATTCATATCTAAGGTTTGCTGATACTTGTAAAGATGCTACAGCTAAAAATAACATTAAAGGCATCTTTAGTATTATTCTACCCCAATTTACATAATTTTGAATAAAATTTACAACCATTATTCCTAATAAAATTACAAAAACTATTGTAATAATATTAGTTAAAACTAAATATCCCCAACTCCAAGAAGATTTTTGAGAGAATTTAAATTTTAAACGTTTTGTAGTATAACTTCCCTCAATTTTTACATGTTCAGTTATTGTTTGATTATGTCTATAAAAATATATTTGCGATACAAGCATAGCTAAACAACCTAATATTGTAATAGCCACAAATACAGTATCTGTAGTAGTAAAGGACATATCTTTACTCCATACTATCAACCATGCTAAAGCTTGTAATATTATTATTAGGCAAAAAATAAATGAAAAAATTAATTTTAAAACTCCAGATTTTTTAAGCAAGTTTAAATGACCTGCATTATATGTATATTCTTCCACCCCAAATCTCCCCATTTATAACTTATAATTATATTACACTAATAATTATATCTTTGTCAAACAGTTTGATAAAAATGGTGAAAATAATTGCTATTTCACAATATTTTACGTATAATAAATATAATATTATGTAAAATTTAGGAAATTAATATGATTTTAGATGAATTTGATAATGAAGTTATTTCAGTTATTAATCCAAAAAATTCTATAGGATATATAAAAGATTTTCCTTGCTGTGCAGTATCTTTTTTTTCAAAAGCTTTGATGGAAAAATTTGTTGAACTTTATAATCCTAAAAAAATTGCAGAATTATCGCATAGTTCTGGCAGTTGGCCTATTTATAAAATTACTGAAGATGGAATAAGTATTGCAGTTTATCAATCAATGATTGGTGCTCCAGCATGTGCTCTGCAATTTGAAGAAATGATTGCTTTAGGAGTGAAAAATCTAATATTAATAGGTTCTTGTGGTTGCTTAGACAAATCTATTGAAGAATTTTCAATTATAATACCTCATGAAGCTGTTAGAGATGAAGGAACAAGCTATCATTATTATCCTAAAAATGATGAACTTAGAATGAATGCTAGAGTTGTAAAAATATTAGAAAAAGTATTAAAACAGCGTGAACAATCTTTTATTAAAGCTAAAACCTGGACTAATGATGCTTTTTATAGAGAAACAAAATCAAAAGTTAAACGCCGTAAAGAAATGGGGTGCAGAGTTGTAGATATGGAGTGTTCAGCCATGATAGCTGTAGCTAAGTTTAGAAAAGTAAACTTTGGTCAACTTTTTTATTCAGCAGATAATCTTGATAGTGATTATTGGGATCCTCGTCATTTAAGAGATTATGAATTAGCTATAAGGCATCACATGATTCCATTAGCAATAGCTTGTGCAAAGCAAATGCATATTGAAATGACATAAAAAACAAGCAATTTTATGCTTGTTTTTTTTATATTATATATTTCCATTAACTTGAGCTGCTACTTCAGCCGCAAAATCATCTGAACGTTTTTCTAATCCTTCGCCAACTTCCCAACGAACGAATCTACGCACTGTAATTTTTTCTCCAGTAACAAGAGTTAAATCATTAATCACATCTTGAACTTTTTTATCTGGATCTTTAATAAAAGGCTGATTTAATAAACATACTTCTTCAAAATGCTTATTTAATTTACCTTCTATAATTTTTTCTAATACAGCTTCAGGTTTATTAGCATTTTTAGCATCATTTTTAAGTTGGGCCATAAATAAAGCTTTTTGCTCTTCTATATAACTAGCAGGCAAATCTTCAGGTCTAATAGCCATAGGATTAGTAGCCACTGTTTGCATAGCTAAATCTTTAGCAGTAGTAAAAAGTTGAGGATTTTTAGCAGCAAAATCTGTTTCACAGTTAAGTTCAACCATAGCGAACTTTTGATGAGCATTCATGTGATCATAATACCCTATTACACCTTCTGCAGCAATACGACCAGCTTTTTTAGCCACTTTAGCCTTACCCTGCTCGCTAAGAATCTTTACAGCTTTATCCATATCTCCATTAGCTTCAGTTAAAGCTTTTTTACATTCCATCATGCCTACACCTGTCATTTGACGAAGTTCAGCAACCATTTTTGCAGTAATTTCCATACAATATCCCCCAATTATTTATCTTCTTCTACTTTTTCATCAGCAGTTTCTTCTTTTTCATCAGCAACTTTATTTGTAACTGTAGATTTTACTACAGCGTCCATAGAAACATCATCATCACTTGCATTCATATCACGAAGAACAACGCCATCTCTACCCTCAATAACAGCATCAGCTAAAGCATTAAGGATTAATTTTACAGATCTAATAGCATCATCATTTGCTGGAATACATACATCAACATCATCAGGATCGCAGTTTGTATCTACAATTCCCACAACAGGAATTCCCAAACGTTTAGCTTCTTTAACACAAATATGTTCATTCTTAGGATCAACTAAAATAATTAATCCTGGAAGAGTAGACATATCTTTAATTCCTAACAAATTGTTTTGCAATTTATCACGTTCAGCTTTAAGTTTAATAACTTCTTTCTTTGGCAATAAATCAAAATCACCCATTTGTTCCATACTATTTAATTTATTCATACGTTCAATACGAGTACGAATAGTGCTAAAATTAGTAAGAGTTCCGCCCAACCAACGATTGTTTACATAAAACATTCCTGCTCGTTCAGCTTCTTGCATAATAGTTTCACTTGCTTGCTTTTTTGTTCCTACAAACAACACGCTAGCTCCTTGAGCAACTTTTTCCTTGATAAACAAATAAGCTTTATCTATTTGCTTTGCAGTATCCTCTAAATTAATAATATGAATACCATTTCTATCTGTAAAGATATATTTTCTCATTTTTGGATTCCATTTTTTTGTTTGATGTCCAAAATGGACTCCAGCTTCAAGTAATTGTTTCATTGAAATAACAGACATTTTATATTTTCCTCCTTGTTTTTAGTCTTCCTTGTAAAGTCATCTCTTTTATCCACCTATAATAAATTCTAGGCAACAGATAAAAAATATTTACAAGTGCTTATTTTTGAAACAGGTAATTTGCCATTAAAAAAACAGGCTATTACACATATTTAATATATCAAATAATTAATTTTATGTCAATAGTTTATATATAATAAATTTACAAAAAGCAATTAAAATGTACATTAACTATTAAAATTGATAAATTTATTATTCTCCACTTTTATCATTTTCAGCTAAAAGCTTTTCATATTCAACTAACACTTTATCAATAATTGTTTCATCTTCACAATTTTTGATGCTATTTTCATCTTCATTAACCTCAAAAACCACAGCTTCATCTTCTTCAATTCCAGCTAAAGGAGTAACAGGAAGTAATATTGCATACAATTTTTGTTCATCTCCCTCTCCTAAAGGAATTATAGCTATTTGTTCAAATTCAAAAGGTTCATTAGCTTCATTATACAATGTTATATTATCTACATTATTTTCGTCCAAAATTTGCTTAATTGGATTTAACTCTTTATTTTCTTTCATTTTTTACTCCTTATTTTTATAATGTATCCAGATAATCTTGCAATATTACCATTGCAGACACTTTATCTAAATTCTTTTTTCTTTCTCGCCAATCTTTATATTTTTGTTTTAAAATATCTTCCGCCACTACAGAGGACATTCTTTCATCTACAAACACAAGTTTACATTTACTTGCAGCTGATAGTTCGTTTGCAAACGTTCTAGCTTTTTTTGCAATTTCTTGTTCCTCTCCCTTTGTATTATAAGGTAAACCAACCACTAAAGTATCTACATTTTCACGCTTTATTAAATTAACAAAGTATTCAATATCTTCTTTGGAATGTTTTACAAAATAAGTATCATAGGGCGAAGCTAGCATTTTAAGTAAATCAGATAAAGCAATACCTATTCTTGCCTCTCCATAATCAATCCCCATTGCCTTCATAAATTACCTCAAATAAATATTATCATAAATACACTAAATTGTAAAGCAAATAGATATAATTTACTATTTTTACATTATTGAGTATAATAAAATTGGAATTACAAAATAAATTTATATTTTTTATTCTTTTTATAAATTAATATAATTTTGTCGATTTATGTAATTTTTTACAAATTTAAATCTAATTGTTTCCTTTACAAATTATATTAATTCAAATAAAAAATCGGGTTAGCCCCGACTATTACTTTTCTACATTGTCTTCAGTTTTATCTAATTCTGGAACACGTTGCCAAAAGCTATTGTCATGGACATCTTCAGCTTTCTCATCTATATCATTAAAAATAATATCAAAAGAATATGCAGGATATTCATATTTTTTAATTAATTGTTTAATTAATGTATTAGAGCTATCAATTTTAGCATACGCAATATTTCCATTAAATACAACATCTTTCATTTCAATCCCTCCTTTTATTAATTAAGATATTTAATATATCAAATAATTAAAATAAGCCGAATATATTATAAAAATAATCGGCAATTTTTATTATACATTTCAATATATGATAAAGAGTAAAAAAATACCACAAATTACAAAGAATTATGGTATTTTTTTAAGAAATATGTCTAAACACTTATTTTGATTTAATTGTATCACAAAGTTTATTAAAACTTGCGACATCATTTACAGCCATATCAGCTAAAACTTTACGATTTAAGTTGATATTATTTGTTTTAAGTCCGTTAATAAATACGCTGTAAGTCAAACCATTTGTACGACAAGCTGCGTTAATACGAGAAATCCAAAGTCTTCTCATATCTCTTTTTCTTAACTTTCTTCCAACATAAGCATATTGACCTGATTTCATAACTGCCTGACGAGCTACTCTATAAAGCTTGCTCTTAGCACCACGATAACCCTTTGCTTGTTTTAAAATTGCTCTTCTTTTCTTTAGAGCATTTACACTTCTTTTAATTCTCATATCTTACCTCCTACTTTTGTCCCAACATTGCTTTTACATTTTTTGCATCTGATTGATGTACATATCCTGTAGAACGCAAATATCTTTTTCTTTTTCTAGTTTTCTTAGCTAAGATGTGATTTTTATTGCAGTGAGCATGTTTAATAGTTCCATTTGAATTAACTGTAAAACGCTTTGCAGCTGCTTTTCTTGTTTTAATTTTTGGCATAAATATTCTCCTTTTTATTTTTTTATAGGTACTATATACATAAAGATATTTCTTCCTGACACTTCTGGCTGTTTGTCTACTGAGCCCAAATCTTTCAACATGTCAGCAAATTTATTCATAACATCAATTCCCTGTTGAGGACGAGACATCATTCTGCCAGACATTCGTATGTTAACTTTAACCTTACTTCCATCTTGCAAAAACTTGCTAACTTGATTAGCTTTAGTTTGTAAATCATGGTCACCAATAGTCATAGATAAAGACATTTCTTTTAATTTAGCTAATTTTTGATTTTTCTTTTGATCTTTCATCTTTTTCATTTGATCAAATCTATGCTTGCCATAATCCATAATTTTACATACAGCTGGCTTTGCATCTGGTGAAATCATTACAAGATCTAAACCATATTGCCTAGCTTTAATATTAGCTTCAGCACTACTAACTATGCCTAATTGCTCTCCTTCAGGGCCAATTAAGCGAACTTGATTTTCAACGATTTGCTCGTTTCTTTGTAACTCTTTTATAATAAACCTCCGTGCCATAAAAAATGGCTTCTTTACATAAAAGAACCCACACCTCAATAAAAATTATTTAAAATTTTTAATACCTCTGTCGCATTATTGGCTTCAGGGTGAGAAGTGGACCTCCTACTTAATACTTATAATATATCACAAACTTACATGTATGTCAATTATTTTTTTTAATTTTTTTTATTATTTATTATAATCAAAATGTTTTTTTAATAAATTTGCTTTAATATACCTTATCCAAACTGAAACATTTTTTTCCTGTTCTTGTTTGTTTGTAGAGCGTAAATGCCCTGTATATATTTCATTAAAATCTAATTTCATTAATAGCCCTAAACTAGCAATCAATCTATTAGGATTTCCTGTTATTAAATCTGTTCTACCAACAGCTCTAGCAAAAATTGTATCTCCTGAAAATAATGTTCCATCTTCAAACAAATAGCACATACTGTCTTCACTATGCCCTGGTGTGTAAATAGGTTGAATATTAACACCTGCTATATTCAAGTTCTCCTTGCCTTTAATATAATGAACATTATTCAAATTAAATGTTTTATTTGCTCCAAAATATTTGCTTAAGTTATATTCAGGATTTTTTAAAAATATATCAGCTTTTTCATGCATGTATATAGGGCAAGAAAAAGTTGTATCATAACTTTCAATATGCCATATATGGTCATAGTGAGCATGTGTGATAAGTATTGCCTCTACCTCTCTATTTCCTATTATAGGCATTATATCCTCAAGACTTGCACCTGCATCTACTATTATACATTTATTTCCAATGATTATTATATGAGTATTTTGATTTAACTCTCTATCCGCCCAATTTGTTCTAACTGTTTTTACTTCCATAACTCCTACCCAAAAGGTATTATATTAATATTAAATAAAAAAGTCAAGGCAAATAACCTTAAACTTTTATTAAATTATTCAAATTAAAATCTAACCATTATTGAAATTAAGCTTGTCTACATCTTCGCATAAACTTTTTACACGTTCTGTATCTGAGTAATGAAGTATAATAAAATTTTCTTTAATTTCTGTTTTAGATAATTTTTTAGTTAAACGAAACATCATGCTATTATTTTTAATCTGATAAAACTTTAATAATGATAAGATAATCTCTGCATACTCTATTGTAGTAAAAACATTAAAAACTTTAATATTATTTGCTAAACATTTTTCCATACAATGACAAAATTGGGATACAGTTTTTCCCAAACTATTTTCTTTACAGCCAATTCCAATAGTACAAACTTGTACCATATTATTCCTCCTTTTTATTCATTATAATACACAATACCCCCTGTTAAGTCAACTATTTTCCTTAATATTATTCAAAATTATAAAAAATTTACTTGACAAGCACTTATAAAATTAAAAAAATGATAAACAATATAAATATGATGAATATTAGAGATATTGTTGAAAGAATTAATTATTTCAGGAATTTAAAAAATATTAGTGCAAGAAATTTAAGTTATGATATTGATAAAAGTTATAACTATATAAACAAGTTAGAAAGTTTAAACTTTAATCCTCCAATGTCTGTAATTTTAGATATAATAAACGCACTAGATATTAGTCCGGAAGAATTTTTTGCTGAAGATTATAAAAATTATTCTTTAAATAAAAAGATTTCTAATCTTCTTAAATCGATTATAAATTCCGTCCCTAGTGAAGATATTGCAGAATTAATAAATGAGTTAAAAAATAGGTAAATAATAAAATAAAACTATTGCAATTTAGTTGCAATAGTTTTTTATATTATAAATTTAAACTTTTAGTAGAAATATTATTTAGTATTTCATTTGTAAAATTGTCAATAGTCATGTTAACAGTTTCCTGACTTCCACGTTTTCTTACAGATATAGTATTATCTGCCATTTCCTTATCACCAATTATTAGAATATATGGAACTTTTTGCATTACAGCTAAGCGAATTTTTTTGCCAACACTTTCATTGTCCAAATCTTGTTCTACTCTTAAATTTAAATCAAGCAATTTATTTGTTATAGTTTGTGCATATTCATTATTTTTTTCATTTACAGTAATAACTTTAACTTGTACAGGAGCAAGCCAAGTTGGGAATAAACCTTTTGTTTCTTCTATTATAAAAGCAATAAATCTATCAAGTGAACCCAAAATTGCTCTATGAATAACTATTGGACGAGCTCTCTCGCCTAGTTCGTTAATATATTCTAATTCAAATCTTTCTGGGAGTTGATAATCAAGTTGAATAGTTGATAATGTAATATCATGGCCAATAGCAGACTCTACCTGAACATCAATTTTAGGGCCATAAAAAGCAGCCTCTCCTTCCTCTTCATAATATTCTACACCACTTTGTTTTAAAATATCTCTTAAAGCTTGCTCACTTTTCTCCCATAAATCATCATTACCAAAATATTTTTCTGTATTATTTTTATCTCTCAAAGATAATCTAACTTTATATTTTTTAAATCCAAAATCTTTATATACATCAAGAATAAGGTTCATTACCCCTTTTATCTCATCTTTTATTTGATCTGGACGACAAAATATATGGCTATCATTTTGTGTAAAAGCTCTAGTTCTCTCAATACCACATAAAGATCCACTTATTTCAAAACGAAAATCATTTGCAATTTCTGCTAATCTTAATGGCAAATCTCTATATGAATGTATAGAATTTTTAAAAATCATCATGTGATGAGGGCAATTCATAGGACGCAATACATATTCTTCTTCGTCTAATTTCATTGATGGGAACATACTGTCTTTATAATGATCCCAATGCCCTGAAATTTTATATAAATTTACATTTGCCAAAGAAGGAGTTGCAACATGTTTGTATCCTAAAGCAAGTTCTTTATCTGTAATATAATCAATTAAAGTTTTACGCAATATAAATCCCTTAGGAAGCCAAATAGGTAAACCTTTTCCTACCACATCATTAAACATAAAGATTTCTAATTCTTTACCTAATTTTCTATGATCTCTAGCTTTAGCTTCTTCTTCTAAACGCAAACATTCTTTTAAATCTGCTTTATCTAAAAATCCATATACATATATTCTTTGAAGCATTTTATTTTTTTCATTGCCTCTCCAATACGCTCCACTTACACGATTAATTTTATAAGAAAATCCTCTTAAAAATTTAGTATTTTCAACATGAGGTCCACGGCATAAATCGTAAAAATCATCACCAGTATAATACATAGTAATCAACTCATTTTCTGGTAAATCATTTATAAGTTCTATTTTATAAGGCTCGTTGCTAAATTTTTCTAATGCTTCACTTTTTGAAATTTCTACACGTTTAAAATCTTCATTATTATTTATAATCTCTCGCATTTTATCTTCAATTTTATCAAAATCTTCTGGAGTAATTGCATGCTCCATATCTATATCATAATAAAATCCATTATCAATAGCTGGACCTATAGCAAGATGAGCATCTTTCCATAAACTTTTAATAGCTTTTGCTAGTATGTGACTCATACTATGACGAAACATTTGTTGTTTTTCTAAATCTTTTTCTTCCATAAAATTTCTCCTTTAATTTATTTTATTGCTTTCATTAATGCTGATGCAAGTTGATCTGGGCAAGAAGTAGGTTTAAACCCACATTTTATTCCTTTGCATTTAGATATAATCTCTTCTGGTGTCATACCTTCAACTAAGGCAGATATTCCTTTTAAATTGCCATTACAACCGCCTAAAAAAGATACATTAAACACTTTCCCGTCAATTATATCAAAATCTATTTTAACGCTACATGTACCTTTATTGTTATATGTGTAATGCATATTATTTCTCCTTTGTATTTTAAATTTTATATCTTATCAAATAAAAAACGCCCTTATACATATATAAGGACGAAATTACTCCGCGGTTCCACCTTATTTAGCTGAATATATAAATTCAACTCACTTTTACAAGGCATGTTGCCTAAAGTCAAATCTCATATAGTGGTTTCATTTATTAATACTATGCCCCAATCTCAGCCTGCAGGGAACTCTCTGTAACAGTGGATTAACAAACTACTTGTCTATAATCAAAGATTTATTAAGATAATATTATTATACACTATTTAATTAAAAAGTCAACTGCTTTTTAATGGTTTTTATATTTAATATCCCAATTCGTCATGAACTTCGTAAATATTTTTTAATTCTTCTTTTTTTTCATTAATAGATTTTACATATTTTGAATTTAAATAATCATTTATAGTATGCCCTTCTTGTTGCACTCCATATATAGAATTAATAACATTTGTATCTCCAAATAGCCAACTTGCTGTTAGCCATTCTTCTTGAAGTTCTTCACTATAATTAGCTTTTGATTTTTCCCAAAGATTTTTATATTCTCCATTGTGATAAAATTGCTTATCATTTTTATAAAAATTAGCTAATTTATATCCCATTAAATAATAAGCATATTCTATACTTTTAGCTGGATCAAATAAATCCACTTCATTATAGTTGCAGTTAATATTAGGCATTTTATCTTCCCATATATCCTTATTTGTAACCCAACTATTGATGGTATTCAACACATCTTTTTTATTTAATCCAAGAAGCCCTCCACAGCCTTCATCATTTATATAATCTGTTCTATAACTACTTTCTTGAAAAGCAATAGCCACTACCAAATATTCAATATCTTCAGGCCAAAATTGTTCACTTTCTTCATTTGCCCAATTAGTTGCTCCACAAGATTTAAAATATTGCTCTACAGCTTTACTCATCTGCTTGCTATATTCTATTAAATCCTCTTCTTTAACAAAAGAACATTCTACCCCATTAACAATATCTGTATATGTTGGTAATTTTACTTTTCTTAATTCTTCTAAACTTTTAAAATCTTGGTCTTGTGATAAATTTAAATTTTCATTATTAAAGTTGTTTAATATCAGTTGACTTTCAATAGAATTATCTTTAACACTTTCTTTTATATTATTTATTTCTTTAACAAGCAATCCCGTTGCAACCATTAAAGTTAGGGTTAACCCAGCCATAAATTTTACAGCAACACGCTGTTTTTTCTTTAATGCTGCTTTCATTTTTTTCATAAGTATCCTCCGTCAATATTGTAGCATACAACTAAAATTTTGTAAAACATCTAATTAACAATCTTAACTTTTTCATTATACAAAGATTTCAATAAATTTATCATCATACCACTCTCTGTATTGCTACCGTAAATTTCAATTCGTTCAGGATTAGATAATAAAGCATAATTTATTACATCTATAGCCGGTATATTGTCTTTTAATTTAATTGGAGGAGCATTATCTTTTAATTTATATAAAACAAAGCTTTTCTTTTTGATAATAATTTTTAAAGTGCCTGAAGTTTTGGCAAAAGTTGAAATAAAACTTTTTATAATATCAATCATCATATCATTATTAAGATAATTTATGTTGCTTTTTATTAGTTCACACAATTCTTTCCACATGCGTATAATATCTGCAATTCTAAAATTAAAAAAACTATCTAAATAAAATATTCTATTTAAGTTAATGCTTTGTTTAATTAATATTATATCTGTTTCTACATCATAAAGTGTCAATGCCTTTATATATGCTTTCATAATAAGACTATCTGGCTTATTTGAAATAAATTTTGAAAAATAATCGTATTTAAATACATCTATAATATAAGTTATAACACATTGCTTTATTTTATCTTTACAAATGTTTTCAATAGCATCATCTCCTGCAAACAATAAATATGTAAAATGACTATCACTATAACTAGTTAACATACAATCTGGAAAATCTTGACAAAAACATTGATTTATATAATTAATTATGCTTCTATTTTTATTATTACAAGCGAGAGAAAATTCCCACATTACATTCCCCTTTTATAACTATAATCAAGAAAATATCTTGATGAAATTTTATTTTTAATAAATATTAAAATATTCATTACTATATCGTATGCAACAATATTGAAAATACTCATAAAAACTTTGGCATATTTTGTATTTTACAAAAAAATATTAAATTTTCTTATAAGTTTATATTTAACAAATCACCATTTTGTGCATAGTATGGCATAGGAGGACAATATGATTTACAGATTTTTTTATAGAATTGGTAATTGTAACTGCACAGTCATCTCTCGATTAAATCAACCTATTGAAATTATTACTTTCCCTAATAATGTTATATAAAATAATAAAAGCACCTTTAATATTAAAGATGCTTTTTATTTTACACATTTTGTTTAATACAATGCAAAATATAATAACCTTTATTTCTTTTTATTATTTCGCAATTTCCAAATAAGTCTAATAAATATTTCTTCAAACTTTCTTCCCCATGTGATTTTCTAATAACAAGAGTTAAGCTTCCATTATTATTTAAATGATTATATGCTCCCTCCATAAGCTCAAACAATAGAACTTTTCCTGTTTTTATTGGTGGATTTGTTAATATAAAATCATATTTATTTTGTATATTTTCAAATCCATTAGATTTAAACACTTTTGCCCCTTTGCGTATTCCATTTAATAGCAGATTATGCATAGTTAATTCTACAGCTGTTTGATTAATATCTACCATATCACAATCAACCCCTAGTTTTTTTATAACACTAATGCCTACAACTCCATATCCGCAACCTAAATCCAACCCATTTCCATTTAACTGCAATTTATTAAAAACAGTTTCCAATAAAGTTCTTGTTCCTTCATCTATCTTGTTTTTACTAAATATGCTATCACAAGATTTAAATTTTAATTTAAGCCCTGCCACACTATCTTCAAATTCAAAATAATCACTATTTTTATGCTCTTTTTCAATAAAATAATGTTGCATTATATCTCCTTTTATATCTATTATGAAATAATATATCATAAATTATTAAATATTCAAAAGAAATTAGATAAAAAAAGCTTCTATTAAGAAGCTTTTTATAAAGGTAAAGCAATTAATACCATTCCTATCAATAATATTACTAACCCGCAAACTTTAAATCCAACGGCTATTGAATCGTTTGACTTAATTTGATCAGTTTTTCTCACTGTTTTAGCAATAGTTTCTGCCAATAACCAACAAGCAATACCAATAATTGCAAGAATAATACCAATAATAACATTTGTTTTTTGAATAAATTCTGTGAAAGAAACTCCTAAAATAAACATAATATCTCTCCTTGACTTAATTTTAACATATCGTCCAAAGTTTGTCAATAGTGATTTTATAGGAATATAACATTACAATAATTTATTTTTTTACTTTCATTGTTTTTTCATGTTCTTTAGCAAACTTGCTTTTTCGATTGATAATGTAATAATTTAAAAATCTATATAGTTTATATATAAACACTATTGCGGTAGTTAACATAATTGCTATAAAAGACACTTTTGCTACAACATCAATTTTCATAACAAAACTCAAAGATATTATACAAGTGAATACAAATGCTAAAAAGCAAAAGTCAAGAGCTTCTACCACATCTGGCATAGGCTTAGAAAAGAAATATACATTAGATATCCCATATAATGGTACTAAAATACAATCTATAACACAAAGCCATAAAGGTATATATCCTAAAAAAGTAAAATATATAGCTAAAAACATTAAAACAACTGTATCTCCTACTACCTGAATAATGTGATCTGATAAACTTGCTCTATTTTTTACAAAAATCATAATACATCTACATACAGCTAGCATTATTAAAGGAATACTAACTGCCCATGTGCCAATAATAAGTTTAAAAGAAATAATTAAAGGAAGTAATGCTAACTCTACAGCAAACAAACCTTTATAACGCATATCGTTAATCATACCTACACCTCTTTACAAAGGTATATTATACTAAATTTAAAATTTTAGCAAGCAAATATTAGTTTTTTAACAAAATTTTTTATTTATAGTACAAATTTTACAATATATTCTAAAATATTTATTTTTTATTGCAAACTAGTATTAGCTTTGAACTTTTTTTTCAATAATTCATACAATGTATTATATTGTATAGGAGGTTGAATGAAAAAACTTACAATTTTATTAGTTGTAGTAATATCCTTGTTCTCAGTGATGTTAACAGCTTGTGGAAAAGATAAAGACTCAAATGTAATTCGTGTAAGTGAAGTTACACATAGTCTGTTCTACGCCCCACTTTATATAGCAATGAACAATGGCTATTTTGAGGAAGAAGGCATTGAAATCGAACTTACAAATGCTGGAGGAAGTGATACTGTTACAACTGCTCTTACAAGTAAAAGTGCTGATATTGGTCTACTTGGTCCTGAAGGAATGATATACGTGCGTAATCAAGGAATGCAAAATGCTCCAGTCATATTTGCTCAGCTTACTGCATGTGACGGTTCATTCTTAGTAGGAAGACCTGAAGAAAATACAGGAACTTTTAGTTATGAAAGCTTAAAAGGCAAGCACATTATTGCAGGACGCCGAGGCGGAATGCCAGCCATGACTCTTCAATACATTTTAGAAGAAATATATGGATTAAAAACTGGCGATGAATTAGGAGAAGGTGTGGATACTATTTTAGATCTATCTGTTGCCTTTAACTTAACTGTTCCTACTTTTGTAGGAGGAACTGGAGATTATTGCTCAATGTTTGAACCTAATGCTAGTCAATGTGAACTTGATGGCACAGGTAAAATTGTGGCGGCGTTTGGAGAAGAAGTGTCTAACATTCCTTATACCGTATTTACTGCAACAAGCTCATTTTTGAAAAACAGCCCTGAAAAAATTGAAAAATTTATGCGAGCTTTACAAAAAGGTTATGACTATTTAATGATTGCAACAGATTCTCAATTAATTTCTGCTTTAAAACCATCTTTTAACACAACTAGTGATGAATTGATTGTATCTGCTGTAAGAAATTACATTGAAATTGGTGCTTACGCAAGCGATTTTGTTCTTCAAGAAAGTGCTTGGAACAAACTTCAAGATATTATGGAGCATGCTGGTGAGTTAACTAATCGTGTAGCTTATACAGACGCTGTAAACACTACTTTTGCAAGCAATGTTTAAAAGGTAGCATACAATGGATAAAGTTATTGAAATACGCAATTTAAGTTTAACTTATCATAGTATGCAATGTGAAACTCTTGCTATTGACGATATTAGTTTTGACATTTTGAAGGGTGAATTTGTATCTATAATTGGCCCTTCCGGATGCGGAAAAACAACTATTTTATCCTTAATTTCAGGACTATTAAAACCTAGCAGTGGAACTGTTTTAATTGATGGTAGTACGCCAAATCCTCGTAAGCCTCAATGTGGCTATATGTTTCAAAAAGACAATTTATTGCCATGGCGCAATATTGAAAAAAATATATTTTTAGGACTTGAAATTCAAGGCAAAAATACTAAAGAAAATCGTGAAAAAGCAATGAAATTATTAAATAAATACGGCTTGGGAGAATTTAAGAAAAAACGCCCTGACGAATTGTCTGGCGGAATGAGACAAAGAGTAGCACTTATTAGAACTTTAGCTTTAAATCCATCTATTTTATTATTAGATGAGCCATTCTCTGCTCTTGATTATCAAACTCGTTTAAGCGTATGTGATGATGTAGCAAATATTATAAAACAAGAAAAAAAGACAGCTATATTAGTTACTCATGATTTACAAGAAGCTATAAGCATGTCAGATAAAATATTTGTATTATCCTCCCGCCCTGCAAAGCTAAAAGCTGTATATGTATTAAAATTTGATAAAAATTTAAAACCTTTTGAAAAAAGAAATTTGCCCGAAGCAGAAACTTTATTTAATCAACTTTGGGGAGAAATACAAAATGAAAAAAAATAATTATTCTGCAGAACATAAGAAATTCTTAACTATAAACAGACTTAAAACATCAAGCATAATAATATTACAGATAATTACTCTTATTCTATTTTTTGTAATATGGGAAGTTGGAGCAAAAACAGGATTTATAGATGTATTCTTTTTCTCCTCTCCTAGCAGAATTTGGGATACTCTTAAACAGTTGTATTCTACTGGAGAATTATTTATGCATGCATTTATAACTTTAAAAGAAACTTTATATGCTTTTGCTTTGGCTACAGGAATAGGAATAGCTTTAGCTATTGTATTATGGTTAAGCGAATATTTAAGAAAATATTTAGAACCTTTTATAGTTACTCTTAATAGCTTGCCTAAAATTGCACTTGGTCCAATTATTATAATTTGGATGGGTGTTGGAAGTAAAGCTATTATAACCATGGCAATATTAATTGTTGTGATAGTAACAACACTAAATGTATTAACAGCATTTTTAAATACTGATAAAAATCTTATTAATTTGTTAAAATCACTTGGTGCAAATCGTTTTCAAATATTTTTCAAAGTAGTTTTACCTGCAAGTATTCCTGATTTAATATCTACTTTAAAAGTTAATGTAGGTTTAAGCTGGATTGGCTCTATAATGGGTGAATATTTAGCTTGTAAAGCTGGTATAGGATATCTGCTAATCTATGGTGGGCAAGTATTTAACCTTGACCTTGTTATGACAAGTGTTGTAATTCTTTGCACACTAGCAGCTGGAATGTATTTTGCTGTAGCTTTACTTGAAAAATTCATCCGCAAATCCCGCGGTCAATGATATATACAAAAAAAGAGAGTTTAGAGCTCTCTTTTTATTTTATTTAAATGTTAATATGGATATTCGTGCCAGTTCCAGCCACTTTCTTCCCAAATTGTTTTAAGATTATTTTTAATTGTTGTATATGATGTAAGTTCTTCTATCTCTGATTTATAAACCACACCATTTATAATAAATAAACTATCATCATCTACATAGTAGTTTGACGAATAATCATTTATTTCTTCTTCAATCTGTAGATTATATAAAATCTCCTCAGCCCCTCTATAATCAACCATCATCTTAGAAAAACAATTATTTAATCTATCACTATTTTCAGAGCTTCCGTTTGCATTTATTCCACCAACATATGTTTTGGAATAACTATTTGCCACTACTGAAATATTTGATATTGCAAAACAATTTTCAAACATTATACTCCATGATTTGGCGACCAATCCTGCAACATGCATTTCAGTATTATTTGATGCACTATATTGGTTACAAACAATATCTCCAACAAAACAACAATTGGATATAGTACCATCAGAAGAATTCGTTCCTCCAATTAGTCCTGCACAGTCCATATTACTTGTTGAATATCCGCCTGGTAATGCAATATCTATATTTATATCACAATATGCTTTACAGTTTTTAATTGAGTTACCTTCAACAGTAGCACCACCTATTAAACCACCTATCGAGAAATTATTATATATATCAGAATATATGTTTAAATCAATTTCACTAGCAATAACATCACAATTTTCTACAATCCCATCACAATATCCAGCCAAACAACCAATTATAACAACACCTTCCCAGAAATCATTAAATCTACCAAATTGATAATTTCCTTTTATGTTAACATTAAATAGATTTAAGCCTGAAACCTTTCCCCCGTCTATATAATTAAAGAACCCACACCTATTGTTTAAATAATGTTCCATTACAAATGGTGAATATGATTTTATTTCTAATTTAAAATTTGAAATTGTGTAACCATTTCCTTTAAATGTTCCGGAAAATCCTTTATTATACATAGAACCTTGATAATAACTATCTCCTATTCCTTCCCATATTATTCCACCCAAATCAATAGAATTGGAAAGGGAAAAGTTTTTATCCCACAAATCTTTATTGTCTTTCAAATATATCAAAGTATCGACATTTGAAATTATATATTCGTTGTTAGTGTTTTGTGGAAGTGACCATTTCGCAAACAATTCAACATTTGTTTCAATATCATCAATCTGTATTACTGCATTACCATCAAATGTTTTTGATTCATACCAACCATCAAATACAAACCCCTCTCTTGTTGGTTCGCTTAAAATAAAATCTTCATCTTCTTTTATAGTTGTTATATTTTGTTCGCTATTAATTCCTCCATTCAAGTTATACTTAACTTCAAAATACCTTTCATCTTCTTTTGTGCAAGCACTTAGCATAAACATAGCAGGAATAATCAAACAAATTGCAAAAATAAAACTTAATAATTTCTTTTTCATTCTTTTCTCCTTTTATTTATTTTATCTTAAATCTTGATTTTAAATACAAAAAAACACTAAACAAGTCCAACCATATTGTTTAGTGTTAAATTTATATTTATTGCGTTAAAAAGATTTAAGGCGTAATTAGCCTTGTTTGTTTGTTTGTTTGTTTGTTTGTTTGTTTGTTTGTTTGTAAACATTATCCCAAACTCCTATTACCCTGTCAAACCTTTTTAACTACTTTTTTATTTTTCGACAATATTATTATAACACATATTTTTAAAAAGTGTATCATTTTATATAAAAAACATACTTTTTTCTTGAAAATTTTACTCTAAAAAAAATCCACTTTTTCGCTAACTCATCACTATAAAAAGTCAAATTGGCTTAATGACAACCTATCAATTTGTCGCTTTTGTGTGGCAATATACTACATATTGTGCTTTAATTGTTTGATTTATGGCTGTATGTTGTGGTTCTGAAAAGCGACTTATTGAGTGTTGACTTGGATTGGCTCTATAATGGGTGAATATTTAGCTTGTAAAGCTGGTATAGGATATCTGCTAATATATGGAGGGCAAGTATTTAACCTTGACCTTGTTATGACAAGTGTTGTAATTCTTTGCACACTAGCAGCTGGAATGTATTTTGCTGTAGCTTTACTTGAAAAAATAATTCGTCATTCTAGAGGTCAATAATTAAAAACAGTTTGGGAAATCCAAACTGTTTTTACTATTTTTTTAATTTGCGTAAAAATGGAGGAATTGAACTATCTCCTATATCTACTTTACTATCAAAAGAGATGTCTTCAATTTTTGCCTGGGCTTCTAGATTTTCATCTGTAAAATCATCTTCTTCATTTTCTTCTAAATTTTCCTGATATTGTTCTTGAGGTATTTGCTCGTTGTTGGATATATTAGGTATATTGTTATAATTATTAGCTAACTGTTCTTCTTGTTGAGCATTTTTATCCATATCAAAACCTGTAGCTATTACTGTAACCTGAACTTCTCCATTCATATTTTCATCAATAGTAGCTCCAAATATTATATTACACTCACTATCAACTACATCTCTTACCAAATCTACCGCCTCATATATTTCTGCAAGAGATAGATCTCTTCCGCCTGTTATATTTATTAAAATACCTGTTGCACCTTCTATAGATGTATCTAATAATTGGCTTGTAACAGCTTGACGAACTGCTTCCATAGTTTTATACTCGCCTCTTCCTTTACCAATGCCCATGTGAGCTAAACCTTTATTTTTCATAATTGTAGATACATCTGCAAAATCAAGATTTATTAAACTTGGTTTAACAATCAATTCTGACACACCTTGAATTCCTTGACGCAACACATCATCCGCATATCTAAAAGCATCTACCAAAGAAGTACCTTTCTTCAAAATTTTAGATAATTTTTCGTTTGGAATAATAACCAATGTATCTACATATTTTCTCAATTCGTTTAATCCTTGCTCAGCATTTCTTTGCCTTGTTACGCCTTCAAAAGCAAAAGGTTTTGTTACAACACCTATTGTAAGAATTCCCATTTCTTTAGATAATTTTGCAATAATTGGCGCAGCGCCTGTACCTGTTCCGCCACCCAAACCACATGTAACAAATACTAGATTACTACCTTCTAACATGTCTTTTATTTCTTGTTCGCTTTCTTCTACTGCCGCTCTACCAATTTCAGGTCTTGCTCCAGCACCCAAACCTTTTGTAATCTTAGCTCCTAAAGTAATAGTTTTATCAGCCTTACTCACATTAAGCACTTGTTGATCTGTATTAACTGCTACAAAATAAGCACTTGTAATTCCTGCTTCTATCATTCTATTTACAGCATTATTACCAGCTCCTCCAACGCCTATTACTTTAATGTTACATATATTGTTATAATTACCTTCCATAATAACCTCCTATATTAAATCACCTATTAAATTGGCTAATCCTATTTTTGATGTTTGGTATTTGTCTTTTCCATTATCCAAATTCGTTGTAAACATATATATTTTTCGATTTGTAACTACTTCTAATAAATTTTTAACTCCTCTAAAGTTGCATAATCCATCACCTGTCAAATAAATTGGAATGTTTTTAAAGCTATCGTCTACACTTAATACTTGATTTATAACATGAGCTATATTTTCTATCCTAGAAGTAACAATATCATTTGTTATATTTATAAGTGTGCTAATTGTTTTGCCTTTGTTATACACAATATATCTTTCATCTTTCTTGCTTTGAATTGTAAGAGATACTTTATGTTTAATTAATTCTGCATCTTGATAGCTTTGGTTACCTATTTGAATTAAATCTGCAGTAATATGCCCTCCTCCTAATGAGAAAGAACTAAGCATTAATAATCCCTCTCCTTTAGCTATTGCCACACTTGTAGTAATATGCCCAACATCAACTATTGCAACAGGCTTTAATACATCTTCAACATCTTGCATTACAAGCTGAGCTTGAGCTAAAGCTGTTGAAACAAAGTCTACGCTCTCAATTCCACATCTTTTACAGCAATTTTGCATTAATTCTATAAAACTATTTTTCACTAAAATATATGAACAATCCATAACAAGTTCATTCAAGCGAACATTTACTATTGACCTTCTAGGCACCCCATCTGCGATGTATTGTAATGCACTATAATTTATTACAGTATAATCAGCATATTTAGAATAATCATTCACCCCATCAAATAATTTAACAATCTCTTCTTCATTCAACTTTTTTGATTGCGTGAAATTCCGTGTAACCCTTTTACAAACGCAAGCACTAAATTCACTAGGAACACCAATATATGCACTAGTAATTTTACCACCTATTTTTTCATTCATATTTTGCACTATATCGTTAAATATGTCAGGTAAATCATTAGTGGAAAAAAACTCTCCATCCATAAAACCATCATACAGCTTTTCAACACTAGTTACAATAATCGCCCTTCCTTTGTGTATATTGCATGCAAGTAGGCTAATTTTAGAGGACCCAATATCAAAAATGTATGTCAAATTTTTCATACAATCACCTTAATGCCTAATTTATATTTATATTATAATTTATTTAAAATATACAAGTCAAACACTTTTGAGCAATTTTGACATATTTTTATATATTTTTTTATATTTACACTATTTAAATTTGAATAATTATTTAAAAATAAAGCACCTTATGTGCTTTATTCAAACTAACTTTGCCTATACTCGCAAGCTAAACTAATTGCATTATTTTCATCGTACGAATATCTTACTATAATGCTACCCGTTTTTGCTAACTGTGTTCCATTTTTTTCATCTTCCTCTATCAATTTCCTCAAAGCTGAAAATGCCATATTTACTTTTAAATCAAGTTGCCTTGATGTATCTGTTATTTCAATTTTTACACCATAATTTGAAGATGTAGTTAATATAATTTTATCAATTTTCCCATAAGTTAAATCATCAACAGGGGTTGCAAATTCTACACTATCTAAAACATTTAGCATATCCTCTCTTTCCAAATAATGCTCATCTAAAATTCCATCATTGTCAACATCTCTTAGCTTTAAAGTAGCATTTGAATATAAAGCTAAATATAATTTTGTACAAGCAGAAGAATTATTTCCATTCAAAAAATCTCCAACCTCTACATCTTGTCCAATTTCAAAAGCATTTTCTAGCCAAATATACTTCTCTGCTTCTTCTCTATCATTAATAATATCTAAAACTTTACAATCTTCATCTAAAATATAGTATATTCCCTCTTGTACAGCATAATATAAAGGCTGTCGAGTAGAAAGAGATATTGTTACACTAATAAAACTAGTTAAATTAACTCCATCAACACGAGCATAAGGAAATTCTTTTTCAATATTTTCCTTTGCTTTAGTTGTGTCTACACTAAAAATACCCTCTCCCTTTTTTATATTACTTGCTGATATTATTTCGTTAATTTGAGCTTTATAATAAAAATCTTGTGTAAAATCAACTTTTACTTTTCTCACACGAAAAACAGCACCAAATAATATGGTGATAACTACCAATATACCTAAAATAATACTAGTTGTTATAATAATTGAACGTTTTGTCATATTCGTTTAATATCTGCACCCAATTCACTCAATATATTTTCAAAATGATCATAACCCCTATCAATGTGATATATATTATTTACTGTTGTATATCCCTTTGCCTTTAATCCAGCCAATACTAACCCTGCTCCTCCTCGCAAATCATACGCATCTACAGGAGCACCAGTTAACTCATCTACTCCTTTTATTACAGCCACTCTATCACGCAAAATTATATTCGCTCCCATTTTATTCAATTCTTTTGCATGCTTATATCTGTTTTCAAACACATTTTCACAAATAATGCTAACTCCATCACTTACAGATTGTAGCGCCATCATTTGAGCTTGCAAATCTGTTGGAAAACCTGGATATACTTGAGTATCAATTAAATCTATTGATTGAGGTCTGCCTTTTGAAGTTATATTTATTATATCACTTTTAACATCTATTTGACAACCAACTGACGAAAGTTTTGCAATTAAACTTTCATTATTTTTATAATTAGCATTTTTAAGCACAACATTTCCGCCTGTAATAGCTGTAGCAATCATCAAAGTACCCTCTACTATTCTATCACTTATTGGCGTATATTGTGTACTATGTAAATTATTCACACCTTCTATAGTAATTTGGGAAGTGCCAGCACCTGAAATTTTACACCCCATACTATTTAAAAAGTTTTGCAAATCAACTATTTCTGGTTCTTTTGCAACATTATTTAATATGGTTACCCCATTTAAAAATACTGATGCCATCATAAGATTTTCTGTGGCACCAACACTTGGAAAATCAAGTTGTACTGTACCACTATGCATATCTTTAGCATCGCAATATATTAAACTATGGCGTTTTAATATTTTAACCCCCAATTCTTCTAAACCTGTTAAATGCAAATCTATAGGACGATTTCCTATATCGCAACCACCTGGATATGAAATAACAGCTTGACGAGTTCTTGCAAGCAAAGCTCCTAACAAAAAAATAGAAGAGCGAAGGGTTTTGCATAAGTCTTGGTTAAGAGTGTTTGAGCAAATATTTGATGAATCTATAATACATTCATCATCACCCTCAACAATCTTTACCCCTATTCCTTGTAAAATTTTAAACATATTATCAATATCCAGCAATTTAGGCACTTTTTTTATAACCACTTGTTTATCGCATAACACACAACCTGCTAATATTGGTAATATAGAATTTTTGCTAGTTTGAACATTAATGCAACCATTTAAACTGTTGCCACCTATAATTATAAACTTATCTTGATATGTATTCATAATTCAGTATATGAATTACAAAACATTTAGGTTAAAATATTGTTAATTTTAATAATATATTAAGAATTAGTTTCAACTTTATTATTTTGCCTATCTACATTTATAACTATTCCCATTGCAGCCATAAATACAACTATTGAAGTACTACCTGCTGAAATAAATGGTAAAGGCAATCCTGTAGGAGGAATTAGCCCTGATACAACGCAAATGTTTAGCACTGTTTGTATTCCTAACACACTAGCAATTCCAAGGCATAAAAATGCTGAAAACTTATTTTTTGCTTTTATTCCTGTTTTTATAATAGTAATTATTAATAATAAATATATTAATAATATTATACCTCCGCCAATAAACCCTAATTCTTCACATATAATAGAAAATATAAAATCACTTTCAGCAAAAGGTAAAAATAATTGTGCTTGACGGCTATTAAATAACCCAACTCCAAACAATCCTCCACTTGAAATGGCATATAGAGATTGTATTAGTTGATAGCCTTCTTCTAAAGGATTTTCCCAAGGATTAATAAATGCTACAATACGCCTTAATCTATATGGTTCAAGCAATACCAACCCTACCCCTAATAATATTATAGGAATAGCACCTAGTAAAAAAGTTTTAATATTTAACCCACCCATAAAAAGCATAAACACTATTGTTAAACCAACACAAATTGTAATAGACATATTAGGTTCTAACATAATAAGAACACAATAAATTAACCCTGCAAATAATACTGTTAACAATTTGCTTGGTTTGTTAATATCTTTTCCTTTAGACAATACTACGCTTAAAAATAAAACCAAACAAAATTTAGCAATTTCACTAGGCTGAATTGTAAATCCTCCAATATTAATCCAGCGTGTAGCTCCATAACTAGATTTTGATAAAAATGGAACAAATACTAAAGCCAATAAAACAGCCCCAATTATATAAGCTACAATATAAAACTTTTTATATATTTTGTGGTTTATTAAAGATGTTGCAATTAATGCACCTAATCCTAATATTCCTCCAATCAACTGTTTTTTCATATAAAAAAATTGGTCGTTATAATTTAAAGTGGCAGAATATTTGCTGGCACTATATACCATTACAATACCAACAATCACTAAAAATATTGTACACAAACCAATTATTATTGAATTCTTATAAGACTTAATCATATATTATATTTAAATATATTAATTTAATTTAAATTTAATAACTTAATTACAAAATTTATTTAAAAAGCAAAGCATAAAGTTAATAATATAGTTAGAAGTCCTATTATAAGAGTAATTATTTGATAAACATATCCTATTTTAGCTTCTGTATATCCAGACATTTGAAAATGGTGATGTATAGGAGCCATTTTAAATATTCTTTTACCTGTCTTTTTAAAATATGCCACTTGAATAATAACTGAAAGAGCTGATATTACAAACATAATACCTATAATAGCCAAAATAAATTCAAATCCAGCTAAGCAGGCAGTTGAAGCAAATAATCCTCCAATTCCTAAAGAGCCAACATCTCCCATAAATATAGATGCTTTATTAGTATTAAATATTAAAAAGGCCATAATTGAACCCATAAATATAGCTAATAAAATAGCTAAATTTTGATACATCGCTACAAAACTATCGCTTGAGCCTAAATTGTATGTTATAGTAGCAAATATTGATATAAGTGCAATCATTATCCCAGAATAAAATACACTCACACCACCAGCCAAACCATCTAAACCATCTGTTAAATTTACACTATTAGTAGTAGCTAAACATACAATTATAACAAGTGGAATAACCCATACTCCTAAATCAATAGCTTTAAAAGTAAATGGTAAATATATTATTCCTTTATTAGGAGAAAAGAAATATATATAACAAGCAAAAATAACAGCAATGCCTACTTGTCCTATAATTTTTTGATATGGCAATAGCCCTTGATTTTGCTTAAAATGAACCTTTATATAATCGTCCATTAATCCTATTAATGAAAAACCTAATCCAACTCCAATACATACAGCTATAGGAGTATTGTATTCTATCATAATTAACGCCACAATTAGTGTAGATAAGAAGAATACTACCCCTCCCATAGTAGCAGTACCTTGTTTTGATTTATGTTCTTCAACATATTTTAAAATTGTTTGTGAGCAACTAAGTTTATGTATTAATTTTATTATAAAAGGCATAAGAATTAGAGAAATTAAAAAACTTAATATAAAACCCACAATAACTTTAATCATAAATATATTCCTTTTAAATTTATTAAATATCTAAGTCAGCTTCTTTTGTAAACATTTGTTTAATCACATCATAATCATTATAAGGATATTTTACTCCATTTATCTCTTGATATGGCTCATTCCCTTTACCCAAAATAGCTATTATATCATTTTCTTTTGCCAATGTTACTGCATATTTAATTGCATCTTTTCTATTTTCAATACTAATAGTTTTGTTAGTATTAACACCTTTTAAAATATCACTTATTATTTGTTGAGGATTTTCAAATCTAGGATTATCGCTAGTAACTATAACATAATCTGCAAATTTGGTTGCTACCTCTCCCATTTTATGTCGTTTTGAATTATCTCTATTACCGCCACAACCAAATACAACTATAAGTTTGCCTTTTTTCATTTTATTTAAAGTAGAAAGTACTTTATACATTCCATCTGGTGTATGAGCAAAATCTATTATAGCACTTGCCCTATTTTCAAGAGGAATTAAATTTAATCTTCCAGGAACAAAAATTTTTGCGTTATTTAAACAGCTTAAAATATCTCCCACTTCAAAACCTAATTCATTGCATATACTTATTGCCATTAAAGTATTAGCTAAATTATATTCTCCCACAAGATTTGTATTTAACATATAATTTCTATCATTTATATTAATAATTGCTTTAGTTCCTGTCATGTCAAAATTATCTTCCTCAACCATAATATCTGCAGGTGAATGTACAGACAAAGTTTTACTCTCAATATTAGAATGTCTTAATATTGCTCTAGTATATTTGTCGTCAATATTTATTATTGCCCTTTTGGCATGGTTATATGTAAAAAGTTTTGCTTTTGCACTAGCATAATTATTCATATTGGCAAAATAATCAAGATGGTCTTGAGTAATATTTGTTATTCCTACAACATCATACATAATACTATCCACTTTATTTAATGCAAGTGCATGGGCAGAAACTTCCATAACTATATATTCAATATTATTTAAATCCATATCATGTATAATTTTATGAAGCTTTATAGGGTCTGGAGTAGTTAACTGAGCAGGCAGAGCCAAATTATTTATATATACACCCTCAGTTCCAATCATTCCTACAGATTTATTTAACCCTTGTAAAATATGCTTTATTATAAAAGCAGTAGTTGTTTTTCCATTTGTTCCTGTTATTCCTATAAATTTAATTTTAGACTTATCAAACTCATAAAAATTTGCACTTATGCTAGACATTGCAAGCCTTGCATTTTCAACCAATATTTGGGTAATTGGAAGATCTAAAAATCTTTCTACCACCAAGCATACAGCACCATTATCTATAGCTTCATTTGCATAATCATGACCATCTAGTTTTCCTTTTAAGCAAAAATATATTCCATTAGGATTTTTCTCTTTGCTTGTATTAGATAGATTGTCTATTTCAAGTTCTTTATAATTTTTAATTCCTTTGAATTGAACATTTTGAATAAGTTGATGTAAATTCATATTCCCTCCTTAACTCACTTCATTACTTTTAATCAAAACTTCTTCACCAGCATATATTTTCACACCTTGTAAAGGTAACTGACTAATTACATATCCTCCAAGACCATCTACATTCACATTCAATCCTAAAACTTTCAATTCTGCACAGGCGTCTGCCACTGTTTTTCCTACAACATTTGGCATTTCAATATTAGGTTGATTGTCAAGCTGACTAGCATCATCTGGCGGAATATTTTTTACAGTAAACATTTCTTGAAAAACTTTCTGTCCAATAGGTTTTGCTACCACTCCTCCATAATATGCTCCATTTGAAGGTTCATTCACGCTTATAAATACTATGTATTTAGGCTTATTTGTAGGATATACTCCAATAAAACTTGATACATATTTTCCTACTGCCAAGGCTCCATTTTCAAACTTTTGAGCAGTTCCTGTTTTACCTCCAACATCATAACCTGGAACAAAGGTAAAATTTCCTTCTGTATTAATATTGTTTGCCAACATGTTATTTATAGCTGAAATCGTTTCATCTTTTAAATCTAAATCTTTGAAAGTTTGAGTATAATTATACAATGTAGAAGAATTTGTATATATATTACTTATTAAATGTGGTGTTACAAATTTGCCTGTAGTTATATAGCCAAATGCAGATGCTAATTGTAGTGCAGTTACAGCTACTGATTGCCCAAACCCTATGCGAGCTAGATCAACATTTTTCACGCTATTTTTCGCCATAACTATTCCAGAGCTTTCTGAAGCTATATCTACTCCTGTTTTAGACCCTATACCAAACATTTCCATATATTTATATAGTCGATCTACTCCAAGCCTCATAGCAAGTTCCACAAATACACAGTTACAGCTATTCTTAAACCCTTCTATTAAATTTTGAGAGCCATGACCTTGCGTTTTCCAGCATTTAATTCTTTCTCCATCTACTACACAACTTCCTCCGCAATAAAACAAATCATCTAAATCAGTTAAGCCTTCGTTTAAAGCTGCCGCCACAGTTATTATTTTAAAAGTACTTCCAGGTTCATATACATCTACCACTGATGTATTTTTACTTAAGGCAAATAACTCCTCTAGATTATCTCTAGGAATATTATTTAAATCAAAATCTGGAAGATTAGTCATAGCTAGAATATCTCCATTTGTAGCATCTAATATTATTCCAGAAACATTTTTAGCTTTATGTTCAATTAAGGCTTCCTGCAAATACTTCTCTAATATCATTTGCAAATAAATATCAATAGTAGTTGTTAAATTAGCTCCTGCAATACTTGGAATATAGTAAGCTAAAGAATTATCTATTTCTAAGCCTTGCGCATTGGTTTGCACCAAGCTTTTACCATCAACACCCTTTAAATATTTATCATAATAACTTTCCAATCCTGTTTGTCCTGCATTATCTATTGAACAAAATCCTAAAACTTGAGTGAGTAAATTCGAGTATGGATATACCCTCCCTACATTTTGAGATAAATACACTCCTTTCACCCCTGTTTCTACTATAGACAAAGCTGTATTTTCTTCCACCTGCAATTTAATAAGGGTTTCAGATACAGATTTATTAGTAACTTTTGCATAAGTTTTATCAAAATCTAAATTTAATTTTTCACTCAATAATTTTGCTAATTCTATTGGACTATCTACACTTCTAGCTCTAACATATATATCGTATGTAGTTTTGCTTGTAGCCAAAAGAACACCATTCTTATCTAATATATCACCTCTTTTGGCTGAGAGAGGTAAATCTCGTAACCATTGGCTTCCCGCCATCACTTGAATGTCTTTACCTGATATTAGTGTTAAATAACCCAACCTACAAAAAATAGTGAAAAAAATTAACAAAAAAGCTATTATAATTATAAATATTCTTTTTTGAAATGAAAAAAGATTGTAAAATCTTTTAAGTTTACTCATACTTAATTGTATTTTACAATCCCATTATTTATGCTATTTAACCAAATAGTTTCATTAAAAATATACTAAGTTTATCAAACCATGTAAGATCTGCTGTATTATCAGGATAATTCCTAGGAAGTGCAAGTTTATAACTCATATTTTCAGCTCCACCCTGTATTAGCCCACTATCTATGTCAAAACCTTGGTTTTCAAGAGATTCAACTTCTTCTGTTAGTGCATTTATATCATTTTTATTGTCATCTACATCTCTTGCCAACATAGCAAGCGACACACCGTTTATTAAAACACAAGCAAAAAGCAAAACTCCAATAATAGCAAATGTACTTACAGCAATTTTAAACCTTTTTTGCTGAATAATTTCTGCAGGTTTTTTAGCTTTTTCTTCTTTTCGAGGTTCAAACAAAGGTAAATTTTCTACCTCTTGCATATTATCTAATTTAGTATTTATTTGAGGGGCAATTAAATCTTCATATCTTGGTAAATTATCAAGTTTTATTTCTTGATTTTCTAAAGAAAATTCATTTTCTTTTACTTCAGAATCTATTTTAGTACTAGTTAAAGTCTCTCTTTCCAATTCATTCATACTTCCCCTCCTTATATATAGAATAACATATTTTTATATAATTGTTATACATTTTTACAAATTAATTATTTTTTTTCAATAATTCTTAACTTAGCACTAGCAGAACGAGAATTTTTTAACATTTCATTTTCACTAGGTATAATTGGTTTTTTGTTAATCAATATAACATCACTAACATGACCACACACACATTTAGGAATATGTGGAGGACACAAACAATCTGTACTATGCAATTTAAATGTATTTTTTACAATTCTATCTTCAAGTGGATGAAAAGTTATTACGCATAATCTTCCTTTCTCATTTAAAATGTCTATCATATCTTCCAAACTATTTAAATCATCTAACTCTCCGTTAACTTCAATTCTAATTGCTTGAAAAACCTTATTCGCCAATGCTGGCTTGTTTCTAAGTTTTGGCGGATAACATGATACAACTATATCTTTTAACTCAAAGGTAGTTTGAATAGGTTTTATTTTTCTATCATGAATAATTTTCTTTACAATAGCAAATGTATTTTTTTCTTCACCATATTTAAATAAGATTTTTTCTAACTGCTCACTAGTATAATTGTTAATTACTTCATACGCACTAATACCACTAGTATTATCCATACGCATATCTAATTTCGCATCATATCTATAACTAAACCCTCTCTCTGCTGTATCTAATTGATAGGAAGATACCCCCAAATCACATAAAATACCATCAACTTTAGTTATTCCAAACTCTTGTAATCTTTTCTTAATATTTTTAAAATTATCATGAATTATTGTAATCTTATCTAAATATTTATCCAATACAGTTTTTGCATAATTAATAGCATCTAAATCTTTATCAAAACAAAACAATCTTCCACTAGTTAATTTTTTTACAATCTCTAATGAATGTCCTCCTCCACCTAAAGTGCAATCCACATAAATACCTTCAGGATTTATATTCAACCCTAAAATGCTTTCCTCTTTTAAAACAGATATGTGATTAAATTGCATTAATTAAAACTCTCCCATTTAAATAATATATCTAAAAAAAATATTTGTCAAATAAAATTTAAATATTGTAAAAAAATAAAAATAATTCATTTTAAATATAAAAATATTAAAAATTAATTTAATTTTAATATATTTATTTTTTATTATTTTTTATTTAAATTAAAATAATTTGTAGACAAATGTCTAATTTTGGTTGACTAGTTATAATATATATTATATAATGATTGCAGAAAGGAGGTAAAATATGAACTTTATTAAGAAATGGCTTGGATGTATTGTTAGTTTCATTTCTGGCGTTTGTGGATTAGCTTTATCTGCTTGTCCTGGTATGGTTATGTCTATGAAAATGAATGTACCTGGTGTTGCCGCTGAAAATGCAAATGAAACAACTAAAGCGTTTAAAATAATTACTGATGGCGACTTATACACTCAAGCTAAAGAATTAGGGCTTAAAACTGAGTTTGTATGGATGAAAATATTTGCTATAGCTATATTAGTTATTTCAATAATTTTAATTCTTTACTCTATTGTTTTATTGTTAAAGAATTTAAATGTAATCCATGCTTCTGACAAAGTGTTTGATATTATTACCATAGTTTTAATAGCTTTATTCTTAGTAATTACTATTGGATTAATGATTTCATCATCTGTTTATGCTGGATCTATGCATGATTTTATGTTAGACATGTTAACATTATCAGGCGCTCCAATGGATTATATTAACTTAAGCATTAAAGTTGGCGCTTATCAAATAGTTATGTTAATTATTAGTATTATAGCCTTTATTGCTACAAGTGTAGTAACATTCTTAAATCGTAAAGAAGCTTAAGGTTTATAAATAAAAATCTTTTACATACAAAAATCTACCTTTTAATAGGTAGATTTTTTTTCATCACTCTTTACTTTTTAGATCTATAATAATAAAAGAAATATTGTTGAGCATATCCAGACAAATCTTTATATCTATTAATTAAATCCTTACTTATAGCTTTCCTATTAGTAGAGGTTGTTTTAGTTAAATCATTATATACCTTATTAATCCAAGTATCAACAGGGAATACACTTGTTTCATGTAAAGCAAATAATAATATACAATAAGCTACTTTTTCCCCCACTCCTTTTAAATTTAATAAAAATTTTAACCTTTCCTCTTTTGATTTATATTTAAATTCTGTTAAATCTTTATCAGTCAATTTACTAATTGTATCATACATATACTCGGCTCTATATCCCAATCCAGCATCAATATAATCCTGAACTGTGGCTTTTTTTAATTGTTGCAATGTGGGAAAAGCGTAGTAACTCCCTTTATTATCTCCAAATTTTTCACTTAAATGATTTAATGAATTTTTTATTCTCTTTATATTATTGTTGGCAGAAATAATAAAGCTAACTATCATTTCAAACAAATCTTGATTAAGTATTCTAATGCCATATCCATATTGTACACATTTAGCCAAAAACTCATCTTTACTTAAAACATTTTTTATTTTATTATAATCATTATTTAAATCAAAAAAATTCTCAAAATAATCTAAATTATTGCTAAAAATTTCAACATATTTATCATGACTAATAATTTTTGCATATTTATCTTTAGATATAACTTCTGCAATATTGTCTGTAATATTATATCTAAATATTTGACCACAATCTAAAATCTGTTGGATATTAAATTGAGATAAATCTTCAATAACTATTCTATCTTTTAGTTTTACAAAATCCATATATCCCTCATTTTTATTAATTTTTTATAATTTTAACAATTTCTACACTACCATATTTTTTTTGAATACAACTATAATCTTCAAAGCTAAATTGAAATGCAGTGTTGTAAGCTTTTTCATATATTATAATTCCTTTTGACTCAACTAAATCATTTGATATAATATAATCTATAGCAATTTTAGCATAATTTGTAGCAAAGGGGGCATCTATAAATATTATATTGTACTTTATATTATCTCTTTTTGCATTTTTTAAAAATTCTAAAAAATCTATATTGTTAACAGTAAAATTCCCTTCAATTCCTTCCAAATTTTTATGTATTAATTTAATAGCTTGTATATTATTATCTACAAAATCCACCTTTTCAGCCCCTCTTGATATACATTCAATACCTAAAGCCCCTGTTCCAGAAAACAAATCTAAAACTTTAGCACCAATTATATCAAATTGAATTGAAGAAAACACAGCTTCTTTTACCCTATCTAATGTGGGTTTTGTAGAAGCCAAAGAAAATTCTTTTAATACTTTTCCTCTATATTTTCCTGATATAACTCTCATATATATTTCAACTATTAAAGTATAGCACAGCTTTATTTTAATTTCAACAAATTAAAAATATATTTAAAAAAACTCTGATTAAAATCAGAGCTTTTTTATCAAAGTCTAAGCGAACTACAACTTTGAAATCAAATCTGTTTTGCAGTTTGATGTTACTTATATATAATTCTAAGCGAACTACAAATTATAATAAGCCTTTAAATTAATATGTATAAAATTTAAAATTATATAAATTATTTTTTATCTTTAATTGCCGCTTGAGCAGCTGCAAGTCTTGCTATTGGCACACGGAATGGTGAGCAAGATACATAATTAAGCCCAATTTTATGGCAAAATTCTATACTTGAAGGGTCTCCTCCATGCTCTCCACAAATTCCGCAATGAATATTAGGTCTAGTAGTTCTTCCTAATTTAACAGCCATTTCCATAAGTTTTCCTACACCTGTAGTATCCAAACGAGCAAAAGGATCACTCTCATAAATTTTATTTGTATAATATGATGGCAAGAATTTTCCAGCATCGTCACGGCTAAATCCAAATGTCATTTGAGTTAAATCATTTGTTCCAAAACAGAAGAATTCTGCTTCTTTTGCTATTTCATCTGCAGTAAGTGCTGCACGAGGAATTTCAATCATTGTTCCAACTTCATAATGTAAGTCAATTCCACTAGATTTAATTAATTCGTCAGCAGTTTCAACCACAATCTTTTTAACAAAAGCAAGTTCTTTCACTTCCCCTACTAAAGGAATCATTATTTCAGGAACAACTTTCCAATCAGGGTGACGTTTTTGAACATTAATTGCAGCTTTAATTACTGCTCTAGTTTGCATAACAGCAATTTCAGGATATGTAACAGCTAAACGGCAACCTCTATGACCCATCATAGGATTAGATTCGTGTAAATCTGTAATATATTGCTTAATTTGAGCTACAGACTTATTTTTAGCCTTAGCTAAAGCCTCTATATCCGCTTCTTCAGTAGGAACAAATTCATGCAAAGGTGGATCCAAGAAACGAATTGTAACAGGATTTCCTTGCAAAGCTTCCATTAAACCTTCAAAATCAGCTTGTTGCATTGGTTCAATTTTAGCAAGAGCTGTTTGACGTTCTTCAACTGAATCTGAGCAAATCATCTCACGGAATGCTCCAATTCTATCTGGATCAAAGAACATGTGTTCAGTTCTGCATAAGCCAATTCCTTGAGCACCTAGCTCAACAGCACGCTTTGCATCAACTGGAGTATCTGCATTAGTTCTAACTTCCAATTTACGATATTTATCAGCTAGCTTCATAATTCTTCCAAAATATCCACTATTAGGATCAGCTGGAACAGTTTTTATTAAACCATCATAAATATTTCCTGTAGATCCATCAAGAGAAATAGCATCTCCCTCATGATATGTTTTTCCTGCAAGAGTAAAGCATTTATTTTCTTCATTCATTTTAATATCGCCACAACCTGATACACAGCAAGTTCCCATTCCACGAGCTACTACTGCAGCATGAGAAGTTTGACCTCCACGAACAGTTAAAATACCTTGAGCATATTTCATTCCTTCAATATCTTCTGGGCTAGTTTCCAAACGAACAAGAACTACTTTTTCTCCTCTTTTTCCATGAATTACTGCATCTTCAGCTGTAAATACTATAGTTCCTGCAGCAGCTCCAGGGCTGGCAGCTATACCTTTACCTATCAAGTTATTCTTATTAGCAATTTTTAAATTTTCTGCATCAAATTGAGGGTGCAACAACATATCTAAAGTTTTAGCATCAATTTGCATTAAAGCTTCTTCTTCAGTTATCATTCCTTCATCAATCAAATCGCAAGCAATTCTAATTGCGGCAGCTGCAGTACGCTTTCCATTACGAGTTTGCAACATATACAACTTTTTATTTTCAATAGTAAATTCCATATCTTGCATATCTCTGTAATGAGTTTCAAGTGTATTACAAATATCTTGGAATTGAGTGTAAACTTCTGGCATAATTTCAGCCATTTTTTGAATAGGCATTGGAGTACGCACTCCAGCAACAACGTCTTCACCCTGGGCATTCATTAAGAATTCTCCCATTAAACCTTTTTCTCCTGTAGCAGGATTACGAGTGAAAGCCACTCCTGTTCCAGATGTATCTCCCATATTTCCAAAAGCCATCATTTGAACATTAACTGCTGTTCCCCAACTGTATGGTATATCATGATCCATACGATAAATATTTGCTCTTGGGTTATCCCATGAACGGAATACAGCTTTAATAGCTTCAAATAATTGTTCCTTAGGGTCAGAAGGGAAATCTTTTCCAAGTTGATTTTTATATTCAGCTTTAAACTGACGAGCAAGTTCTTTCAAATCATCTGCTGTCAATTCAGTATCAAACTCTACTCCCTTTTTCTCTTTCATTTGGTCGATAAGTTTTTCAAAATACTTCTTACCAACTTCCATTACAACATCACTAAACATTTGGATAAATCTTCTATAACAATCCCATGCCCATCTTGGATTTCCAGATTTTTTAGCTATAACTTCTACTACATCTTCATTTAAACCTAAATTTAGAATAGTATCCATCATACCAGGCATTGAAGCACGAGCACCTGAACGAACAGAAACTAGAAGAGGATTTTCTTTATCGCCAAATTTTTTACCTGTTATAGCTTCCATTTTTTCAATATTAGCTAAAATTTCAGCTTGAATTTCAGGATTAATTTGTCTGCCATCTTCATAGTATTGTGTACACGCTTCAGTAGAGATTGTAAAGCCTTGAGGAACTGGCAAACCAATTTTAGTCATTTCAGCAAGATTAGCACCTTTACCGCCAAGAAGTTCTCTCATTTGAGCATTACCCTCACTAAACAAGTAAACAAATTTTTTCATACATTCTCCTTTTAACCTTTTTATAATACAAAACTTTATAAAAAAAAGCAACTAAATTTAAGCATGTTAGCTAAATTTAATTAAACTTAATTTAATATATTGAATTATAAAAAACTAAAAGATTTAATATCTACATCATATTTAATAGAAAGAATTGTATTTAACAATTTTAAGCAAGACTTTTTTGTTAAATCATTTGTTGTAGGAACTATAAGAGCATTAAATACTTTTTTATCAATCTCTACAGTATGATGATTTGGTGTTGGAACAAAATCTCCTACAATTTTATCTAAATACACTTTTTGATTTGGTGTAAATATATTCAAACTCTCTCCCATAATTTTTTCAAAGTTTATTATAAATTCAATTAAAGCCTGATATCCATCTTCTTGCTCAATTTGTTTTAAAGAGTTTACTGTTAATAAAAATAAATCCTGTTCAGGTTTGTTTATAGGAACTATACTTTTTATAATATCTATTAAAATAAAGGCACAAATTGTTTTATTATAATCATTAATTATTAATGGAAAACTATCCATTACAAGACCTTGTTTTACAATATTAAAATCCTTTTTATTTATAAGTTCAAATTCTGCCAATGTAAAAGGTTGCGCTAAAGACTTTAACTTTGCTTTTTCTTTTCTAACTCCTACAAATTTTGCACTAATTATTCCATATTCATACGAAAAAATGGAAGCAATTTTATCTGCTTCCTTATAATCTTTAGTGTTTAAAACAACTCCTTTAACCTTAGTATACATTAAAGTCCTAAATCATTCTCCTTATTAGAATTAAATTGTTTTTCAAGGTAGTCATATTCTATTATTTTTTCTCTCAATTTCATAACATTCATATAAGCGGACATATCCAAGGAAAGAATAGAAACATTTAATAAATTAGCCATATACCTATCCAATTTAGGATTGTTATATTCCCCATTTAAAACTTTTTCAATATTTTCCATATATCCTCCTTAATATATTTTATGATTTTAAAATTGATT
Organism: uncultured Clostridia bacterium; assembly: GCA_944377145.1. Lineage (GTDB taxonomy): Bacteria > Bacillota > Clostridia > Christensenellales > UBA1242 > Onthoplasma. The sequence continues at coordinate 99,039 of CALWEH010000007.1, read as the reverse complement.
TATTCAACTTAACTTTGAAAGTATCTTTTATTTTGTTCAAAAAATTCGAAATAAATTCTACAATTTTCTAACTCCCACCATTTTTTAATTTCAACAGGATTACTATCTAAATCATATATTTTTGCATTATTTATAGCTAACAAAAATGGTGAATGTGTAGCAATTATAAACTGACACCCGCAATATTTTGCCAAATTTTGAATATCTTGAGCTAGCTCCATTTGCAATTTTGGAGATAAGCTATTTTCTGGTTCATCTAAACAGTATAAGGTATCATCTTTTAACTTTGTTTTAAAAAATTTTAATGCTGTTTCCCCATTGCTTTTTAGTCTAATTTTATTCTCGACAGCTTTGTTTAAATATTTTTTTAATGAAACGCTTTTTCTTCTTGCTAAAAGCTGAGTTTTTACATCTTCATAATCCTCCATACTATTAAATCTTATACTTTCACCATAACGCTTTTCAAGCCAATCTTGTGAAACATTATGTTTTTTATTTTCTACAAATTCATTATTATCTCTAACTGACAGCATATATTCAAACACATCATCACTACAAATATAAGAACTTCCATCAGGCAAATTTTGCACTTCTCCAAAATCGTTAAAACTCATTCTATATTTACATTGTTTTACATACAAATCAAATAATTCGCTATTATTAAATGGTGCATCTCTCTTTAAATGTAATGTTTGAGATATTAGATTTAATAAAGTACTTTTTCCAGAGCCATTTCCTCCATATATTATAGTGATATTTGTAAAATCAAGTTCTGTTAATTGTTTTTCTGCAAATACTCCAAAAGGATAAGCATTTTCTATAAAAGGATTCTTATATGCCCCATGTATAACATTTTCTTCCTGCTGAGCTGTAGGCAATATAAATTTTTCTAAAAACATAAATTATCTCCTTTTATTTGTTTGTATAACCAAATTCTTCTAAAATTAAATTATCAGTTCTCCAATTAGGTTTAACCTTAACGAACAAATCCAAATACACTTTTGCATCTAACATCTTTTCAATAGCAATGCGTGAGATGGTGGATAATTTTTTTATAGCTTCTCCATTTTTACCTATTATAATCATTTTATGAGATTCTTTCTCACAATATATATCTGCACTAATTTTAACAATTTCACTAGTTTCGTCAAACTGAGTTATCTGTACAGCCACACCATGAGGAATTTCTTCATTATATAATAATAAAATTTTCTCTCTTATAATCTCTGCTGACAAATATCGTACATTTTTATCTGTAAATTGTTCTTTAGGATAATATCTCATTTCATAATCATAAGTTGGTAAATATTTTTTTATCATTTCTATCAATACATCTACATTTTTACCTGTTAGAGCTGATATTGGCAATATTTCATCAGTTTTACATACTTTATTTAATTCATTTAACTGAGGATATAATTTTTCAAAGGTTGTATCATCAATTTTATTAATAACTAAAATCTTTTTACTTCTCTTATCTCCTTTATTCATCAACTTTTCATATTGTTCTACTAATGGTTTTTTCCCATCTATTACATATAACAGTACATCAACATCTCCATTTATTGCTGTATCAATATTTTCTTGCATATATGAATCTAATTTATGTTCCAACTTATGATAACCTGGAGTGTCGATAAATATTATTTGAGAATTATCATCATTATATATCCCTAAAGTATTATCTCTCGAAGTTTGTGCTTTAGGTGAAATAATTGCCACTTTTTCTCCAATTATTTTGTTTAAAAGTGTACTTTTCCCAACATTTGTATTTCCTATTATAGTTACATATCCGCACTTAAATTCCATTTATATTTATCTCACTCCTAATCTCTAGTTATATCACATTTATTAAGTATTTCTGTTTGCAATCTTTCCATAATTATTCTATCAGCATCTTTAATATGGTCATATCCTAAACAATGTAGTATACCATGAAGAAATAAAAAGCAAATTTCTCGTGTATAACTATGTCCATATTTAACAGCTTGTTTTTTAGCTATATCATTACATATAAATATTTCACCTATTAATAAACTGTTATCTTCATAATCAACATCTAGTTTATAGTTATTAATATCTATTATTTCACCAGCTTTCACATTGATATTGGGAAAACTTAACACATCAGTAGCTTTATCTACTCCACGCTCAGTAAAATTTAAATTGTGAATAAAATCTTTAGATACAATGTATAGATTAAATTTTAAATTTTCGCAATGTTGATTTAATATTTGTAAAGCAGTATTTAATACCTTTTTTAAACTTGGTACAACGGATAAATCAAATGTGCGAATTTTAGATTGTACATTTAGCATACTCTTCCCTTTTGTTATGAAATAATTGTAGATATAGTCAAAGTAGTGGTAGAATATAGGCAATCTTGAACTATAATGCTTGTAGTTTGCTTATCTAAGATTTTGCTATTTTCAGGTAAATTATTATAAGCATTCATTTCACTTTCCTGCTCTACTTTTTCCCTATTTTCAGCTAAATCGTTTTCAACTACAATATAATCAAGTTCATAATATGTGATTTTTGATTTAACTATAGGCAATACACTACTTATATTTTCATTATACACGCTCGTTTCATAAAGAGCAAATGGTTTTATAGATTTTTTTGAAAATAAATTTTTATTTAAAAACATAATACTAGATGTGGTGTATTGCTTTCCTGTTCGTGCCAATACGACAGTTGAAGCAGCTAATTGAGAGCTACCTACCACATAAGCTGTAGCATTTACTTCTGCTATAGGATTAACTGAAGTTTGCACTCCATTTTTATCTGCTATAAATGGATATACTAAAATATCCCCTTGCTTTACAAAATCCCCTACACTTACTGCCATAGTTCCAGAAATTAATGAAAAATCAGTAACAACTCCATCAAACCTTGCTCTAATTGGCTCAAAACTTTCAGGAGTATATACTAATTTTTTACTAATGTTTATTATAAAAGTTGTACCCCTTTTAATACAGCTAACTTGAGCTATATTTGGTAATTGATTTATTAAAATATCTTCTATATCATCGCTAGTTATACTTATTCTTTTACCTACTTCTACATTATTTTCTTTTAATATATTAAAAACTGAACTATTTAATTCATTATCTCCACCATAAATTTTAATATCCCATATATATTTAGTAGAAAAAATAATTGCACCAAGGGCAATAGGAATAATTAAAATTATTGCTAAATTTTTTAAAAACCAATTTTTAAAATTAGCTAGTCCTAAATAATTTATATGATATTCATAAGATTTTAATAATGGTTTAACTTTTTTAAAATCTTTATAATGAATACTAAATTTAATTTTATTTTTATCTATTTTATATATATTATAACACACAATGTTTAAAGAATATATTTTATTTATTAACTGATCTAAATTATATCCTATTACATGTAAACGAATAAGAATTTTCATATTACTACCACCGATATTATATTTCCACAAACCAAAGCTGTTGAACTATCGTAATATTTTATATATAAATCCACTCCTTTTATAGAACACACTTTTTTATGTAATTTAAAACTTACCTCTTCTTTATTTAAAGTAACTATACCCTTTTGCCCTTCTAAATACACCATTTTACCGCCAATATTTATATATCTATATTCTTTAAGTGTAATACCCAATTCTTTGGTTACATAATTATCTAATTCATCTAATAACATATATATAAATATATTAAATTTAACAAAAAAAATGCTAAATACCTTTAGCACTTTTAAAACTTTTTATCAAATAAATTGCTAATCATAAGCACTTTAATTTCATCTGGCAAGTTATTAAGTGATGTTTTTGTAGATTTCTTAATATTCCTTTGCCTATGAGTATTTAAATAGCTTAATTCTGGAGCACTAGGCTCATATACAAAATTATCTGCCAAATCTCCTTCTAAATCCATTTGAACAGGAGGTTTAACATTATTTTTTCTATTTCTTAAATGTTTGCTATAATCAAAAAACTCTTCATCTTCATGATCTGTAAATCCGCCATCTGCCATTAAAGAATCGAACTCTCTCATTTTTGCATTAAATTCTTCCCAATCTTCTTTTGAAATCTCAGGAGAATTCGTATCTACACTCGTATCTATATTAGAACTAGAATCTTCTACTATAGGCTTATCAATATCTAATTCTGGTGTATTTAAATTATTATTTTCACTCTCTTGCTTATTAGTTTGTTGTTTATTACTTTCTTTTTCAGCTTTTAACATAGCTTTAATTATTTTTACAGCAATTAAAGCTATTAATACAGTTACTGCAGTTACAATAATCAATATAAACATACACTATATTCCATTACGTTCCGGTCGATCGAGAGGTCTTCCATCTTTATCTTTATTGCTAAAAGAATTTCTCATGTTAGTATCAGCCTGAACATTTTGCATTTTATAATAATCCATAACGCCTAATTTACCAGACTTTAAAGCATTTGCCATGGCTTTATGCACTTCTGACTCAGCTGCCAATACCACAGCTTTCATTTCTTGAGTTTTAGCTCTCATTTCTTGTTCATGAGCTATGGCTTGCGCTTTACGCTCTTCAGCCGCAGCTTGAGAAATTTTCTTTTTCGCATCAGCTTCATCTATTCTAAGTTTAGCGCCAATATTTTCTCCCACATCAATATCACAAATATCTATAGACATAATCTCAAAAGCTGTGCCTTTATCTATTTCTCTTGGATCCATGCTTTTGGAAATTAAAGATGGATTTGCCATAATAGCATAGTGATTTTCTGATCTACCCACTGAAGACACCACACTTTCTCCAACACGAGCCAAAATAGTCTCTTCATCAGCTCCACCAATTATTCTATCAAGTTGAGCCTTTATAGTAACTTGTGCTATTACTTTTACCTCTATTCCATTTTTAGCAATAGCTGAAATTCTATCTGTTTTTATTACTCTTGGTTTAACGCTTGTTTGCACTGCTAATACTACATCTCGTCCTGCAAGGTCTATAGCCATTGCCTCTTCTATAGTTAAGTCTAGCTGAGCACTATGTGCGGCTATTAAAGCTTCTACTACTCTTTCAACATTTCCGCCAGCCATTATATGAGTCTCTATCTCATTATCAGAAATTTTTATTCCTGCTTTACGAGCTAAAATATATTGATTTACAATTTTTTTGTAATCCACTTTTCTAAGCTTCATACCTACAAGCCTTAACATGCCAATATGAGCACCTGATACTAATGCTCTAAACCATGTTTGCATAGGCACTAATATAATAATAACAACAATTAAAGCCACAATTAAAGCTATAGCTAAACCAATTAATATCCACCAATAAAACGCTAAACTCAATAAACTCATAACAACTCCTACTGTGCTTTTACTATCAAACTATTATTTTGCACCCCTATTACTTGCACTATTTTCCCTATGGCAATAGGTTCATTACTTATAGCATAGTACAATTCGCCGTTAATCTCTATTGTTCCACCTAAATCTATATTTGTAATAGCTTTTCCAACATTCCCTACCATATCTTCCAAAGGATTGTTTAAATATGTACGAAATTTATATCTATTTGGATTTTTAATAACCCCCTTGGCTTCTAAAATCAATTCAAAGCATATAAATATTACCAGCAAAAGAGCTATAAAGGAAATTAAACATATTATTTGACTAATGCTATATCCATCTATATAATATGAACTCAAGCCTGAAACTATAAGTATTATGCCTAATATACCTGAAATCCCTATTTTAGGCAAGAATATTTCAGCTATACATAATAAAACTCCCGCACTTAACAATGCGATTGTTAATATACTCATTCCTTGAAATAAATTTACAATATAATCTGCCATACTCTTTCCTATGGCAATTATATCATAAATGTTACAAATGTCAATAACGATTTAAAAAAAAGTGTTTAAATATTTAAAACACCTTTTACTCTATTTCTACCAATCTATTTTTAACTGTATCACAGCTTGTTAAATAATATTTTATACCATTTATTTCAGTGTAAAACATTTTAGGATTTATATATCCATGTAAATGACCAAATACTACTTTATATACTTGATATTCCTCTAAAATTGCAGTAAATTTATTTGGTTCTCGTTTAAAATTAAATGGAGGATAATGAGTTATAAATATAATTTTCTCATTGTTTGTTTGCAACTTTTTTGCACTTTCTAATGATAATTGTAAACGAATAATTTCCCTCTCATATATTTTTTTATTTTCTTCATTATTATACTGCCCTTCTGGCAACTGCCAACCTCTATTTCCACAAAAAATATATTCGCCAATTTTTAAAGCATCATTTTGCAATATATATGTATTTTTAGGAAGAATTTCTCTAATTGATTTAGGGCTTTTCCACCAATAATCATGATTTCCTCTAATTAAAATTTTAATGCCTTTCAAAGTGTCAAGCCATTTTAAATCCGCCACCACTTCTTCTAGCTTCATCGCCCAACTAAAATCTCCTGCTAATATTACAACATCTTCATCTTTAACTCTACTATTCCAATCTTCAACTATAGCTTCCAAATAGTTATGCCAAACAGGGCCAAATATACTCATAGGTTTAGTATTGTTAATATCAAGATGTAAGTCTGATATAGAATAAATCTTCATTTAAATTCCCTTTATTTTCATATATTGGAATTATATCAAACTAAAAGTATTTACGCAACTATTTTAATATCTTTAACTAAAAAGAAAATGAAGCATCACAAAAAAAATTAGTTTTACATAGTATGTATTATAATTAGGAGGTAAATAATGTCTTTTTATACTGATTCACGACCTGGGATTTTCCCTGGCCAAACAAATAATCCTTTAAATGGTTTGTGTGAAAGAATTTCTATTCAAGCAACAAAAGTATTTGACGCATGTATGTATCAGGCTCAGTTGGAAAACTATCAATTAACTGTATCAAATTTTAATCCAGCTAACCCAACTTTTCCATTAAACTACATAAGTACATATAGCACAAATGCTCCAGCACAGGTTACAAATTTAGTTATAACTCGATTTGATGATAGACCAAATTTTGCACGTGTGCAAGCAGATGTGAACATACCTGTAATAGTTACATACACAGATGCCAATAATGTAGCTGGAAGTGCTACAGGAACAGTTACAATAAGCCAAGACGTAATTTTATATGTTCCTCAACCAGCTATAACACCTATAAATGTTGTAGCTTTTGCAAACGCTTCTTCCACTTTAGGAAATTTTGTTGGAGATAATACTTTTAGCATCACATTATGTTTAACCTTAATTTTAAAAGTAGTTGCTGAAGTAGATGTAATTATTCCATCTTATGGATACACTCCAATTCCTCCATGCACACCATTTACAGGAGATGAAGTTTGTCCAGGAGTATTTGAGATGCCATTATTCCCTACAGCAGTAGCACCTCAAAGTTCAAATCCTAATAACAACAGGTAAAAATAAAGAGCATATTAAGTTTAATATGCTCTTTTTTTCAATTATTGATAGCATTTGAAATTACTTCTTCTAATTTATCTACCCCTATTTTTTTATCTGCACTAGTAGCTACAAACATATTTTTATTATGTCTAATATAATTAGATATTTGCTCAATATTTTTATTTAATTGACTTTTAGAAAGTTTGTCAATTTTTGTAAGAACAATTTGATATGGAATATTTAATTCTATTAAATAATTTAACATCATAATATCAAGCTCACTAGGAAGATGCCTACTATCTATTAGCATTAATACAAGTTTTAAATTATGTGTATTATTAAAATAATCATCAAGAACTTTATCCCACTTCTTTTTAATCTCTTTACTTGCCAAAGCAAATCCATATCCTGGCAAATCAACTAAATATAGTTTTTTATCAATCTCAAAATAATTCACAAGCCTTGTTCTGCCTGGAGTTGAAGATGTTTTTGCCATTTTTTTATTGTTTGCTAGCATATTAATTAAACTGCTTTTACCTACATTGCTTCTTCCTACCACTGCAATCTGTGGCAATTCATCATAAATGAATTCATTAGGCTTAGCTGCACTTTTTATAAATTTAAAATTAATTAATCGCATAACTACCTCATTATGATTATATAATAATTTAATATTTTTTACAAGGCAAATAGTTGATTTTTTTAATTATTTAAAATAATAATCAATTATATAGCGTAAAATATAGTATGCAAAAATTTTTAGGATTTTTTCTAATTGGTTTATATCTCATAATATTGTTAACTTCAATTATATTTTGTGGGATTAGTTTTCGCTATCCTGTAAAATATGAAAATTATATTGATTATGTTTGCAATTCATTTGATTTGTCAAAACACACTTTTTGTGCCATCATTAATACTGAAAGTGGATTTGATAAATATGCTGTCTCTTTTGTTGGTGCTATTGGGCTTACACAGTTAATGCCATCAACAGCTGAATATATTTGTATTAAAAATAATATAGATTTTAATCAAATAAATTTATATGATGAATTTGATAACCTGTATGTTGGCGGAATGTACTTACGATATTTATTAGATAAATTTAGTAATAAATATACTGCCATTTGTGCATATAATGCTGGAGAGACCTCTGTTAGATCATGGCTAAAAAATCCTGAATATTCTATTGACGGCTCCACTCTTGTTAATATTCCATATAAAGAAACAAAAAATTATATTAAAAAAATAAAAAATAGTGAAAAAATATATAAATATTTTTATAAATTTAAATAAAATATAAAATAATTTAAAAATTTAATATTTTTTTAATTTAAATTAATAAAATATTTATTTTTTATTTAAAATAATTAATTTTATTATTAAAATTAATATGTAAATTCCTCCTAATATTCCTAAAATTAAATATAAATATTTCATAATAAACACAAATCCTAAAAAAGATAAACTTTGCGATAAACCCACTATTATTAAAGCTACAAATATTTTATTTTTCTTTTGTTTTAAACAAATTTCCAAACCATTAAAGCTATTTATTTGCAAAGTTGTAAATAAAGCCAATATAACTGCAATTAAATATATAGTAAAAAATATTTTTCCAGAATTTTTACTAATCTCTACCATTGGCATATCTGCATTTACACCTATAATAGCAAATAAAGAAAGAGAAATTAATATAGTTAGTATTAAAGCTGTAGCAAAAGATATTTTTTTAGGATTAGATTTTGTTTTTATTAATACTGAAATTAAAGTTATACAATTTTCTCCAATAAACAATAATGGAAAAATAAATTCTTTAGTTGATAAATTAGATTGTATAGATATATTACTATTTATATTTAAGCATACATTAATTAGAATTATAACAATCAATATTGGCATTATATAATTTGTTATACACTTTATTCTTTTAATGCCACCTATAATTATAAAAAATGTAATAAAGCTAAAAAAAATTGAAAATATAGGAAGATTAATATCAAATATATTTTTCATTATGTTATCACACCCAGCCAACATTGCTGAACTTGTAACAACAAATAGGATTAACAAAAAATTATTAACTATATAGTAATATTTACCAAATGCGAGCTTGTTTAATTGAGTTATATTAGAAATTAAATATTTATTTTTTATATGCAAAATCAATATTGATAAAATCAATATACAAACAAAAAATATTGCAACTCCAATAAAAACATTTCCTTTTAAAAAAAATTGTTCTAATTCTTTCCCTGTTGCAAACCCTACTCCAATAAATGAACTTATTATAAAAAACAAGTCAAATATAAACGACTTGAAACTATTTTTCATATTCAATAATATGTAAAAACTTAATAATTAATTACATTTGACTTGTATTATTTTATTATTTTATTTCATCAGCTAATATTATTCGCCTACATTCTTCGCATGGAAGCATGCCTTTTTGTTTTAATTTTTGAATAAAGTTCAAAGATTGCTCCATTTGACACCCTCCACAACGATTTGATTTTAAATGTACAAATACAGGGAAAATATTATCTTTTAACATAGATTTATATTTCTCATACAACTTTTCATCTACATCGCCTTCTAATTTTTTAATTTGAGCTTGTAGGTTAGTGATTTCAGGGTGAACTGCTTCTTTTTTCTTTGCTAACATATCTTTAAGAGCATCGCATTTAGATTTAGTGTCCTTTAACTTATTCATGGCAGTATTATAGTCATTTAATAATCTAGAGCCTCTTTCTGTAAGCTCACGCATACGTTGTTCTAATATTGCTAACTCACTTGTTAAATAATTAGAATCATCAATTAATTTACCTACACTATCAATTCCAGCAGTTTCAGGCTTTAATTTTAAAGTTATATCTGACTTTGCATTAAGCAAATCAAATTTTTTGTTAATTTCATTAAATTCTTTAATAATTTCATTAGATACTTCAGCTATATTATTTACAAAATTTCTTCCCTCTTTCATCACTTTTGTAAATTCCGCTAGCAATTTGTTTTCACGACTATTATCAATACTTGCTTTTATTTTACGAATTTGAGCATCTAATTCTTGAATTTTTAAAATGTTTTTCATAATATATTCCTTTTATAGCTTTATATTTTTCTTCCAAAAAAACCGCCAGTTTTATTATCGTCATCATCATCAACAATTAATTTTTTCAACTTTGAAGGTTGACGAAGTTTTCTTAAAGCTTTAGCTTCAATTTGACGAATTCTTTCACGAGTTACACTGAATTCACGGCCAACTTCTTCCAAAGTTCTTGGATGTGAATCATCTAATCCATAACGCAATCTTATAACTTTTTGCTCACGCGGAGTCAATGTTTCCAAAACACTCATTAATTGCTCTTTAAGCATATTTTGCATTGCTACATCATGTGGAGATAAAGCTGTTTCATCTACAATCAAATCACCTACTTTACTATCTTCTTCATGTCCAATTTTGCTTTCCAAAGAAATTGGATCTTGAGGTATTCTTTGAATTTCAGCTACTTTTTCAACTGTAGTATCTAATCTTTCAGCAAGCTCTTCTAATGTTGGCTCACGCCCCAACTCTTGAGTTAAATCCCTTTCTGCACGACGTTGACGAACAATAGTTTCTACCATGTGAACAGGAATTCTAATAGTATGAGCTTGGTCTGATATAGCTCTTGTAATGCTTTGACGAATCCACCATGTGCCATAAGTAGAAAATTTATATCCTTTTGTATAATCAAATTTTTCTACAGCTTTAATAAGTCCACTATTGCCTTCTTGTATTAAATCTAAAAATTGCATATTATATTTATTTTGATATTTTTTCGCAATGCTTACTACTAATCTTAGATTACTTTCAATTAATCTATTACGAGCATAAAGAGCTTGCTCACCACCTTCACTTAAGATTTTACTTAGCTCTCTCTCTTCTTCAGAAGTCAATAAAGGAATTTTACCAATATCTTTTAAATACATTTTTACAGGATCGTTTACATTTATTTGACTTACTATATCATCAAATTCTTTATCATCTACTACAAAATCTTGAATATCGTCTACAACCTTAATTCCAAGTTTATTTAAATTCTGCTTAACGGCTTCTACTTGTTCAATCATATTGTAGCCATCTAGTTTCATTAATAAACTATCTAGCTTTATATTATCCTGACCTTTCTTTTTAAGAGATGAAGCTATCTCTTCTGATATAACTTTAACATTATTTTCCATTAATTTTCTCCTCTTACAGTAAATTCTTTTGTAATTAATTTTAATATCCAGTAATTTATATATATGTCAAAATTTAATTTTACATCAACATCATACTTCTCTATGGCAGTAAGCAAACCAATATTACATATTTGAACCAAATCACTCAAATTAATATCTGTATGTCTAAGTTTGTAGCCACAAGCAATTAATAATACATCATGTAATTTTAAATGCACTATATCAGTTCTTAATTCAGGTGTTGGCTCTTCTTTATATTTTTGCAATAATTTATTTAATCTTATTTTAGGCTTTTTTGTTTTTTTTATGTCTTTATAATAAGTCAAAATCTCTTCTAATATAGTTTCATCAAACTCCCCTAAATAATCCATTCCTAATTCTGCATTTAAATTATTATTAAAATCTTTTATATTAGTTATACCTTTAGATGCAAAACTTATATATTCTTCATCTAAATTTTCTTTATCTACTCCTAATTTTACTAGAGTTTTATATAAAAAATCTGTTTTATCTATCTGTATCATTTTTCTCCCTTTTCAAGCTTGATTATTTTATTATCCAACTCTTGCATTTGAGTTAAATAACTATATTTTTCATCAATATCTTTAACTTGTGCAATTTTATTCTTTAACTCTTGCTTTTGCTTTTTTAACTTATCAATCCTTAATCTTAATACAGCATCTGCAAAATAATCATTAAACACTTCATCACTTGGGAAAATATAATTTATTACATTGTCCCATTCGCTATCTTTCTCAATATCAAAACATGAATATATAGTAGAAATATTTATATCTTCTTTTTTATTATACTTGTCCAAAATATAATCATATATAACCCTAAATTCATCTTGTTTGTCAAATATGTCGTTATACAACTGAGGATCTGCAACTTTTTTATATAATAAGCTTGAAAGAATACATCTTTTTGCAATAGGTTCAAATGCATTTGCTTTTAATTCAATTTCTTCTGGCTCTTCTTTTCTTTTAATTTCCTCTTTAGCTCCATGCAATGAATTTCTAAGAACATCTATAGGCACTTTTACAATCTCTTTTAATGCAGATAAATATATTTCTTGTTCTGTTTTGGTAGATAATTTAGATAAATAATCCAATGCTTCATTAATATATTTGTTTTTATCTGAATTTTTAGTTAAATCATATTTTGTAGCTAAATCTATTAATATAAACTCGACACAATCAATTGCATTGTAAAGCTCGTTTAAAAATGCTTCTTTTCCAAATTTTTTAATATATTCATCTGGATCTTTCGCTTTAGTTAATCTTACAACAGTAACATTCATATTTGCATCTTTCAATATATTAATAGCTTTATATGTGGCATTTTCTCCCGCACCATCTCCATCTAGGCAAAGTATTATATTTTTACATAGATATGCTAAATCTCTAGCATGATTTGCAGTTAAAGCAGTTCCCATTACTCCAATAGCACTATTAACTCCTACTTGATGACAAGCAATAACGTCCATTTGCCCTTCTACAAGCACTATTGAATCTAGCATTTTATTTCGCTTTAAATCTCTTAAAAAATTATACCCATATATTAATTGACTTTTATTGAACACTAAAGTTTGAGGAGTATTTTTATATTTCGCATGTTGAGGACTATTTGTCAAATCACGCCCACTAAATCCAACAATTTCTCCCAATCCATTCATAATAGGAAACATTAATCTAGTGGCATAAAAATCATACAATCCCTTTCCATTCTCGCTTTTCCCTGCCACTCCAGCATCTAGCATTTCTTTATCACTAAAGCCTAAACTTCTTAAATGATTGATTAATCCATAATAATCTAATGATGCTCCAATTTTAAATTTTTCAACCATTTCTTTATTTAAGCCTCTTTCTCGAATATAATCTATATGCTTGTTAGCTTCAGTTTTCGTTAAATTGTTTATATAAAATTCGCTTGTAGCTTTTAACACAGACAATATTCTATCCTTCAAATGCTTTTTTTTACGCATTTCTTCATCTTGCTCATAACTAGGCATTTGAATTCCTGCATTGTTTGCCAAAATTTCCACTGCTTTATAAAAATCCACATTCTCAATCTTTTTTACAAAAGATATTACATTACCACCTTCTCCACAGCCAAAGCATTTAAAAAACTGACCGTCTTCTTTTATAGACATTGATGGAGTTTTCTCCATGTGAAAAGGACAGCATGCCCAATAGTTATTTCCACGTTTATTCAATGTAACATATTTCGATATGACGGACACAATATCATTTTTTGATATAACTTCATCTAAAAAAGCCTGACTAAACCCTCTATTTATCATTTGCACCTTTTAAAATTGTGTTCTATACACTTAATACCACAATATAATGGATATTTCCTAAATTTTTTGTAAATTTTATTAAAATTTTTATAAGTAGATGAATTATATCATATTATAATCTAGTTTTCAAGTAGTTTTACCTTAATATTTTTTATATAAAGCTTTATTTTAGTTAAATAATGTAGAATGAAAAAGATTGCAAATTTTATGCAATCTTTAATATATTATAAACTATAACCTTTATCTATGATAATTGATTGTCCTGTTATACAGCTAGACTCATCACTTGCCAAAAACAAAGCTAAATTAGCTACATCTATAGGTTGACAAGCTCCAACATCTAAATTTCCATATTTAGCCATAACTCCCATCATATCTGGGTCATAATCTTCTGGCTTTTGAGTGGTAATCATTGGAGTTATAACAGAACCTGGACATATAACATTGCATCTTATTCCTGTTCCAGCAAAACGCATAGCAGTATTATATGTCAAACCTATAATAGCAGCTTTTGTAGATACATATACAGAACCGCCAAATCCTTTAGCCCCTGCTATAGATGAAATGTTTACAATAGAACCGCCACCTTGCTCTTTCATAATATTGCTAGCATATTGCATACACAACATTGTGCCTAAATTATTAATTCTAGATACCCATTCCCAATCTTCTGTTTTAAATCTATCTATTGGTAACAAGCCATTTTCTAACACTCCAGCATTATTAACCATAACATCAACTCGCCCATATTTTTTCATAACTTTATTAAAGCAATTTTTAATATCAGTTTCCTTTGAAATATCTGTATCAATCATCATATAATCAGCTTTCATTTTTTTCAAGATTTTAGCAATATTATTTTTTTCATTCGCTCCAATAGAAGCTACCACAACTTTAGCTCCTTCTTTTGCAAATAATTCTGCTATTGCCTCTCCAATTCCTGAATTTCCACCTGTTATTATAGCTACTTTATCTTTTAATCTCATAAATTTTCCCCTTTTTATTATGCAATATATATTATTGCTGATTTTACTTTTTGTAATGCTTTAGTTTTTATAATTGCTTTTCCTGCCCCTGTTCTAGAAGTAACAGGTATATCATTAACATCTGTAGTATACAAATTTCCTTTACTATCTGTAACCACAATTTCACCTGTAACTACAGGAGAGATTGCATAAGCTATCTCTTCACCATTAGAAGTTAGTTTTAATCCTTTACGATTACGCACTCCAACAGGAAATTCTGTTAAAGCTACTCTTTTTGTCTGACTATTTTGATTTACAACTAATACTTTATCAGTTACATTAACTTGAGAAGCAAAGCACACTTTATCTCCATCATTTAAAGCCATTCCTATAACACCCACTCCAGCTCGCTTTTGTTTTGGAACAGATTTATATTCAAAATTTACAGCCATTCCCTGCTTAGAAATCATAAGCACACTATCCATATTATAATTTGGCTGAACAGCAATAAGCCTATCAAAATCATGTAATCCAATTGCTTCCACTATAGATTTATTTACCACGAATTCACTCATATCACTTCTTTTAATATAACCGTTTTGAGTAAACATTATCAATTCGCCTGAAGAATTAAATTCTTCTGTTTCAAATATATTTACAATTTTCTCATTAACTTCTGCTTTTGCTATTTGCGATAGATTTGTTCCTCTTGCATTAAATTTACATACAGGAATGTTTCCTACATCAATTTTATACATATTTCCAAGATTTGTAAACACATATATATTTGAATTTGAGCTAGTTTTTAATATATCTTTATGTAATACATTTGCACTGTTATATTTTTCAAAACTATGTGAGCCTAATTGAGCATTTATAACTATATTTTTTAATCGTATACCATCTTCGCTAACAGCCACCAAACATTCTGTATTAACCATTTTTTCAATAGGGGTCATTACATAACTTTCATGCTCTTCTACTACTTCTGTTTTACGAGGAGTTGGATAACGTTTTTTAATATCTAATATTTCCCTTTTTACCACTCCTAATTGCCTTGCTCTACTAGATAATATTTTTAAATATTCTTCAATTTTAGCTTTTAAATCAGCCATTTCTTGTTCAATTTTTGTGGTTTCAAGATTTGTTAGTCTTGCCAACTTCATATCTAAAATAGCCACAGCTTGCACTTCAGTTAAAGCAAAACGTTCCATCAATTTTTCTTTAGCTTGAGATGTAGATTCGCTTGATTTAATTATAGCTATCACTTCATCAATATTTTGAATAGCTATTAATAACCCTTCTAAAATATGCACCCTAGCTACAGCTCTATCATAATCATATTGAGTTCGTCTACGAATAATCTCAACCTGAAAATCTACATAACATTTTAAATATTCTAACAAGCCTAATTGGGTAGGCGCACCATTTACAATAGCCACAATATTTATATTAAAGTTTTGTTGCATTTCAGTATGTTTTAAAAGTAAAGCTATTATGCTATCTGGATCGCCATCTTTTTTTACTGTTATAACAGCTCTCATTCCAGATTTATCACTTTCATCAGTTATTTCTACTATATTATTTAATGCACCTTTAATTTTATCTTTAACTTCCATAACATGTTGAAGGAATAATGCCTTATTTACCTGATATGGAAGTTCTGTTATAACTATATTAACCTTTCCGTTTGCAAGCTCTTCTTTATGAAATTTAGCACGAAGAGTAACTTTTCCTTTACCTGTTTCATATGCTTCAATCATGTCTTTGTTTGTAGACATTATAGCCCCTGATGGAAAATCTGGACCTTTTACATATTTTAACATTTCATTTAAAGTTATATTAGGATTATCAATATATGCCACAACAGCATCTATCATTTCTCCCAAATTATGTGGAGGGATATTTGTAGCTAAACCAACAGCAATACCGCTAGCTCCATTCACAAATAAATTTGGGAACCTTCCAGGGAAATAATCTGGCTCTTTTAAAGTATCATCAAAATTTAAACTATATGTTACAGTGTCTTTATCTAAATCAGTCATCAACTCTAAAGCAAGTTCACTTAATCTTGCTTCAGTATAACGATAAGCAGCTGGTCTATCTCCATCAACTGAACCAAAATTACCATGCCCTTCAATAAGTGGAACATTTATAGTAAAATCTTGTGCCATACGAGTTAATGCATCATAAACTGAAGTATCTCCATGTGGATGGTAACGCCCCAACACATCACCTACTATTTTAGCACATTTTCTAAAAGGTTTATCTGGAGTAAGCCCTAATTCTTGCATTGTATATAATATTCTTCGCTGAACAGGTTTTAATCCATCTTCTACTCTAGGCAAAGCTCTATCCATAATAACAAACTCTGAATATGGAAGCATACTAGAATGCATAACTTCTTCTACAGTCTTTTCATAAATTTCACCTTTTGAAGCTTCAATAACATGTTTTGCTTTTTCATCTAACACATGTTTCTTTGTGCGTTTTTTTGCGGGGTCTTTTTTAAACATATTCATTTGGTCGTCATCAAAAATATCCATTTTAATCCCCCTCCTTTATTTTAACAGGCTTAAAGTTATCTACCTTATTGAAATTTGCATTATTTACAATATAATCTTTTCTACTCTTAGCATCATCGCCCATCCAAGTTGTGATAATTTGGTCTGCACGAACAGCATCATCTACAGTAACTCTTATCAAACTTCTTTTAGCTGGGTCCATTGTAGTTTCCCATAATTGTTCTGGATTCATTTCTCCCAACCCCTTATATCTTTGTAGGCTGTATGCTTTATTCCCAATTTTTGCAGTTATTTTTTCTAATTCCTCATCTGTATAACAATAATAATCTTCACTTTTTGTAGACACTTTATATAGAGGAGGTAAACCTATATAAATATTTCCATTAGTTATAAGAGGACGCATATATCTAAAGAAAAATGTTAACAATATAGCTCTAATATGTGCGCCGTCTTGATCGGCATCACTTAGAATTATAATTTTATTATATTTTAAATTCTCTATTTTAAAATCCTCTCCAATGCCTGTGTTGATTGCTGCTATAAGAGTGCGAATTTCATCATTTGCCAAAACTTGATCTATTCTTTTCTTCTCGCTATTTAAAGGCTTACCTTTCAATGGCAAAATTGCCTGATAATATCTATCACGCCCTTGTTTAGCGCTTCCTCCTGCTGAATCTCCCTCAACTATGAATATTTCATTAATATCTGGATTTCTACTAGAACAGTTAGCAAGTTTTCCTACAAGAGCACTACCTTCAATACTATTTTTAGCTCTTGTTAAATCTTTTGCTCGTTTTGCGGCTACTCTCACTTTAGCAGCACCTTTAGCTTTTTCAATTATTATTTGACCTATATATTCATTTTTCTTGCTATTGAAAAAATCTGTTAATTGAGCTACACACACATTTTCAACTCTTGCTCTAGCTTCAGGATTGCCAAGCTTTGTTTTTGTTTGTCCTTCAAATTGGACATTCTTCATTTTAATGCTAATAACAGCTGTTATACCCTCTCTAAAGTCATCTCCAATAAATGCCACATCTTTTTCTTTTACAAGGTTATTTTTTTTAGCAAAATCATTTAAAACTTTTGTTAAAGCAGTTTTAAATCCTACTTCATGAGTTCCGCCTTCAGGTGTAGGAATATTATTTACATAGCTAAATATATTTTCAGTATAGCTATCAGTATATTGCATAGCCACACTTATGTATGTATCATCTATTTCTCCTTCAATATATATTGGTGGAATGAATAAAGGTTTTTTATCTACTGTTAAACTTGATACAAAATCTGCAATTCCTCCTTCATAACAGAACTGTTGATGTTTTCCTGTGCGTTCATCAATTAATTCAATATTTATTCCTTTATTTAAATATGCGTTTTCTCTAAGCCTTTCTGCCACTAAATCGTATGAAAATGTATTTTCTTTAAACACTCTATCATCTGGAAGAAATCTAACATAAGTTCCTGTTTGAGTTGTAGTTCCTATTTCTTTTAATGGTTCTGTTACAACTCCTGATAGAATTTTTCCTTTCTTTTCTATAGATTCAAATTTTATTCTATATTTTTTACCATCTTTACATATTACAACTTCTAAATATCTACTAAGAGCATTAACTACTGAAGCTCCAACGCCATGCAATCCTCCAGAATATTTATAGTTATGGTCAGAAAATTTTCCTCCTGCATGTAATTGAGTGTACACCACCTCCACTCCTGAAATTTTCAATTTTGGGTGAATACTTACAGGCACACCTCTTCCATTATCACTAACACTAGCAGATCCATCTGCATACAAAGTTACTACTATTTTATTACCATAACCATTTGCTACTTCATCTATACTATTATCTACTATTTCCCATAATAAATGATGCATACCTTTATTTCCAGTAGTGCCTATATACATTCCTGGACGCATACGAACTGCATCTAACCCTTCTAAAACAACTAAATCTTTACTATCATAACTTGAATTTGCCACAATACTCTCCTATAACTAAACTCTTTTATATGGATAAGGCAATAAATCGCTTGCCTTAACTTTTAATATTTTTCCATTTTTAATATCTTCCACAATAACCCATAAATTTATGCCTAACTTATCAAACATATATCTGCACACACCGCAAGGAGATACCACTCTACACCCGCCATCAGTATTCATTTTTACCGCCACAATGGTATCAAATTCTCTTTCACCAAAGGCTAACGCCTGCCCTAATGCCACCTGTTCAGCACAAATTGAGTGAGAAGTTTTTATATTAATCCCTTTATATATTTTCCCTGATTTAGCCCTAATCACACAGCCAACATGCATTGCAATGTTTTTATATATATCACTATTAGCTTTAACCAAATCAGTAGCAAGATTAATTAATTGTTTATCTTCATCATTTAATTTCACTTACTTTCTCCTTATTTGATTTACAAAATTAATTATAACAAAAAAACTTTTTTTAGCAAACTATTTTAATAATTTTAACCTAATTTTGATAAAAATCATATTAAATTATATGGATATAAGAGAATTTTATAAATCTACAAAAGAAAACAATCAAAATTCAACTAATTTAAATGAAAATAATATAAACAATGAGGAAAATAAAGATTTTAGCGAATATAACGACACTATTAATAAATATAAAGATTTATCGCAAGAAGAGTTATATAGCGAACTTTTTTCTCAGGCATCAAATTTAAAATCTCAAGGCAAATTGGATAGTCAAATGCTTGAAACATTTTCATCAACTCTTACACCTATGTTAAATGATGAACAAAAAAAATTATTAAATAGTATTATAGAAAGAATAAAATGATAAATAAAATTCACCCTGAATTATTAAACGAGGTTAACATACTTAACCATTCTTTTGTTGATTGTTTTTTATATGCAAATGATTATAATTCTTTAAAAAATGAATTAGATAATAATAGTATTAAATATATACCTTACCCTTTTATAAAATGCTTTTACGCCACTTTGCCTTCAAATAAAATAATAACTATGTCTAATCTTAATTGCATTAATTTTATAACAAAATCAGCAAAAGTTTTTACTCTAATTGATAAAGCTAAAAAGTTTATGAATTTACAAGATATTAAAAGCAATACCTCTTCGAACATTGCTTTTATTGACACTGGAATTAATCCTCATCTAGATTTTTTACTGCCATATAATAGAATTATTCATTTTAAAGATTTAATTAATAACAAAACTTATCCTTATGATGATAATGGGCATGGAACTTTTATTGCAGGAGTATGTGGTGCAAGTGGAATATGCTCAAACAAACAATATTCTGGCATATTACCTAATTGTAATATAATTATGATTAAAGCATTAAATAGCAATGGGGAAACAAATTCAAACACAATAATAGATGCCATGCAATACATATATAACATTAAAAATCAATATAAAATTAAAGTGGTATGCATGAGTTTTGGAGCAGATTATTCAGGAACAAACGACCCCTTACAAAAAGGGGCTTTAGCTTTATGGAATAGTGGATTGATAGTTGTGGCGGCTGCTGGCAATAGCGGGCCTGAATCAAATTCTATAAAATCTCCTGGAACAAGTTCTAGAATTATTACTGTAGGTGGTTTAGATGATGGCAGAAATGATGGTAAAATAAAAATTGCGGATTTTAGCTCTCGTGGACCTAGTGAAAATAAATTTAAGCCAGACCTTGTAGCTCCAAGTGTAGATATAACCTCAACATCTCATGACTTTCGTAATGGATTATACACCACAATGAGTGGAACTTCAGTAGCTACCCCAATGGTAGCTGGTATATGCGCAATGCTATTAGAACAAAACCCTAATTCAACTCCTGATAAAATAAAACACATTCTTTTAAATTCATGTATTCCTCTTACACATGATAGAAATGAAGAAGGATATGGATATTTACATTTTTAAATATTAAAATTAATTGAAAGTTTTAAAAAAATTTGTTAAAATATATATATATATATGATTGAATTTAAAAATGTAAGTTATACTTATTATAGCAAATTTTATTCTCTTTATAATTTCAATTATTCTTTCAAACAAGGCAATTATGCTTTAATAGGAGAAGATATAGAAGGTCCTTTAACTGTTATTAGACTACTAGCAAAATTAGATACTTTTTATAAAGGTGAAATAATTATTGATAATAAAAGTTTAAAAAAAATAAATTACAAAAAAGACTTTAATGTAGCATATATCTCAGCTAATCCAAAGTTTTTTAATAATAAAACTGTATTAGAAAATGTTGTTTATCCTTTAAAATCAAGAGGAGTGAAAAAAAGTGAAAGAAATCAAATTGGTTTATCTTGCTTAAAAAATTTTAATTGGGAAAATATGGCTAATATAAAGGTATCATCTCTTTCACAGCAAGATTTAATCACTTTATCATTTATTCGAGCTAGCACTCGCCCACTAAATTTACTGTTATGTGAAAATCTATCTCAAATTTTCAAAGATAATTGTGAACACTATATTAATATAATTAATAAAATACCTGCTTGTATAAAAATTGTTGTGTCAATATCTCCAATTCCAAATTACACTTCTCTAAATTTTTATTTAGGAAGTTTAAAATTAGAATAAAAAAGCTGTATCGTTTAATACAGCCTTTTTATATTTTTACATTGACATATTGTTTTCATTTGCATGTTTTTTACGAGCATGTTGCTTTTTATCTATAACAGTTTTATTTGCATTTCGCACAATATCTAATACTTTTTTTACAGCATCATGCACAGCATTTCCAACTTTTTCTCCTGTTGTATTAATAGGGGTTTTAAGCCCTGTAATTTTACAATACGCAGAATTTGTTGCTTTATATCCTGCTTCAATAATCAAACTTTCGTCAGCTTTTACAGCGTCTAATTTTGCTACTCCAGCTTGAACTTTCTTATCATTAATAACTCCATCATCTGTTTTATTAAATCTATATTCCATAACACTTCCTCCTAATATGATGTTATATAAATTATACACAATATTTAGAATAAATGTCAATTAAAAATATATTGTTATAAAACTTATTTAACTAAAAATTGCAATTTATTATTTTTGCAGTCTACCATGACTTTATCGCCATTTTTAATTTCTCCACGCAAATACATATCAGCAAGTTCATCTTCAATTGATGTAGTAATTAATCTTCTTAAAGGTCTAGCTCCATATTCAGCATTTGTTCCATTTTTAATTAAATATTTAAGTGTGCTAGCTGAGAATTTAAGTTCAATATTTTTATCTTTTAAATTCTTATTTAATTCAGCAAGCATATTTTTAGCTATTTCTTCAACAACATCTTCACCTAATTTATTAAATACTACAATGTTATCAATACGGTTTATAAGTTCTGGTCTGAAATATTTTTTAAGTTCATCTAATGCTACTTGTTTTAAATCCAAATCAGTTTTCGCTTTATCTCCAAAACCTAATTCTGTGCGTTTACTATTTAATTTATCGCTACCTATATTTGAAGTTAATACAATTACAGTATTTTTAAAGCTTACCACTCTTCCATGACTATCTGTAAGACGGCCATCTTCCAATATCTGCAATAAAACATTAAATACATCTGGATGAGCTTTTTCAATTTCATCAAATAGTACTACACTATAAGGTTTTCTTCTCACCTGCTCAGTTAATTGACCAGCTTCATCAAAACCAACATATCCTGGAGGAGAACCAATAAGTTTTGATACACTATGAGCTTCCATATACTCACTCATATCAAGCCTTATCATTTTATCATCACTATCAAATAAAGCATTTGCTAAAGCTTTACATAATTCTGTTTTTCCTACACCTGTACTTCCTAAGAATAGGAAACTGCCAATAGGACGTCTAGCATCACGCATTCCAATTCTTCCTCTTCTAATAGCTTTTGCCACTACTTTAATAGCTTCGTCCTGACCTTTAACTCTTTCTGATAAAGTTTGTTCTAGTTTTAGAAGTCTTTCACTTTCACCTTCTGTAACTTTTGTTACAGGTATTCCTGTCCATTTACTTACAACTTCTGCAATTTCTTCTTCTCCAATTTCTGCTGGAGTTTCAGGTTTTTGAGATGGTTTATTTTTTATCTCATCTAATTTCTTTTTAATATTAGATATTTCATCACGCAATTTACTTGCTTTTTCAAAATCTTCTTGATTTACAGCATCTTCTTTATTTGCTTTCAATTTATTTAATTGCTCTTTTAATTCTTTTTCTTCAGCAGTTGAATAATTATTTTTCACTTTCGCCCTTGAAGATGCTTCATCTATTAAATCTATAGCTTTATCTGGCAAACTTCTATCTAAAATATATTTATCTGAGAGTTTAACAGCAGATACAATAGCCTCATCTGTAATTTTTACTTTATGGAAAGCTTCATAACTATCTCGTAAACCTTTTAATATTTTAATTGTATCTTCCACTGTTGGAGGATTTACCATAATTGGTTGGAATCTTCTTTCAAGCGCCTTATCTTGCTCAATATATTTACGATATTCATCTGTTGTTGTAGCACCAATAGTTTGCATTTCACCTCTTGCTAAATAAGGTTTAATCATATCAGCTGGAGATGTTTCGCCCTTTTCACTACCTGCTTGAGCCAATGTGTGAATTTCATCAATAAATACTATTATATTTTTACTATTAATAATTGTTTCAATAGCATTTTTTAATTTTTCTTCCATTGAGCCTCTATATTTAGTTCCAGCCATTAATCCGCCAACATCTAAGCTATATATAGTTTTGCCTTTTAAAATTTCTGGAACATCACCATTTACAATTCTTTGAGCTAGTCCTTCTACTATAGCAGACTTTCCAACACCTGCTTCACCTATTAATACAGGGTTATTTTTAGTTTTTCTGCACAATATCTCAATTACACGCTCTATTTCAGCATCACGCCCAATTATAGGGTCTATTTTGCCTTGTTTCGCTCTTAAAGTTACATCACTTCCCATTTGTAACAATTCTTCTGGCAACTCACTAGTTGCAACTTCTGGTTGAGCTTCAAACCCCTCGTCAGCATATTTATTTAATTTGCCAACACGCACAAATCCTTCATCATTAAATCTTGAAGAAGAAGCAGAGTCTTGTTTGTTTGAAATAATAGCAATCATTTTATTACGCATTTCATAAACATTTAACTTTAATACTCCTGCTAAAATTTGAATTGCATAACTATCATTTTGAGATAATAAGGCAATTAATATATGTTCAGTACTAATATAAGCATGTCCTGTTCGTTTTGCCACTTCATTAGCAATTACAAACATTTCTTTGGCACGTGGCGAAAAATCGTTTTGCACACCAAACCCAGAACCCATATTTTCAAATATTTGTTCCATAACTGATGATGTAACTTTATAGCTTTTTAATAGCTTGCAAGCTTGACAATCTACTTTTGTCAATCCATATAATAAATGTTCAGTACCTACAGGATTTCCATAACTATGTGCAATTTGTCTAGCCTGCTGAATACTTTTATTAGCTAAGTCTGTTAAATTGTATATCATAATTTCCCTCCTTTAAATTATTTTTTTAAAATATTTATTTAATTATTATTTTTTAATAAATTTTAATAATTATTTTATTAAAAATATCAAATAATTAATTTTTTATAATTAAACAGTATTATTTTTCATTATTTAATATATTTTTTATTGATTTTGCTAAAATTTTTTCATCTTTAATTTTTATATAATTAAATAAATTTTTTATTTGATTTTCAGTTATATTTTTTTCAATTCCGCTATTGATAGCAATTAAAATATTTCCAATCAAATCACTTAATTCATAAGGCGTTAATTTAATTGCATTATTAATTATTGCTTGAGCTCGTAAATTTAGGTCAGCAACAGCATCTACATCTTGCGCCATATTTTTACAAGCATCAATTTCGCATTGTATAATTTTATCTATATACATTTTAGTTAAATCACAAATTTGTTTTTCACTATAACCTAAATTTGCCCCTGTGGATATTAAATATACGCCGTCATTTACAAACTTTATATCAAATCTAAGTTTATCCATGTATTTTGGCAATGATTTAACTGCATTAATTTTTGATAATGCAGGAAGCAATACTAGTACGCTTATTTCCATTCCGCTTCCTATATTTTTAATATTTGGAGTTAAAAATCCATATTTATCACTATACGCAAATGTCAATTTATTGCATAAAGCTTTATCTATTTTTTTCGCATTTGAATATGAATTTGATAAATTTTCATCTATTGATATTATTTCAATATGATTATCTCCATTTATTTGAACATTAGCATTATCATTTGAAGCATAACCTTTGAATGATATGTTTTTAATAAAATCTTCTTCCAATTTATTTGCATCAATTAAATTATTTATTACATCTTCACT
This sequence comes from uncultured Clostridia bacterium, assembly GCA_944377145.1. GTDB lineage: Bacteria > Bacillota > Clostridia > Christensenellales > UBA1242 > Onthoplasma. The sequence continues at coordinate 73,234 of CALWEH010000007.1, read as the reverse complement.
TAGCTTTGAAAGTTCTTCTCCTTTCATTCCACATTCATTACAGGCATTTAAACAAATTTGTAACACATCTTTTTGTTGCTGTTTAGTTATTCTATTTGTAAACCATGTATTTTTTAAATTTCTACAAAATTTTACTTTTGTCCAAATAACATTATTCACCTTGCAACTCCTTTGTTAATTTTTTGATTTCTTTATTAATTGCTCCTGCATCTTCATAACGTTCTTCTTTAATAGCTTTTTGCAAATCTGCTTTTAAATTCATAAGCTTTTGCTCTTTTGTCAAAGATTTTTTATCTTCTTCAGTTCTAAATTCAATATTATCTATCTTGTTTTCACTATAAGGCTGAATTCTCTTTACAATATCTTCAATTTCATCTTCAAAGGCATCATAACAGTTGTTACAACCTAAAAGTCCTGTATTTTTAAACTGTTTCAAAGACCAATGACAATTTGGGCAATTTTTATCATCAAAATCGTCAAATCCTAAAAAATTTGTAAGGCTTCTAAATTGGTCAAAAATAGATTCGTATGTTTTATTAAACACACCTTCTTTTTCAGCACATTTTTCACATAAATGAGTACTTTTTGTTTCTCCATTCACAATAAGCGTAGAATGATAGCACGCTTCATTTGTTTTACATTTATCACACAACATAATTTTAACTCCTTTTCATAACTTCTATTATAATTTCTTTTAATATATTTGCTCTTAACATTTCCCCCATATTTAGCGGATTATTAAGCGCTTTTGTCGAAATTGCTCGTTTTAATAATTTGTTTTCTGTAATTGATATTAGGTTTCTTTTCAGCAAATTATCTAACATTTGTTCACCTTCTATAACATTTAAAGAGTGTGAACATAATGTTAATAAATTTTTCAAATTAGTTTTTGAATCTGTCAATTTTGTTAGTTTAATAAACCCTGCTCCCCCTCGAACACTTTCAATAACATATCCATTATTAATCGTAAATCGAGTGTTTAAAACATAATTTATTTGACTTGGTGCACATGAAAAGAATTTGGCTAAATCATTTCTGCTAAGCTCTATAAATGTTTTTTCGGCTAAAGTGTCTAATATAAACCGCTCAATTATATCGCTTCGACTTGCCATTAAACCCCTCCTTTTAATATATTTTGCACAACTATATTATTTTTACTATAATATTAAAATAAAATGCTTTAAATGTTTAATATAGCCATACTTTAAAGGCTTGATAAAGTTTGACTTTCTTTGACCTTTAGCTACATTATATACCAAATAAAAAAGGTTGTCAACAGTTTGTGACAACTTTTTTTTATTTTTTTAAAATTTTATAATTCATAGCTATTTACATTGTTTTTATAAGCATTATAATATTTTCTACCAAACTTATTTATCATTGCTTTATAAAAAGATTGATTACTCATTATATCGTTAGCGCAATCAAAATCACTAAAAACAGTATCTATTTCCTCTCCCTTAACATTTATAATTCTGCAATATACAATTCCAGAATCTACAATTTTAGAAATACATCTATACTTTTTATGTATTAAACCATAATTTACAATATCTTCTACATCTCGTTTTGTCATACCTTCGACAAACATATAATTCTCCTTTATCAACTAAAATAGTGAATAAAAAAAGCTTGTTTAAAGCTTTGTTGTAACTTATATTATACCACACTATATATAGCTTTTCAACCCTTTTATCATAATTTATGCAAATTAAAAATATTTTGCTTGAAAATCCAATTTATTTATGATATATTATATACATAATGAATATTTTTAAATGGTTGAAATGGATATTAATTTTTATAGTTTTAGTGGTTATTTCTTGTATTTTTATTTAATACTTTAATAACAATATTATTTGCAGAGATGGTCGAGTGGTTTAAGGCACACGCTTGGAAAGCGTGCGAGGTGAAAGCTTCCGCAGGTTCGAATCCTGTTCTCTGCGCCAATATGAAAAAATTTTAAAATAATTTTATATAGATTTTTATAATTTTAATTATTTTTTATTTCGTTATAGAATGATGTTTGCGAAATTATTCCTTTATTTCAATATTAACTAATTCTATTAAAATTTATATGATAGCTAAAATGCAATAACTAATATATTAAAGTTAAATATTTTGAAAGTAAAACAAAGCTTCAGCTAAAATTCAAATTTATCCATATAAGATTTCACTTTATCTCTACTGATAATATATTTGAATTTTTTATCATTTTCATCTATAATTTCTCCTCCTAAATGTGAAAATGTTTTATTTGACATTTTGTTGTTTTTTAATATAGAAAAATATATATCATTTACTTTTGAAAGTTCTTCACAATTTAGCAAATATTTTATAATCTCTAAAATTATTTTTGTATGCTTTGCTTTATCTGATAATTGAATTTCGCTAATAATAAAAGAATTATTTTTATTTACAAATTCAATAAATCCTACAATCTCTCCATTCAAATATACAAGATAAAAATAGAAATTAGATAACTGTAAATTATCCTGTATATTTTTACACCAAAATCTTTTATCTTCCTCTAAAACCTCAAAACCCAAACCTATCATATTTGATTTTATTATGTTAAAAGCCATGTCTAATTCATATTCACTGAGATAGTTTTTTCTCAAGATAGTTCGTCCTTGTATAAAATTTTTATACACTAACTTACCAAAATTACAAAACCATTCAGGTGGATTTTCATAATTACCCGTAGCCATATAAAACTTTCCAGGACAATACCTACAAAGTGAAATATATTTACAATTTTTACATTTTGCTTTTTCTGAAAATTGAATATTTTTTATACAATGTCCTGAAACAACATTTTTTGTCAATTCCCTAAAACTAATTGATGATTTAGAACTAGTTTTTAAATTTTTTATACTATCTTCATCAAATTGTATTTTGGCATTTTTATTTAATTTGTACTTCATTTTTTACCTCATAATAAAAAGAGGATACCATGTATCCTCATAAAACTAGCAAGAAGATTCTTCACTTCTTCCAAAATTCCAGCAGTATGAAGATACTGTGAATAATTTTTTATTAATTTTAATTTCAATAACCATATAAATCCTTATAAAGTTATAATAACATCTATTTCATTAAGTGTCAATTAAAAAAATATGTATATTTAAAACACCAAATTATGTAATTTTAATTTTTTTATTTATACACTAAATAAATCTACATAAGAAGCAGGCTAAGAAGGCTCCAATAATATTACATGTTAAAGCAATAGGAATTGTAAGTAATGTTTTTTTCACATTTGTAGAGGCAAAATATATGCTTGAAACATAGAAAATTGTATCACTACTTCCCATAATTACACTTGCACATTTACCAATATAACTATCTGGACCATACGTTACAAAAATTTCTTTCAATAACACATAGGCTGCATTACTACTAAATGGACGAACTATTGTAAGTTCGCTTACCTCAGATGGAATCCCTAACAAATTAAATAAAGGAGAAACAAATTTACAAAGCATTGCACTTAATCCGCTTGTCCTAAATAATTCAATAGCTATAAACATGGCAATAATATATGGCAAAATAGAAATTATCAAAGGAATAGATTCCTTTGCACCTTTAACAAAACTAGAATATGCGTCCACTTTTTTAAACAATGAATATATTAATACACAAGCTATTAAAGTGGGCAATAATATATCTGCCATTATCACCTCTTAACAAAATTATTAAATTTATTTGTTTTTAATTTTCTTAGGTTTAGAAAATAAAGTTCTTACTCCATTTTTATATATCATTTTTACTAACAATATCCCTATAACTGTTGGAATAAATGTTGCCACTACTGTTGGCCAAATAATTGCAGAAGGAGAAACACTCCCAGCCAAAGCACGCAATCCAATGACAGTAGTTGGAAGAACTTGAATACCTGTTGAATTTATGACTACAAGCATAATCATTCCTTTAGTAGCCAACTCACTTCCTTTATCCATTCCTTTCATTGCTTTAATACCAAAAGGTGTTGCCGCACTGCCCAACCCTAAAATATTAGAAGAAACATTAAGGCAAATATTCTTCTCTGTTTCTGGATCTGTTTGTCCAAAAATATGCCTTATAGGCTTTTGTAATAAATGTGATAATTTATGACTTAGCCTAGTGTCATCTAACACCTGCAAAATGCCTAACCAAATAGCATATATTCCTAAAAATTCTATGCTCATTTGAACCCCATTAGCACTAGCCCCCATCATAACCATTAACGCCTGTTCTGGAACTGTTACAATTATCATAAACAGACTTGAAACCATCATAAATAGCCAAATTTTACTCATATTTAAATCTATGTTTTAAATTTTTTAAATATTCTTTAAAATATAAATATTAAATATATATTTTAGCATAAAAAAAATTTTGGAACACTCCAAAATTTTTTATTAATATTTATTTTATATACCATAATAATCATTGAAATATTTATAATGATATTTTTTAAAGTTTCTTAAATGTTCAGATAAAAACTTATTAATTTCCTCTGCAATAGAGTCGCTTTGTTTAGATATAATTTTAGCCATATATCTATAATCTTTTACTCCTATACTTCTTATTTTTAAACTAACTTCATTCATCAACATAGTTTGAGCAGTAATATTGCGAGAAGTTGCAAGTATGATTGCTAAACGCAATAAGTCATTTCTAGATACAGAAAAGGCTTTATTTGATACTTCTCTATAAATATCTTGTTTATGATTTATTGATAAATAAGTTTTTTTATCTACTTTATATGGATTCTCATTCATTCTAGAATAAGTTACAGCCATGTTTAACAATGCTCTTACATCTTCACTTTCATTTTTAACTTTTAATATATTATTATCAATTCTTCCATATTTATTTATTTGTTGATTTAATAATCCACCACTCATCTTTATTTCTCCTCTATCTGGATTATAACATAGAATACATATTTTGTAAATAGTATAAAAATAAATCGCCTATATAGGCGATTATTTTCTTTTGTATATTAATGTATTATCTTAAGTATTTTAATATATATATTTATCTTTTGTAATACTAAATTTTTGGTTGAATTGTTACGCACTTTCTACCACGGCCATCACGAGTAAACTTTACTACTCCATCTGTTAAAGCAAATAAGGTGTAATCTTTACCTAAACCCACATTAGCTCCTGGATAAATTCTTGTTCCTCTTTGACGAACGATAATATTTCCTGCCAACACAAATTGACCATCAGCACGTTTAACACCAAGACGCTTACTATTACTATCTCTTCCGTTCTTAGAGCTACCGCCACCTTTTTTGTGAGCGAACAACTGAACTAATATTTTCATTTCTGTCTCTCCTTTATATTAATATATTTTGGGAAACTGCTAGCAATATCGATTAATCCGTTAGCCGTTGAATTCATAATTAGATAAGCTTCTTTTTGTTGCTCTCCTTTTAAATTAGGCAAACAAATTGATATAGATGGAATATTTTCATCCAATGTAAATTTGGTGTTTACATGCAAAATCTCTTCAAATGTTTTTTGTGCATTTTGAGTTAACACTGACACCATAGCACATACTATATCGCTTCCACTGTCGGCATAACCTGAATGACCTTCGCAACTAATAGCAGTTACATTATCACCCTTTTTAACTATAGTGATTTTAATCATAATTAACCTATACTTTCTATTACAATATTTGTGTAGGCTTGTCTGTGTCCTTGTTTTTTACGCTCATTTTTCTTAGCTTTGTACTTGAACACAATAATTTTATTTCCTAATGTGTGTGATTGAATTTTTGCTTTAACCACAACATCTTTAACAACTGGAGTTCCAGCTACAATTTCGCCATCTTTTGCTGTCATAAGAACAGGAAATTCTACTTCTTGACCAATTTCTCCATCAAGACGATCTACTCTTACAACATCTCCAACGCTAACTTTGTATTGCTTTCCAGCGATAAGTGCTATTGCGTACATCTTAGTTACCTCCTATAAATAATATTGAGAAATCATTTCTCTAGTTCGTTGAAATAAATCAACTTAATTATAAAAGACTCACTTTTAAGGTAAAGTATTAATAACTTATTTAAAACCTGTTCAATGTGGTACTACTTTGTAATGTTATCACATTATTTATAAATTGTCAATAAATTTATAAAAATTAATTGTGTATTTAAAAAGAAATAATATTTTAATTTAGTACTTTGCCTAATATATATATACTAATAATACACCTGAGGCAAAATAACACATTACCACACCCAATCCAATAAACAACAATGAAATTAAAGCTTTTAGCCACCATTTATTAACTTTTCTTATAATCATGAAGTTTATAATTGCCAAAACAGCTCCTATAGCTCCACCTATTGCACCAAAAAATACGCAAGGAAGGATAATTAACACTGAAAAAGCTATCTCATACCATGTAATTTTTGGCTCAATTTCTATTTCATTTCCAAACATTGAAATAGTAATACCTTTAAAACCATTTCTTAATATGAAATTCTTCAACAACTCCATCTTTAGAATATTGATAAACATTTTTTGAAATTTTTGTTAATTGTTGCCCATCATATTTTAATTCTATTTTACCACTAAAAGAGTTTTTATTATATTCTAACGGTTTATTTTTGGTTAAATCATTATTTATAATTTTACGCATTTTTACTCCTTTATAAGTTATTATACAAAAAAATTTATTTTTACCAAACAATTTTAATAACATTTATTCAACTTTAATATAAACATTTAAAATTTTTGGCAGTATTAGGTCAAAATTGGAGTTTCATTTAGTATAATAAATGCGAAAATGCCTAATATTCACACAAAATTAGACAAAATTATATACATAATAGGCAATATACATGCGTTACAATAATTACACATATTATAAAAAGGAGAAAATTATGAAATTAATACCTTTATTTGACAGAGTAATAATTAAACCAGAAATACAATCTAGCACAACTAAATCAGGAATAGTTCTTCCCTCTACATCTCAAGAACGCCCACAGATAGGTTTAGTGTTAGCTTTAGGTTCTGGAGTTGATTTTGATGGCAATAATATTGGTATGCAGGTTAAAATAGGAGATAAAGTGCTTTTTAACAAATTTTCAGGCAATGAAATAAAAGTTGATGATGAAACATTAATAGTGTTACGACAAATTGATTTAATAGCAATAATGGAGGAAAAACATGAGTAAAAAAATAGTATCTGGAGATGAAGCTCGTCAAAAATTAATTGCGGGAGCAGATAAATTAGTAGACACTGTAAAAATCACACTTGGGCCAAAAGGTAGAAATGTTGTACTATCTCGTGGGGCCACTACCCCACTTATAACCAATGACGGTGTTACAATAGCAAAAGAAATTGAATTAGAAGATGAATTTGAAAATCTTGGAGTAAATATTATTAAAGAAGTTTGTGTAAAAACCAATGATGTTGCTGGAGATGGAACTACTACAGCATCTGTTTTAGCCCAAGCAATTATTAAAGAAGGGATTAAAAATTTTACTGCTGGAGCAAATCCAATAATTTTGCGTCAGGGAATTGAGAAAGCTATTAATGTAGCTGTAAACAAACTAAAACAAATGTCTAAGCCTGTAGAAGACTTTAAAGCTATTTCTCAACTTGCTAGCATTTCATCTGGAGATGAACATGTTGGAGAATTAATATATCAAGCAATGGAGCGTGTTGGTAAAGATGGAATTATAACCATTGAAGAAAGCAACTCTGTTTCTACAGAACTTCAGGTAGTAGAAGGCATGCAATTTAATAGAGGATATATAAGCTCATATATGTGTACAGACCAAAATAAAATGGAATGTGTGTTAGACAATCCTTACATATTAATTACAAATAAAAAAATAAGCGTATTCCAAGATATTTTACCTATAGTAGAACAACTTGCTAGCAATGGTTCAAGCCTATTAATAATTAGTGAAGATGTAGAAGGTGATGCTTTAACCACTCTTGTCCTAAATAAAGTTAGAGGGTTATTTAATTGTGTAGCAGTTAAAGCTCCAAGCTTTGGAGATAGACGAAAAGAAGAACTTATAGATTTAGCCACTTTTGTAGGTGCAGATTATATAAGCGAAGAAATAGGTCAAAATTTAAAAGATGTAAATATAAATAATTTAGGAAAATGCAAACAGGCAATTATTACAAAAGATACCACTACCCTTATAAGTGGAAATGGTAGTAACGAAAATGTAAATAATCGCATAACATATATTAAATCGCAATTAGAGTTAGCTGATAACAGTTATGATAAAGAAATTTATGCTGAGCGTATTGGCAAACTTAGTGGAGCGGTAGCTCAAATTAAAGTAGGAGCTTTAACTGAAGTTGAACTTAAAGAGAAAAAACTTAGAATTGAAGACGCTTTAAATGCTACAAAAGCAGGAGTGCAAGAAGGAATTGTGGCAGGTGGCGGAACTGCTTTACTTAATTGTATTCAAGATGTGCAAAATTTCGCTAACTCTCTTGAAGGCGATTTGAAAACGGGTGCATTAATTGTGTGTAATTCACTTTGTGCCCCTATTAAGCAAATTTGCATAAATGCAGGTATTGATTATGGTGTGGTTATAAATACCATTATAAATAATCCATCTACAACCTTTGGATATGATGCCCTTAAGAATGTTTATTGTGATATGGTAGAATGTGGGATTATAGACCCTACTAAAGTTACCCGTAGTGCACTACAAAATGCTGGAAGTGTTGCTAGTACAATGCTTACCACAGAATGTTTGGTAACTGATATAAAACCAAATAAAAATATTGATTCTTAAATGTTTATATATTAAAACTCATTTTAAAAGAAATTGTTAGTTTTAAACCTCACTTAAAAATAAAACTTTAATATTTTATAATAAGTGAAAAACTCGTCTCCTATCCTGTCAATTAATTTACCCCTTTATTAATTGACATTAATCCTTTTCTTAAAAAGAACTCATAAAATTATGAGTTCTTTTTATTTTTTATTAATTTAAATTTATTTTTTTTATATTAAAAATATATTTTTAATTATTTTCATCTAAAATTATATTGCCAAATTTTAAATTATTTTCTCCTGAATTTATGATAATATTTTGAATACCACCTACTGCTTTAATATCATAATCTACACTTTTAATAAAATCAGCATTTTGTGAAGTTATTTCCAAACTATCAATTTGAGTTTTCATACTTATTTTATTTTCACTTTTGAATTGACGGATTTTACTAACAATGTCTTCAACTTCATCTCCACATTCAATAATATTGTCATTTTTATCTAAATCTATAGGTTTTAATAAAGATAAATGTATACTTTCATCTTTTTCATATTTAGCAAAATAATCTTGATAAATTTCCTCTGTAATGTGAGGCAAAGTAATAGAAAATAATTTTAATATTCCTAATAATACATTATAGCAAGCCCATTGAGCAGAAATTTTAGCCTCTTCTCCATAAATTTCAGGTTTATACAAACGATTTTTAGCAATCTCAATATAATTATCGCAAAAATCCCAGAAAAATTTTTCAATTTCAGCTTTTGCATAACCTACTTCTACATCTTCATAACACTTGATAGTAGCATAATATGCTAAATTAAATTTATGCATAATATACATATCCATAGGCAAAATTTTATTTGGTTTTGCAGGTATATAATCTTGCAAAAAGGATAATACAAATTTAGAAGCATTCCAAATTTTATTTATTAGTTTATAGCCATCTTTAACGCCATCATCACTAAGCAAAACATCTCTACCATAAGCACCATTAGCACACCAATAACGGATTACATCTGCACCATAATTATCAAGCAAATCGTTTAATCCCATTTTTGAATTTGCAAATCTCTTGCTAATTTTAACTCCTTTATCAGCCATAACCCAACCATTAACCATTAAATCTTTCCATGGTAGACAATTTTGATGGTAGTATGCTTTTATTATTGTTCTTAAACTCCATGTTGTAATAATATCTCTACCACAAAAACGCATATCCATAGGCATTTTTTTTGCACATTCTTCTTCATTTTCTGCCCAATTACAATTTATTTGTGGTGTAACGCTACTAGTAGCCCATGTATCCATAATATCTGTTTCAGGTTCAAATTCTTCTCCTCCACATTCACATTTTCCTTTATATTGTGATGACAAAGGATTAACAGGTAAATCTTCAATATTTGCAAAATGAGGTTTACCACACTTTTTGCAATACCATACAGGGAATGGAACTCCAAAATATCTTTGACGAGATATAGACCAGTCTTGATTTAAATTATTAACCCAAGCAATATATCTAGCTTTCATGCTTTCTGGGTGCCAATTTAATTGATTTCCAAGTTCAATCCATTTTTGCTTTAATTCAGGAGTTGATGTACGAATAAACCATTGTTTTTTAGCTAAAAATTCAATACCCTCTTCACATCTTTCATGTACTTTTACACTATGAACAATAGCGTCTTGTTTGTATATATATCCTTCTTTCTTTAAATCTTCAATAATAGCTTTCCTAGCGTCAACAATTTTCATTCCAGCATATTTGCCAGCAATTTCAGTCATACGCCCGCCATCATCTATAGCTTGCTTAAATGGTAAACCATATTCTTTCCACCATTCTACGTCTGTTTGGTCTCCAAAAGTACAACACATAACTATACCTGTACCTTTGTCAATGCCAACCTTATCATCTGTAAGAACTTTTACTTCAATATCTTCAAATAAAGGCACTTTTACCATCTTTCCTACATATTGCTTGTATCTATCATCTTCAGGATTTACAAATATAGCTACGCAAGCTGGTAAAAATTCAGGACGTGTAGTAGCTATAGGAATAGTTCCGCTTCCATCAGCCAAACGAAAATTAAGATAATTAAATACACTCTCCATATCTTTATCTTCCAATTCAGCTGAAGCTACACTTGTACGACATTTACAACACCAAGGAGAAGGCTTATCATCTCTATATGCAATATTGCGTTTTGCCAAATCTATAAAAGATTTTTGACTAGTTTTTTGACTGCGTTCATCTATAGTGTTATAGCCCAAATTTAAATCACACGACATTCCTGTGTGAATCATCATATCTCTATAACTTTGATTGTAGCTAGATACTAAATCAAGAGCAATAGCAGTAAATTCTTCTCTTGGAATAGTATATGCACGAATATTTTTCTTTTTCTCTACTAACAACTCTGTTGGCAGTCCATTATTATCAAAACCTAATGGATAGTATAAATTTTTACCAAGCATACGTTGATATCTTGCATACATATCTGCTTGGCTAAATCCATAAATATGTCCAATATGCAACTCTCCACTTACTGTTGGTGGAGGAGTATCTATTGAAAATGTAGGTTTATTAGAGTTTTCTTTATATGAATAAATTCCTTTTTCCTGCCAATATTTTTGCCATTTATTTTCAACTTCTTTAAAATTATATTTTCCTTCTAACATTATCATACCTTTTAATAAAAATTTATTAGTACATTATAATGTATAATGCAAAACAAGTCAACTATATAAAGTAATATTTAACATTAAATTGGAAAATGAAATACAAAAATAGTGAACATTTAGTCCACTATTTTATATATTGATTAAAATTAGATGTTTGCACGCCTAAAAACTACATTTATATTTTCTTTGAAATAATATCTCCTGAATTAGCATCAATCAATACTCCAGCAGTTTGCCCTTCTGGTGATATTATTCCTACATACCAATAATATCTATCATTTTCGCCTGAATAATCTTTTAATATTTTAATAAAAGCCTCACTAGAATTCCCTTCTTCTTTACTTAAATTGCTAATACTATCTTTTAATGCTTCACAAGCAATACTAATAGCTTGATCTTTATTTATAACAAAATCTTTAGAAACATTTGTTAAAGTTTGATTGAAATTATTGTTGTCTATAACCATTTCCAACTTAATTTCAGCTTCATCTGTGATTGCCTGTTCAATATCTGCTGAATATGTATTGTCGTAAGGATTTTTTTCCAAACTTCCTGTTATATTCTCACCATTAACCACTAAAGTAAATTCATATTCATCTTGACTTAATGGCTCTCCATCTAAACGAGCTAAAGTAATAATACCAAATTGAACAAGAGGTTTTACCACTCCATCAAGAGCATAATCTTCTTCTCTTTCTCCTGTGCATATAGTCACATAATATTCATCATTTTGACCTGCAAAAAGGTTATTTCTAATTTCAATTAAATGACTATTAAAATTTGTTTCATTTTTAGTTTTACTTCCACATCCAACGAAAAGCACACCACAAAGTGCTATTGATAAAATACATAGAAATTTTTTCATAATTTACTCCATACTTAAAAATATGTAATAAAATTATCAAATAGAACTATTATTTTTTTAAATTGATGTTTAAAAAACACTAATATTGTAAAAAACTAATATATATGTTAGTATTATTTATTAGAGTACAAATTATATATTTTGTAGTATTATTATTTTTACGCATTATGGGCAAAAGGCAAATTGGAGAAATGCAACCTTATGAATTGGTAATCACTCTTATTATTGCTGACCTTGCTACAGTACCAATGAGCGATTCAAATATTCCATTACTCAATGGAATATTACCTCTTGCCATTCTTGTTATATTACATTATTCAATAACATTATTAACGAGAAAAAGTATTGTTCTTAGAAAATTAATAAGTGGGCAACCTGTTATTGTTATGAGCCCTAGCGGGATTAATTATAAAGCTTTAAAGAAATTAAATATGAATTTAAATGATTTACAAGAAAGCTTACGTCAATGTAATTATTTTAATTTTGAACAAATTCAATATGCCATTATTGAAACTAATGGAAAAATGAGTGTAATTCCAACAGCACAAGATGCTCCAGCCACAGCAAAAGATGTGAAAGCAAATAATCCTACTCCTCAACTTCCAGCTTTAATAATTAGTGATGGAAAAAAGATGAAAGACAATATGGAAAAATTAAATATTGATGAAGACGTATTAAATAATTTACTTGAAAAATTGAAGATAAAAAATATTAAACAAATTATAGTAATGAGCTTGGATAATTCAGGCAAATTATATTATCAACTAAAAGATGAATCATATAAAGTAATTAATGATATTAACAGTTTATTAAAATAAAAAAATCAACAAAAATCTTAATAAATATTTTTTATAAGGGGTAAATAATGAAAAATGTTATAGCAGTTACAATTCTAACTATTGCAGTAAACGCATTATGTATTTGGGACGTATTCAATACTGAAAGTATTTTTAAACACATGAATAAAGAAAGTGGTGAAATTCATCAATCTTTACTTGTAAATGAAATTACAGATCCTAATTTAATACAACGTATTGAAGATTTAGATAAATATTGGACTAAAAAAATGGATATTTTATGCGTATCAATAAGTAGAAAAGATTTACAACCTGTTAGCGATCATATTCAATTTTTAAAATCTAGTATATCTAATAATGACCAAGAAACAGCAATAACATATTCACTTTTATTAAAATATAATGTTGAAGGTTTAAAAGAAATAAGCGGATTTAGTTTTATGAATATTTTATAATATAAATAGTAAAAAATAGATATTAATCAAAATATCTATTTTTTTTATTTTACAAATATTTTTTTAAATATTTTCCTGTTTGACTGTTATCATTTTTTACAATTTCTTCAGGGGTACCTGTAGCAATTACTTGCCCTCCTTCATCTCCGCCTTCAATTCCCATGTCAATAATATAATCAGCTGTTTTAATAACATCTAAATTATGTTCAATTACTACTACAGTATTGCCTCCATTTACAAAACGTTGCAAAATATTAATCAATTTTTGTATATCATAACTATGAAGTCCTGTAGTAGGTTCATCTAAAATATACATAGTTTTGCCTGTATCTCGTTTTGATAATTCTGTAGCCAATTTTAATCGTTGAGCCTCTCCTCCACTTAAAGTTGTAGCAGATTGCCCTAACTTAATATAGCCTAAACCTACATCATACAATGTTTGAATTTTTGATTTAATAGCTGGTAAATTATCAAAGAATTGCAAAGCTTCTTCTACTGTCATTTCTAAAACATCATATATATTTTTACCTTTATATTTTACTTGCAAAACATCTCTATTATATCTTTTCCCTTCACAAACTTCACAAGGAACATATACATCAGGCATAAAATACATTCTCAATTTTTTAACACCATCTCCATCACAGGCTTCACATCGTCCACCAGCAACATTAAAGCTAAATTTTCCCATGTCATAGCCTCTTTCTTTTGCATCTGGAGTTGAAGCAAAAAGTTCACGAATTTTTGTAAATACTCCTGTATAAGTTGCAGGATTACTTCTTGGAGTTCTTCCTATTGGAGATTGGTCAATATTTATAATTTTATCAATTTTATTAGCTCCAATTACTTTTTTCAAATTTGTTTCATTAGCTTCGCCATCTAGCTCATTTTTTAATGCAGGATATAAAATTTCGTTAATAAGTGTGCTTTTACCACTTCCACTTACACCTGTTACACAGGTAAACACTCCTAAAGGAAATTTAACATCTATATCTTTAAGATTATGTTTTTTACAGCCTTTTAATTCAATATATCCATTTTTAATTGGTCGTCTAACTTTTGGAACTTCTATCTTTAATTTTCCGCTTAAATATTGCCCTGTTATTGATTGCGGGCAAGCCATGATGTCTTCCAAACTTCCGCAAGCTACAATGTTTCCTCCATTTACTCCAGCATATACTCCAACATCTACAATATAATCAGCCGCTCTAATAGTATCTTCATCATGTTCAACTACAATTAAAGTATTTCCTAAATCACGCAAATTTTTTAAAGTTTCTATCAATCTATCATTATCTCTTTGGTGTAATCCTATGCTTGGTTCATCTAAAATGTATAATACACCTGTTAGCCCACTTCCTATTTGAGTTGCAAGTCGTATACGCTGAGATTCTCCTCCACTTAAAGTGCCTGCTCTTCTAGATAAATTTAAATATTTTAATCCTACATTTATCATAAACTGAAGCCTTGCAAAAATTTCAGTTAAAATTGGACGAGCCACTTTCTCTTCAGTTTTATTTAATTTTAAATTTTGTAAAAATTTATATAAATCACTTATAGACATATCTGTTAATTGAGCAATGTTTTTATTATTAATTTTTACAGATAAAGCAACCTTATTTAATCTTTTTCCTAAACATTCAGGGCAAGTATCTTCACTCATAAGTTTCATTATTTCATCTTTAATATATTGACTTGAACTATCTTGAAATTTTCTTAATAAATCTGGAACCACTCCCATAAATTTTACATCATCTCTCATTACATATTGATGAATATTGGTCTCTTCTTGATTTTTAGCTCCTTCTTCACCATATATTAATATTTGACGGATATTTTTTGGCAATGTATAGTATGGCACATCTAAGCTAAAGCCATATTTTTCAGCTAATTTTTTATAAGCTCTTCTACTCATATTGGAATTTTCAAGGTTCCACCCCATTATATTTAAAGCACCTTCATTAATAGTAAGCCTATCATTTCGAACTATTGCATTTTCTCCAATTTTTACAACATATCCTAACCCGCTACATTTAGGGCAAGCTCCCTCTCTATTATTAAAACTAAATAAAGTAGGTTCAATCTCTGGCATAGATATTCCGCAATCTACACAAGCATATCTAACACTATATAATTTTGTTTCACTATCACTTTGCACTAACACCAATCCATTTGATAAAGCCAAACATTTTTCAATGCTTTCACTTAAACGCTTATCTATACCGCTTTTTAAAATAATCCTATCTACAACAACATTTATATCATGGCGTTTGTTTTTTTCAATATGTATGTCGTCTTCTAGCATATATGTTTCGCCATCTACCTGAACACGCACATATCCATCTTTTCTTAAATCGTCAAATACTTTTTCATGTCCACCTTTTTGAGCTCTAACTACAGGAGCCATTATAACAAGCTTTGTTCCTTCTGCATTTTCTTTAACAGAATCTACTATTTGATCAAGAGTTTGAACTGTTACTGCTTTGCCACATTTTGGACAATATATTTTACCTATACGAGCAAACAACAATCTAATATAATCATAAATTTCTGTAATAGTTCCTACAGTACTTCTTGGATTGTTATTAGTAGACTTTTGATCTATAGATACAGCAGGACTAAGCCCATCTATGCTATCTACTTTTGGCTTTTTCATTTGCCCTAAAAACTGCCTTGCATAAGAAGATAAGCTTTCCATATATCTTCTTTGCCCTTCAGCAAAAATAGTATCAAAAGCAAGTGAACTTTTACCACAGCCACTCACTCCTGTAAATACTATTAATTTGTTTTTTGGCAATTTTAAATTAACATCTTTTAAATTATTTTCTTTTGCACCTTTTATTATAATATCTTCTAACATTTTTCACCCACATTATCAATATTTATTTTTTTAATTTTTGTTTTAATTTTGATATTTCTTCTCTATATTTAATTGCAGACTCAAAATCTAACTGTTTTGAAGCTGATGCCATTAAAGCTTTTAATTTTTCAATATTTTCAATGATTTGAGAGCGAGTCATTTGCACTTCATCAAGCTCTATTGAAATTTTAAGCGTATCTACTACTTCTTTTTTAATAGTTGTAGGTTTAACATTATGCTCTTTATTATATTTCATTTGAATTTCACGCCTACGGTTAGTTTCATCTATAGCTTTTTTCATACTGTCCGTTATATTATTTCCATACATAATAACTCTACCCTCACTATTTCTAGCACAACGCCCTATTATTTGAATTAGTGAAGTGGCACTTCTTAAAAAACCTTCTTTGTCTGCATCTAGAATGGCTACCAATTTTACTTCTGGCATATCTAAGCCTTCTCGTAATAAATTAATACCAATAAGCACATCAAATTCACCTGCACGTAATGCATTAATAATTTTTACACGCTCAAGAGTATCTATATCGCTATGAAGATATTTTACTTTTACACCACTTTCGCTAAAATAAGTGGTTAAATTTTCAGCCATTTTTTTAGTTAGTGTAGTAACAAGGACTTTGCCATTATCTGCTATTACTTTTTGAATTTCGCTATATAAATCATCTACCTGCCCATCACTAGACCTTACTTCAACTTCTGGGTCTAGCAAATAGGTTGGTCTAATTAGCTGTTCTACTACTTGTCCTGATTTATTTAACTCATATTCATTTGGAGTGGCAGACACATAAACCACCTGACCTATTTTTGAATTAAATTCAGTAAAGTTTAATGGTCTATTATCATAAGCTGAAGGCAATCTAAATCCATAATCTATAAGAGCTGTTTTTCTTGCTCTATCACCATTAAACATTCCCCTCACTTGAGGCAAAGTTATATGGCTCTCATCTACAAACAATAAAAATCCTTCAGGAAAATAGTCTAATAATGTATAAGGAGGCTCTCCTGGAGAACGCCCATCAAAATATCTACTATAATTTTCAATTCCAGAACAATAACCCATTTCTTGTAGCATTTCAATATCATAATTTGTTCTTTCACGAATTCTCTGCGCTTCAATATATTTATTTTCACTAAGAAAATACTGTTCTCTTTCTTGAGCATCTTGTTTAATTTGCTTTAAAGCAGATTGCAATCTTTCACTCCCAACAGCATAGTGTGAAGCTGGGAAAATTGCCACATGTTGTAATCTATTTATAGCTTTACCTGTTATAGGGTCAAATTCACTAATCTTTTCAATCTCATCTCCAAAAAATTCTACTCTAATAGCTTTCTCGCTACTATTTGCCGGAAAAATATCTAAAGTATCTCCACGAGCTCTAAATGTACTACGTTGAAAATCTATATCATTACGAGTATATTGAATACTAATCAATTTTCTTATAATTGCATCTCTATCAACACTATCTCCCTCTCTAAGAGATATATGTAGGTCATAATATTCTTTTGGAGCACCTAAACCATATATACAAGAAACGCTTGCTACAACTATAGTATCACTCCTCTCTAACAAACTTGAAGTGGCACTATGGCGAAGTTTATCTATCTCATCGTTAACACTCATATCTTTTTCTATATAAGTATCACTTGAAACAATATATGCTTCTGGCTGATAATAGTCATAATATGATACAAAAAATTCTACTCTATTATGTGGAAAAAACTCTCTAAACTCATTGCATAATTGTGCTGCAAGAGTTTTGTTATGTGCTAATATTAAAGTAGGTCTATTTAGTTTTGCTATAACATTGGCTATTGTAAAAGTTTTTCCGCTACCTGTAACACCTTTTAACACCTGAGCTTGCAATCCATCATTTATTCCTTCCACCAATTTTTCTATGGCTTGAGGCTGGTCACCTGTGGGCTTAAATTTAGACACAAGTTCAAAATCTCTATATTCCATAGCACCTCCTTGAAACAAATCTATTAATTATATCATATATTTTCATAAATTTAAATAGTTTTAATAAAATTTATTAAATATATTATACCCTTTTAATATTAATCATATTTGTTATAGCTAAAACTCACAATGTTTTAACTTTATATATTAAACTTCCTTTTAAAATACAAACTTCATTCCACCCATTTAATGTTGAAATTTAATATAGTCTATTTCAATTTTATTTATAAACTAATTTTTAATAATATAAAAAAAGCTTTGGCAATATTACCTAAGCTTATTTATTATATAATAATTAATGTTTATCTAACTGTTCGTGGATTAACTTAAGCATTTTTTCTTTTCCAGAACTTATGTCTAATTTTTTTAGGTTGTTAATCATTTCTTTTGTATTTGGAAGAGCTAATTCAATACTTTTAATTAAAGTTGATGGAGTCAATTTGGCTTCATCTAAAATTCTCGCACACCCTAAGTTATAAAAATAATTAGCATTCTGGACTTGATCTCCTCGAGATTGAGAGTTTTGCAAAGGAATTAATAGCATTGGTTTATGCATATATGCACATTCAAACACCACTCCTGCTCCAGCTCTACCAACTACTAAATCACTAATACTTAATAAATACGGTATATTTTCAGTCATTTCAATTTGATTATAATTTATTCCCTTATGTTTAGAACCATTCCCTTTACCTGTTAGGTGTATTATATTATAACGTGAACACAGCTTTTCTAAATCCCCCCATATAGCTTCATTTATAACTTTCGACCCAGAGCTTCCTCCTATTATTAAAATTGTAGGCTTATTAAAATCTAAATCTAATTTTATATCTGCTTTAATATTAGAATATTTAAAAGCATTTGAAATTACAGGTCCTGTATATATTATATTTTTCTTTTCATCTGCTAAATGCTCATAGTTCACACACATAATTGTGCTAAATTTTAATATTATTTTGTTAGCTAATCCAAAAGAATAATCGCTTTCGTGTGATATAATAGGAATTTTTAATTTCCTTCCAGCAATGCAAACTGGCAAAGCTACAAAACCTCCTTTAGACACTATTAAATCAGGCTTTGTTTGTTTTAATATCTTTTTTGCTTGATTTATTGCTCTAATCAATTCAAAAGGAACTCGAATATTAACAAAAAATTTCCCACGCCTTAATTTAGTTGCTTGAATTTCATAATATTCAATACCAGCATTTTTTACAACCTCTTTTTCTATCCCGCTAGAACCTATGTATATAAGCTTATTATCTTTCAATTCCTCTGCTAAATATAAATTAGGCATTACATGCCCCAAAGTTCCGCCACCTGTAAAGCAAATAGTTTTATTTTTCTTCTTCATAAAACTCCCCCTTACAACTATTTTATGCAAAATAATAAAATAATATCTACTCTACCCTTTTTTAAAATTATTTAATCGATTTATAGTTATTAATTTAACTTAAAACTTTTTAAAAATAATGTTATATACAAATAAAAAAGCCTAACATAGTTAGGCATATTTTATGGCTGGGGTAGTTGGATTCGAACCAACGCATGCTGGATTCAGAGACCAGAGCCTTACCGCTTGGCGATACCCCAATATTAATTATTATATTACTTACATTTAATTATGTCAATAATTATATGTATAATTGATAATAAATTTATTGCAATGTAACATATATATTAGACTTTATCATATATTGTAACAAAATAAAATTTACAATCTTTAATAAAATTTAAAAAAATTTAAAAATTGTGTTGACAAAATATATTTGCATGTGCTATTCTATAAATACATGCGGGTGTAGCTCAATGGTAGAGCGCTAGCCTTCCAAGCTAGTTACGTGAGTTCGATTCTCATCACCCGCTCCATTATGTGTCAATAGCTCAGCTGGATAGAGCATCGCCCTTCTAAGGCGAGGGTCGGGGGTTCGAATCCCTCTTGACACACCAGCAGAGTTATGACACACCTATCCTTTCCTTTCATAGTGTTGTAGCTCTTAGTTAAAGGAGCGATTGCAAGCGGAATAAAATTATATATAAAAATATACTTCTTCAAAACAAATCAATCCTATTATATACATCAAACTATTTTTTTTCGTTAGTAATCATAGGCTCACACTTTTCGAAGCACCTAACTTAATACAAGTTAGTGTGCAATAGAATTGATTTGGTGGGTATAGTT
Organism: uncultured Clostridia bacterium; assembly: GCA_944377145.1. Taxonomy (GTDB): domain Bacteria; phylum Bacillota; class Clostridia; order Christensenellales; family UBA1242; genus Onthoplasma. Next base: position 52,660 of record CALWEH010000007.1, on the reverse strand, counting down.
CAGTTGGTAGAGCGCCAGATTGTGGTTCTGGTTGTCGCGGGTTCGAGTCCCACTACCCACCCCATTACTAAAAATACTACATTTTGTAGTATTTTTTTTGTATTAAATATTATATTAAAACTTTAAATATCTTTTGAATAAAAAATACAGGAGTAAATCTCCTGTATTTTAATTTATTTATAATACATTTTCATCATTTGTGTTTGTCTGTGAGGTTTCCTCAATTTGTTGGGAATTTTCTAAAGGTTTTTGTTCAACAGTTTGTTGTTCAACAGTTTCATTTGCAACTTCTTCTATCAATGTTTCATTATTTTCAGTTTTACCACTTTCTTCTACACCTTGCATTTGTTGAATAGTTGAACTAACATTATTTTCTATACTTGCCACAGCTTGATTTAACATATTAGAAATATTTTCCTTTAATTCATCTACATTTATTGATGAGTTAACAGTAACCTCATCACTGCTTCCATCGCTAACAATTCCTGACATAACCAATATACCTAATATACCAAGTATTATTTGATTTAAATATTCTGTTTTAATATCAATATCAAATACAGCTTGTAAAATCAAAACCACAGCACTAATCATACTTACCCAAAAATTGCTACTTTTCAAACGTTTTAAAAATTTCATACTCACTCCTTTTAATATTCTACTTTCTTTTTTCATATTCAAGTTGAATAAAGTTAACATAAGGAGTATGAGCAGTAGAAGCTATTTGAATTTGAAATTTCTTACAAGGAATAATTGATTGAAATTCATTCACACCTGAAGTATATGTTGTAAATGTATATACTTCTTCATCTGTAACAATTTGAATATCTACTCCACTATCAGCTTCTACCACTATTTTTCTAATAGTCACATTATTAACATCTTGAATAATATAATTAGAAGAATAAAATTTTGGCAGTTCTTGATTAAAATATTTTCCATCATTTGTAATTTCTCCTATTTTATCTTTATCTTTAGAATTAAATGTAACAATTATTTTTTCAACAAATTCTGCTTTTAAAGCAAGCATATCTTTAATATCTACGCCTCTCATAATTTTAACTGAATTATCTTGCAAATCTAATACAATTAATGCATTATTTTTATAATCAGTTTCACTTTCACATAATATTTGTTTACCATCATTAAAATTAACACGTAAAGCTAAATAATATTTATCTTGCAAATTAGTAGCAACAGCATATTCATTAATATCTGCAAGATAATTATTTAAAACAGTATTAATTTTACTAACTGAAGTTCCGTTAAATTTGTATACACCATCTTTAGTCATAAACATAATACAATCACCACAAACAGTTACTGTATTAGAATAAATTTTACTATCACTTGAGTATATTTGATTATATATAGGGGTTTCATTATATGGGTTTAATCTGCTAATACCATAATCTCTAAATACATACAGATTTTCTTTAAATGTAACAATTTTTCTACAAGCACCTGTTTCATCATTTAGTAAAATAGATTTAGTAACATCTGTTTCTGTTCCTATACTTTCAGGGTTATGGCTAGATGTATACCAAATTTTATTTGCATCATCTTCAACGGTACAATATAAAATGTCGTTGTACACACACATACTAGTTATAGTTGGAATATTTGAAAGCTGGTATGGAGTTTGATTTGTAGACCAAACAACAAGCTTATCGCTTGAACTAATAAGTATTGAATCTAAACCATTCTTTTTGTATGCTAATACTATTGGAGTATTATTAAAAGTTAATTGATATGTCCAATTAAGCATATTCAAATTATAAAACATTTGATATATATATAATTTTTTATCTTCACCATGAACCAATAATCTATGAGTGGTATCTCCACTAGTAGGAAAGAATTGCTTAAAATACATAACTTTATTAAAATAATTTAAATTTAATGATTGATAATTAAGCTCAACTTCATCACTATCCACATCATTTTCTAATGGCAAAGTTAATGTTCTTATTCCCAATTCACCTTGTAAAGATTTATTTTTATTAACAAAATTATATATTGAATTGCATTTTATATCCTCATTATCATTAGTCTTATTTGAAAAATCATCTATTATAATATTACCAACAGTGTTGTTTATATAAGTTTTAATCATGCCAACTCCTCATAGGCATTGAAAATAATTTCAAGCCTCGCAAATGAGATAGTTTGTTTACATAATTTTCATTATACATGTTAAATTCAGCAAATAATCCTGCAGATAAACAGTAATATGAATTCAACCCATAAACTAATATATCATCGCTAACAAATTCATCAAAAACTTCCACATCATCTAACAATGAAGAAATTTGAGGATATTGATTAAATACCACTGTATATAAACCATCCTCTTTTAATTGTATAGCGTTATCTATAATTGAATATCTTGTATAGCCAAATCCATTTTTCACTCCAATTAACCTAGACATTCTTTGCAAATTAGTCAAAGCAATTCGTTTATTTTCTGTTTGGAATTCTACTTCTTTTACTATAGGCAAATAATAAGTGCTTATCTCATTTAACATTATTTTTACAAATTCAAATAATCTAGTTAGTGCAAAATTTGCAGACAATATTTCTTGTTCATTTGTAGCACTAATAGTTGCGATATCTTCATCTTGCAACACTTCTTTAATATTCAACATAATTGCACTCTTTTTTATTAAATCTAATACTGTCATTTGCCCTCCTTTTATTTTGTTAATCGTCGCAAAGTATTTTCTGCAACTTCAATAGAGTTAGTTTTTAATTTCATTCTATTTTCTTTTTCCATCATTTCATTATGGTTATCAATTTGTTTTATTAAGGCTTCAATGTTTTGAGATTTTATTGAATATAAATGCAAAATACTTCTTTCATCTAAGCAATTATATGGCAAAACACATACATAACTAAGTTTTACATTATCTATAATTTCAAAATTAGATATTATGTTTTTTGAATATACATTATATTTATTTGTTTTAAAATCATACGCTAGCATATATGATTTATCAACCTTTTTAATTCTATTGCAAATGTTATATACATCACTTTTAATCAATTTCTTCATATATCCGCCTTTTATATATTAAAAACCATCGCAAGATAAATCTTAGCCTTTACCCTCTCCAATATGTACCCTCTAATTAATTTACCTTGCGATTAATTTTTATTAAGTTTGACTGTCTGTCACTGTAACATTAATGTTAAATGGATTAGTAATAGTTGTTTTAATTTTAGTAAATTGAGCTTGTCCATTAGGTTGATCACAAATCAAATCTGCATATTTTACTAAAGTAGCAGTATAAGTTGGATAACCTGCTTTTTGATGTAAAATGTTTCCATTTTCACCTTCAATCCATTCCCAATCGCATAATTGATGCAATGTAAACTTAGAACTATCTAATAAATATAAAGTTCCATCAGCTACAAATCTATCTGCTACTACAGGAATTCCATTAAATGATATAGCTTTATATCCGCCTGCCACATCGATAACATCAATACCTCTGCGGTAATATGATAAATATTGCATATATGCACGTCTTACACCTGAACCACATGTAATAATATCAATATTGCTAGCAGAATTTTCTGTTAAATAGTCTACAGCAGTTTGTAAAAGGTCATCACTAATTTCAGTTTCAGTAGATGAAGTGTATGGAGTTAACCAGCCATTTTCGCTACGAACCAATCCATACAAACTAGTAGATGAGCCAAATATTGCTCCAAGACCTGTAATCTCATTGTCTTTACTTCCTTGAACATAAGCTATACTATCTTTTGTTAAGGTTGAAGATGGAGCTGTGTCTACAGTTACAGTATTTGTAGTTCTATTTACACTCATAACACGCAAACCTGTTGCAGAAGCTGTGCTATCAGCATAAATATCAATGCACATTCCTTCTGTTAAATTTCTAACACTATCAAATACAATATCTTTACTACTATTAGATACTACTTTTGCTAAAGCTCCACTTCCATCGCCATAAAGCATACGACCTAAATTAAATTTACTTGCAGTAAGCAAGCCTTCCATTTCTGCATTTAATAAATCTACAAACGCACCTGCACTAGATTGGCTAGCACGAATTGCTTTATCACTAATTGCAATTTGTCCATAAAGATTTTTTAATGTGGTTTTAAATTGAGCATAACGATTGCCTTTTGCTGTTGGCAATAATCCTGTTTCACTTCCAGCACCTACACCACCATTTAATCCAATAGGTGCCATTTTTATAATATTTTTACCATATACATCTGCACTAGATTGCTTGATTTTAGCAAGCAATGGATTAGCATTTGTATTTAATTGGTTACATACAGCATCAAGATATGCGTCTTTTAACGCACTTTCAGCAGTTGTTAAACTTATCATATATCTCTCCTTTAAATTTGTTTAATAATATTTTTCGCCAATTTACCCGCATCTTGAATTGTGAGAGGAATATTTGGCGGGCTTAGTGGAATTGAACTGCTAATATTGGACGACACTTTTACAGGAGTGGAGTTTGTCAAATTAGCTAAATAATCACGAATAATGTTATCTCTAATTGTTTGATTATTATATACATAGGAATTTAAGAAGTCTTGATCATTTGCATATTCAACAGCTGTTTTATATTCTTTCTCTAAATTTTTTAAAAGCTCTTCTTGAACAATAGGTATATAATTATCTGCTTCAATATCTTTAATTGATTGTTTTATGTTTTGTGTAAATTTTGAGGCAATATTGTGATTTTGTTCTACACTTTTTATGGCTTGATTAATTTTTTCCTCTCGAGTAAATTCAGATTTAGAATTTTCAATCTCACTTAGTTTTTGACTTTTTTTTGTAAATTCTGTTTGCAAAGAGTTGTATGCTTTTAACAAACTTTGCACATCTTTAAACTTACCCAAATTTTCGGAGCCGTTGTCAGTTAATTGTGAAACAGTATTTTCATTATTATTCACATCATTATCTTGGTCTTTAATATTTTCTTGTGATATAACTGAATCCTCCATTTCAAAATTTTGACTTACAGGTTGTTCCGCATTTTCCATATTTTTTCTCCTTTATGTTTTATTAATTTTTAATTAAATTTTAAATAAATTATTTTTTTATTTTTATTTAGTTATTTATTGCTATTTTTATTTAATTGTTAATTATTTTTTAATTAATTATTTACTATTTAAATATTTATTTATTAATTTTTTATTTATTTTTTATTATTTTTTTTAATTTATTTTATTTTTAAATATTATTAATTATTTGCTTGATTTTGAATATTTTTTTCTAGCATTTTTTTGTGTTGAGCAATATGTGATAAAATTCTATCTTGAATTTCTTTATAATTATTATATCGTTTAATTTCTGCTCCCAAAATATAGGCAGTGTGTTCTTCAATATGAATATTATGGTCATCAATAGGAAGAATTTCTACATTAGATTTTTGCATTTCAAGATTTTCTTCTTGAGCTCTATTTATTTGCAAAGAATTAATATCTGTTGAATGTTCCCATGTTCCAAATCCAAGTAAGTCTAAACATTTAGTTCGCATGCTTTGAGAAAATTTTCCATCTTTATCAAATAAAATTCCTGATTCTAATAAATCTAAAAGCATTGTTCGTCTTGTTCCCACACTTTCACCTAAAGCAGTTGAAGTATCAAATGCAACATCATCGCTGCGGATTGAATTTTGATCCCAATAAAACATTTCTACTTTTCCCATTTCTCCTGCTATTTTTATAAGTCTAGGAACTACAGCAAACTGTTTATATAATCTTAAAATATGTTTTGCCAATAATTTTAAAGCTTGCTTTGCACTATCAATAGCTGTAATAACACGATTATCATCTTGTTCTATCAACAACTGTAAAGCTGTTCCAGATAAATTAGTATAATTTTCGCTATTATCCATAAGATCGCTAACACCTGCTAGATTTTTAAATTCATCCATCAAATGCTCTTCTTCAGCTTTAAAATCTGCATTAATGTCTGGCGTGGTCATAATAGATGGAGCTTGCCCTCCCTGACGGTAAACCAATACTTTACCAGGAGATAATCCATCTTGTTCTAAAGCGTCAGTATCTACGCTACCATCTTCTACTGTTAAAACACCCATAGATATTCTATTAAAATATTCATGTTTACGATTTCTAATAGCATTATACGCTCTTTGAATAGGAATCAATCTTTCAATTACGCTAACACCATAAAAACTCCCTGGCATATATGCAGATATTTGTTTTACAAATGGCAATATTCTTTCATTATTATCTCCGTTAAGATATGGCAATTCTCCCTCATAAAGCAATTTATCTCCAGCAATAATTGTTAATCTTCCATTAGGATAATCTACGCTAGGTTTACAATATCGTTCAATCAATACGCAATGATTATCTAAACTCACATTTGTAACTTTATTAATATGAGCATCATATCCTAATCCTCCACTAGAGCCAAATCCACTATCCAAACTAAATGAATGAACATCTTCTGGCAAAACTTTTACTCCATATATATTTTTAATAGTATCTACACTCACAGCTTTTGCATGTATAATACTTCCAACATCACTAATATTTTCACATGATAAATTATCAGGTAAAATTTCGAAAGGAGAACACACACTAATCTCGACATCTCCTTCTTTAATTGAATTTTTATCAGTAGAAGCAATAACCATTCCTGCTTCACTATTCCATGTTATTTTATAAAAAGCTGTTCCGCAAATTTCACACCAAGTGCTAGCATATTTAGATAATGACGGCAAATCTAATTTGTTAGACACTGCATTAAAAATTTCTTTAGACAACTTAGCACTCTTCAAATCTGCAATATCCATAGAAGCAGGTAAAACATCAATATTTGGATTTAACCTTGTAATTTTAGATATTCTGGTTTCTATCATTGGAGCAATATGATTAAACACTTCTTTTTCTTGCCAAAAATACTGTTTATCATAATCATTTATATTATTATTGGTTGCAATATAACTATATTGATTTCCTACATAAAAATTTATATTTAATTGCCATTGTGCTTCCAAGCTACGCCTAGCTTCACGTCTTTTTAAATAATCTTGACGCACTTCTTCTACTATTTCTTGACTATTTAATTTTCGCTTACTCATCTTTACTCCTTTTTTTATAAATTGGCTGTGGGCTTTTAGGGATTAATATTTTGCCCATCATTGAATATAACTGTTTTAAGCAATCTTCACATAAATAAAAATTGCCATCAAACACAAATTTTTTATTAACAATTGTATAGCTAGATTGATTATTACATCCGCTACAACTGCATTTAATTTTTATTTTAGTTGGCTCTATATTCATTGTTTTCTCCTTTCTTTATTAATTTTAATAGCCTTTGTTTTTCTTTTTCTAATTCAGCATCTGTCCAATCATTAAAATTTGTAGCATTTTCATTATTTTTGTTGTACAACATTTTTAAAATATCTGTACTAGGAGGTACTGCTTTTTTAGTTATCTTTTGTTTCGCTAACACTTTTTTACCATCTTCATTTACTACATATTCACTCACCACCTCTTTCAAGCAAAATCCTGTGATCAATTTTTTTATAGCCTTATATGATTCTTCTTCTAATTCATCTAAATTCATCTATGCCTCAACCTTCTAATCAACATTTCTTTTTGCTTTTGAATAGGATTTAATTCCTGCTTTGGCGGAGTATTAGTTGGCCTTGTCATAATATAGTATCTTAATTCATCTAAAGCATGGTCGTCAGTTTTTACAGGAAGATCAGCATTTCCCCAATGATAAGCTTTTAATTCTCTAATAAGATTTGTACATGTTTTAAATATAAACAACTTACTATTACCATTAGCATCTTTTAAATAGGACTTTACACGTTGTATACCTGAAAACATATCTTTATTTACTCTGGGGTCTACAGATATACCAAAATCGTAAAATAATTGAGTTACACTTTTTACACTAGCCAATGTTGTTTGATTTGCCGCACTATCTATTATTGCTTCAATCATTCCATTAAACCCCCTATGCCAATTTAATTGATTGGAAATATGCTTTATTCTTTCGCTATGATAGCTTATATCTTTTTCTGCTTCAAAATGTTCAGCTACGACATAAATATTGCCATCATAATCTACTGCATACCAATGAGCACTTAATGGATTTTTTAAGCCTGGGTCAATACTTATTTTATCCTGCCATTCAACAGGAACATCAAATGGCTCTATAACATGGATATTTTCATCAAATTCAGTATATACTCTCCCTCCAAAATCTTGAAATTCACCAAATTGTCTAGACCTAAGCTCTTCTTTAGACATACTTACCCGCATGCTAGCCTTTGCCTCTTCACTTATGTATGGATTATCGTCCCAACTCATAAATATATGCCAAATATTTGGGTCGTTATATTTATTTAAATATATTTCATCATACACATAAGTCAAACCTTTCAAAGGAGTCATTGTTGCAAATATTTCTCCATTTGTATCTAACACTCTCATTTTACATTCAATGTAAATATCTTGAGGAGGTTCTTCATCAAACCAAACATAATCTAAACTTGTTCCTTGAAATTTTTCACGACCTTGATCACAACTTTTAAATCCAATTTTAGATACAGTTCCAAAAACATTTTTAATCAAAATATAGTCTATAACACCATTTGCGGGATTGTCTTTTCGTCCGCTCAACATAACCACATCAACTATCCAATCTGGATTTAAATAATTCATAATTTTCGCTTGAGCAACATCTCTTTGCACTTGACTAGATAAGGATACCACCCAACCTGTGGTTGCTTTTGTTATTTTTTTATATGGATGATTTCCTCTCGCATAATATACAACCTCTACAGCTCCACATTCAGTTTTTCCACTACGATTTCCTCCAAATACCCATCTATTTTTTGCTTTACATTTATGAAATGCTAGTTGTTTTTTATGAACTTTATCTCCTGTATTGTAGTATTGAAGTTTGTTCTTTGCTTTTCTCACTTTTTGTTCATGAGTTATAGCTAAAATCATATCAACAACTTTCATACGCTGTAATTTTACTACAAAAAAAGTGAAATTCGACCAATAACTGCCAAAAATTTTTATTTTATCTATGTTATAATGTTTTTATGAAAGTTTTATTTGTTTTATTTTCTGTAATAATTCAGTTTTTTCAGCCAATAAATTATGTGTCCGCTGATAATACTACAGCCTATGCCCAAGTATTACAAAATGAATGTTATCTATTTAAAACTCCAAGCGATAACACAAATTACACAAATGTATATTTTATGTTAGAACAATCCTATTTCGTTGAATTAATTAATGAATATGATGATTTTTATAAAGCAAAATACATGGACATTATAGGTTATGTAAAAAAATCTCAAGTACAATGTGTTCAAGGAACTCCCAGAGAACCTTTTTTAGAAAACATTTCATTTAGAGTGTATAATAACAGTAGAGAAATGTATGATAAGCCATTTTCTAGATCTAATGATGCACATTTAAAAATTCTCCTACCTGTGTATTGTACAGATTTGATATATTATGGTAAAATATATGGTGAAAGCACTATTGAAGAAAGAACTAATATTTGGTATTTTTGTAAATACACTGTAACTAACGAATGTGGATATGTATACTCAGATTCATGTGATCAAATGGATGAGATTATTAAAAATAATGAGAAGTTGCCATATATAGCAACTCCTCAATGGAATATCACATCTACAAACAGCAATGAACTAATAAAAGTAAATAGTAATCCATTTAAAATAACAATAGTTTTAATATGTATACCTTTTGTTATATTTGCATTTTTATTAATAAAATTTGCATATAATAAGCAATCTAGTAAAAATGAAGTAAAGCCTTTTGACCCTTTTGAATAAAAAAAAGTTTGCGGATTAACCGCAAACATTTTTTTCTTCCATGTTTTTTCTAATGTTAGCTATCCAATATTCTTTGTCTAACATATATTCAAGCTTTGCTTTATATTGTGAATTATTAGCATGAATAGTAAAGCTTTGTATTGCTTTATCTATTCTTCTAAAAGCAGTTCTTAAAGAAGGCATTTTAAACGCTTCACAAATCAATTTCATAGATAGATTAAATTTCATTTTAGCTAATAAAATTTTTTTATCCTCAACGCTTAACTCATCAATCAATTCATCTAAAATAAGTTTTAAATTTATAAGTCTATTCTTGCGTTCTATTAAGTCAATAATATTATTTGTAACATCGTATGTACTACAATATTCTGGTGATGGTCCAAAATTAATTGAATGCTTGTAGACAAACTCATCGATTAAATTGCAATTTTTTTCAATCCATCTATATGCCATAATTAAAACTTTAGCATCACTTTTTAACAACATTAACCCCTCCCTTGTTTGACGAGATTATAGAACATAAGTTTAAACAAAGTCAAGATATAGTGCCATTTTTTTGAAATTAGTCGACAAAATTCGACAAATTTGTACAAAATGTTCTAATCAAACAATAGTATTGTAGAACATTTAATATATTTTGTCAAACATTTTTATTCACATTGAATAACTTTTGATACAGAAATTTCATAAGCCATTTTTGAAATTGGTTCATCTGAATTTTCCTGTTTTTTGAAATATTCCCTAGATTGAATTCTTCCCACCATTTCAAGCTTAGTTCCTACAGGCAACTCTCCTACAAATCTTGCATTTCTACCCCAAGTTATACATGGTATATAATCTGATTTATTATATGAGCGGTTTACTGCCATTAACACATCTGTTATCTCTCTATTAAATGGAGTTGTTCTATATATTGGAGATTTGCAAATATATCCATAAATTTCTATAATATTTGGATTTGAATGTTCATCTACTTCACACAACTCTCTAACAAACACTGTTAATACCAATTTACTTTTATTATTTTCAATTTTATTATAACTTCTAAATTGACCTTTAATTGCAATAATATCACCAACCTTTATTTTAGCTGTTGATAAAATTCTTTCACTAATAGTTACAGGAATGATATCATTTTGACCTGAAAGTCGAGGAATAGAAATGTTTAAATTATAAAATCCTTCATTTAACACTTCATGACTATATACAGGTTCATTTACTACCATACCTTGTAAAAATACTTTGTTATTTTCTAATAATTCGTGATTCATTAGTTTCTCCTTGTTTTTTATTTTTTTATTTGTATTCCTTGTTGATTAATAGTGTAATGCTGTTGGTAAATAAGCTCTCCCACAGGCACTACATTAAAATTATTGTTTTTATAGTATTCTAACACCATTCTTATTCCTTGAATAATATTATCTGAATTATTATGAAATAGAACAATGCTTCCTTCTTTTGACTGAGAGCAAACTCTATTTGCAATCTCGCTTGCACTAATTCCCTTCCAATCCAAGCTATCTACACTCCATTGAACAGGAATTATATTCATATCCTCACATATATTTATTAAAGTGTCGTTATACGAGCCGTATGGAGGACGAAATAAATTAGCTTCAACTCCACAAACAGATTGTATTATTTCTCTATTTTTGCTAAGCTCTAATTCTATTTGACTTGAAGATAAATTGCACATATCAGGGTGAGTGCTACTATGCAAACCTATTTCAAAACCACGTTCAGCAATAGTTTTTGCAACATCTGGGTAATCTTCCACCCAAAATCCAACTAAAAAGAATGTAGCTTTTACTCCATATTCTTCACATATTGTCATTATTTCACTTGTTTTATCTGCACCCCAAGCAGCGTCAAAAGATATAGCAACTTTTTTTTCATCTGTTTGAACAGAATATATTGGCAATTTTTTAAATTTAGTGTTAAAATACACATTTGCCACTTGCAAAGTAGAATTTTGAGTGGCACAAAAAGCTATCAATGCAATAAATAGAAATATAAATGCAACAGTACGCTTTTTTATTGAAAATCGCAACATAGATATCTACCCTTTTACTTTAACCTATTAATATGCGATAAATCAATCTAAAATGCCAAAAACTTTTGAAATAAAACCACCTTTTTTATAATTTTTTATATAATTTTGTCGTTCAAGATGTTTTTATTATAATAAAATACAAAAAATATAATTCCTCACGAATTATTTTCATTAATTAAATAAAAAAATATTTATTATATAAAAACTATTTTCCTATATAATAAATATTTTTACCAAAAATTAATTTTGCTAAAGGTTTAAAAAACTTAGGTATTTTAAAACAATAAATTTTCATACTTAATTATATTCAGTTTTTAAAAATTTTGTTAAAAAAACTTGTTTAAAACAAGTTTTTAATATATTTATAATTATTTTAATTTTTTATTATATCCTTCTGTTTTTGGATAATCGTTAGAAGAAATATTGTTTTCTAATTCTTTAATTAATTTCTTTGCATTTTTGTCTAATGTTTTAGGTATTTCACCTTTTAATGTAACAATTAAATCTCCACAACCAAATCCTCGTAAAAATTTAATTCCTTTTCCTTTTAAAGTATACTTTGTGTTAGATTGAGTTAAAGGTTTAATATCTATAGTTGTCACTCCTTTTAGAGTAGGCACTTCCATTTGCCCACCTAATAATAAGGTTGTAAATGGAACATACACGTCAACATATAAATTAAAATCTTTTCTTACTAGTAATTTATGAGGTTGAACTTTAATATTAATATGCAAATCTCCCGCAACACCATTTGCACTAGCTACCTGTTCGCCCTCTCCTCTCATTTTAATAGTTTGCCCATCATCAATACCAGCAGGAATTTTCACTTTTACTTTTACATTTGTTTTAGATAAGCCTGAACCTCTACAATTAGTACATTTTTCTTTTATGATAGTTCCTGTACCTCCACAAGTTTTACAATCAGTTGTACTAGAAATTCTACCAAACAAAGTATTTTGAACAAATTGGACTTTTCCTGTACCGTTACAATCGCTACATTTAACAGTTTCACTACCTTTTTTAGCTCCACTTCCACCACATTCTTTACATTTTTCCATTCTTAAAATGGTTATTTCTTTTTCAACTCCAAATGCGGCTTCTTCAAAACTAATAGAAAGATCTGTTACAAGGTCAGCTCCAACTTCTTGTTGAGCCCCACGAGACCCTCTGCCAAAAGCTCCACCAAAGAAATTAAAAATATCCTCAAATCCACCTTCAAATCCTTGATTAAACCCTGAAAACCCTGAACCTGAATTAAAGTTTTGACCATCAGCTGAACCAAACTGATCGTAATTACTTCTTTTGGTTTTATCACTTAATACAGAATAAGCTTCAGAAATTTCCTTAAATTTTTCTTGTGCTTCAGGAGTTTTATTTATATCTGGGTGGTATTTTTTAGCTAAATTTCTATATGCAGACTTTATTTCATCTTCACTTGCAGTTTTGCTAACTCCCAATATTGAATAATAATCTTTATTTGCCATATTTTTCCTATTTCTTTTATTTATTTTTTCTACTTTTTATGAAAGAAAGCAACAATAAAGCAATTAATATATTTTCACTTTACCTTGCTTTCTTACAAAAAGTATTTAAATAATTTTAACTATTTACTAATTAAAATTATTCAACAATAACCTCATCATCTCCGTTATTATCTTTTTTATCATTTGAAGCATTATCAGTATTTGGAGCTTGTTGTTGCATATTTTGGTACATCTTAGTAAATATTTCATTTGAAACATTGTTTAAGTCTTCCATAGCTTTTTTAAGCTCATCTACACCTTCAGCTTCTAAATGTTTTTTAGCTTCATCGCAAGCGTCTGTTAATTTCTTTTTATCTTCTTCGCTTAGCTTGTCACCGTTTTCTTTAATAACTTTTTCAATATTCATAATTGTTGCATCAAGAGAATTTCTTGTATCTACAACTTCACGGCGTTTTTTATCTTCTTCTGCAAATTGTTCAGCTTCTTTTACTGCCTTATCTATTTCTTCTTCGCTTAAATTTGTGCTAGCTGTAATTGTAATTTTTTGTTCTTTGTTAGTACCTAAATCTTTTGCACTTACATTAACAATACCATTTGCATCAATATCAAAAGTAACTTCAATTTGAGGAATTCCTCTTGGAGCTGGTGGAATACCTACTAATTGGAATTTTCCTAAAGATTTATTTTGTGCAGCAAATGGGCGTTCTCCTTGTAATACATGAATTTCAACACCTGGTTGGTTATCTTGAGCTGTACTAAATATTTGACTTTTCTTTGTAGGAATTGTTGTATTTCTTTCAATAAGTTTTGTAAATACTCCTCCTAAAGTTTCAATTCCAAGTGATAATGGAGTAACATCTAGAAGCAATACATCTTTTACCTCTCCAGCTAAAACACCTGCTTGAATAGCAGCACCAATAGCAACACATTCATCAGGGTTAATTCCTTTGAATGGGGTAATATTTATTTCTTTTTCCAAAGCTTCTACAACACAAGGAACACGTGTAGAACCTCCTACAAGAACTACATTTTGAATATCATTTTTTGTTAATTTAGCATCTTCCAATGCTTTACGAGTACAAACCAATGTTCTTTCTACAAGGTCACTAATCATATTTTCAAATTTAGCTCTAGTTAAAGTATATTCTAAATGTTTTGGTCCTGTAGCATCTGCTGTTATAAATGGCAAGCTTATTGTAGTTTGAGTTAAAGTACTTAATTCAATTTTAGCTTTTTCAGCAGCTTCTTTTAATCTTTGCATTGCAAGACGATCTTTACTTAAATCAATTCCGTTTGATTTCTTAAATTCATCTACTAATAAATCTATAATTTTATTATCAAAATCATCTCCGCCAAGACGAGTATCTCCATTAGTAGACAATACTTCAAACACTCCATCACCAATTTCCAAAATACTTACATCAAAAGTTCCGCCACCAAGATCGAATACTAATATTTTTTGGTTTTTCTTATCTGCTTTATCAAGACCATAAGCAAGAGCTGCTGCTTTAGGTTCGTTTATAATACGTAAAACTTCAAGTCCTGCGATTTTACCAGCATCTTTAGTAGCTTGACGTTGACTATCATTAAAATATGCTGGAACAGTAATAACAGCTTGAGTTACAGGGCTTCCTAAATAACTTTCTGCATCTGCTTTTAATTTTGATAAAATCATAGCTGAAATTTCTTGAGGTGAGTAAGATTTATCATCAATTTTTACTTTATAATCTGTACCCATTTCACGTTTAATAGAAACAACTGTTCTTTCAGGATTTGCAACTGCTTGACGTTTCGCAACTTGCCCTACTAACCTTTCTCCATCTTTAAATCCTACTACACTAGGAGTAGTTCTTCCTCCTTCACTATTAGCAATAACAGTTGGAGCTCCTCCTTCCATAACTGCTACACATGAATTTGTGGTTCCTAAGTCGATTCCAATAATTTTTCCCATATTAATTCTCCTTAAAAATTTTTTTCAAATGGATAGTTTTTTCAACAATTTCAAAACCCATTTTATTATGAAATTGCAGGCTTATGTCATTATCAATTTCAATGTCACTTGCCATTTCTTTGCAACTATGCTTTTGAGCCCATTTTTCAAACTGCTCAACAAGTTTCGTTGCAAAGCCTTGTCTTCTATATTCAGGAAGGATATATAATCCCTCTAAATATGCTACTTTACCTGTATTACAACCTGGCACATATTCTTTTTTTATAGAACAAGTTAATAGTCCTACTGCTTTACCATTAATGTAATACAGAAATTGTCCTGTGGTAGAAGCATCTTTTTTACAATCAGCTAAAGAAGCTCCTTTCCAAAAATTATTTAATAGTGTTTCAAAATCTTTTTTATTAGTATGATTAACATTTTTTATCATATTATTTCCTAACAATAACTTGGGAATATCTAATAACCTTATCTCCCATCTTAAATCCTTTGAAACATTCTTTTATTATATCTCCACTCTCAAATCCTTCATCTTCTTCAACCCCTATTGCTTGATGCAAATTAGGGTCAAATTTTCCGCTAGTATCAATAACTGTTACACCCATTTTTTCAAGAGTGGTTAATATACCTTTTTCTATAAATTGTATGCCTTCAAGTGTGTTTTTATCTGTAATCATATCTGTAGCCATTTTAAAGCTATCTAATGCTGGAAGAAATTGAGCTATTGCTTCATTAAAGCCGTTTTGATATGCTTTAGATATATCAGATTGTGTACGCTTTCTATAATTATCAAATTCTGCTTGAATTGTTAATAATTGTTTGAAATATTCATCACTCTCATTTCCTTCTTTCTCATAATTATCATCATTTAAGCTTTCTTCGTCATCTTCTTCACAATCTTCATCTTCTCTGTCACTATCATTTTCATGTTCGTCACAGTCACAATGTTTATTATGCTTATTACAATTACAATGTTCGCCATGATGCTCATCGCAATCACAATGTTTATCTTCCTCATCGCAATTACAGCTTTCGTCACAACTACATTCATCATTGCATTTTTCTTCTGTGTTACACTTGCAATCTTGTCCGCATGTACAATCTTCACTACATTCACAGTTTTCATCACAATTAGATGATGAATTTTCTATATCTTCAAGATTATCCACTACAAATCTCCTTTCTTATTAATATTTTCAGCTTGGTTAATAATAAACTTTAAAGCGGCTGCCAAACTACCATAATCCACACGCTTAGGTCCAACTAATGCTAATGAAGCAATGCTAACCCCATCAATTATTATTGGTGCACTTAGCATCATTCCACCTTTCAATTTATCATTTGTATTTTCTTCTCCAATTACAAAATTCATCTCATTAGTATTAGATACAGCATTTATAACTTCATCACTATCTTCTAAAAATGATAATACATCTTTTGCTTCGTCATATTCATTTGAAGTTATATTATCTAATAATTTTGAAGTGTTGCTATTAGATATATCTAACTTTGGTTTTACAACATTTTGTAACGCTTCTGTAACACTATCAATAAGTGCTTTAAATTGAAACATTTGAGCTCCAGCTTTCAAGCAAACATCAGCTACATTATCAACCATATATTTAATAGTTTGACCTTTAAAATGCTCTGTTAAATAATTTGAAGCATCTCTACAAGCATCTCTATCAATATCTGGAGCAACACTAAGATTATCGTCAATTACTCCAGCAACTGTTTCTACTAACAACAATGCATCTTTTTGAATTAACGGAATAATTTTAATATCGACAATCTTTAAATTTTCAATACCATTTTGCACAAGTATTGTAGGACAATTAGTAACTCTACTTAACCGTTTTGCTAAAGATGATAATGTATTAATTAAATTAACACTTTTAATCTCATAATTATCTTTCACTTGCTGTAAAGATTTAAAATCTATTTTATTGCTTGATAAAATATCATTAACATAACATCTATATGCAAGGCTAGTAGGAATACGTCCACCAGAAGTGTGTATTTGTTGCAAATAACCCATTTGCTCTAAAGCATTCAACTCATTCCTTAAAGTAGCTGTACTCACATCATTAAATTTTGCACTTATACCAGCACTAGTAATTGGTTGAGGATTACGGATATATTCGTCAACTGCGTAAAGCAAAATATCTTTTTTCCTTTTACTTTTAAACTCCACGCCGAACTCCTTTTAGCACTCTTTCACTTTGAGTGCTAACAATATTATATGCAGTCTGCAAACAAAAGTCAACAACTTTTGCCAAATATTTTTGAAAAATTTTGTTTTTTTTTAATATTTTTTAACTTAAATAAAAATTTATGCTATACTAAATGAATGAAAACAATAATATTGACAAATAAAAAAATAAATTATAGCAAATTGATTGAGTATGGATTTGTAAATAAAGGTGATAAATATTTATTTTCAACCCCTATTTTAGACAATCAATTTATATTAACAATAGAAATAGATAATGAAGAAATAAAAACAAAACTAATTGAAAAAGATACACAAGATGAATATATACTTCATTTAACTGATGCTACAGGAGAATTCGTTGGCAAAATTAGAACTGAATATGAAGAAATCTTGCAAGATATTTCAAATAAATGTTTTGAGAAGAATATTTTTAAAAGCAAACAAGCCATTAAAGTTATAAACTATATCAGTAAAAATTATAAAGACAATTTAGAATATTTATGGGAAAAATCTCCTAAAAATGCTATATGGCGAAGAAAAGATAATAATAAATGGTATGGAATAATGATGGTTGTTTCAAAAAGGAAGCTTAAAATTGATAGTGATGATATTGTAGAAATAATCGACCTACGAGCAGACGAAAATATAATACATGAATTGATTGACAATAAAACAATTTATCAAGGTTATCACATGAATAAAAACCATTGGATAACAATTTGCCTTGATTACAGCCTTCCAAACACTAAATTATTTAACTTGATAGACAATAGCTATAATTTAGCAAAAAAGAAGTAATACAAAAAAAGAGATAATAAATTATCTCTTTAAAATATATATTAAAGTTTATAATAGCTCTAAAATTATTCTATTAGACACATAAAAATGTTGCGGAGCTATTTTTAAAAATCCATCTTCAATATATAAATAACCATTTTTTATTAAATCATGTATTTGTTTTGCTCTAGTTTTTAAAAGGTCTTCTTTAAATCTTTTTCTAAATTTTTCCAAATTTAAACCTGTAGCTAAACGCAAAGAAAGCATTATGTATTCTGTTCTTCTTTCACTATCACGAATAAATTCTTTATTCACTATAGGAAATTGACCATTATTTAACATATCAATATATTCATCTAATCTACAAGTATTACTAAATCTATAATTTTCTAAAAAACTATGAGCTGACACTCCAAGTCCTAAATAATCTACATCTTTCCAATATTTAAAATTATGCCTACTTTCATAAGTTGGAATGGCAAAATTTGACACTTCATAACGTATAAAGCCATTTTCTTTTAACATTTTAGTTACTGTATTGTACATTTTTATACAAGCTTCATCGCCTAATGGTTTAATTTTACCCATTTTAACATTTTTATATAATGGAGTATTTTCTTCTAATTGCAATGTATATACAGAAATATGCTTAACATTTTTATCTATTAAATAATTTATAGTATCTTTTACTGCATCAAGAGATTGATTTGGAAGCCCTATCATAACATCTGCACTAGTATTTATAAAGCCCATTTTTTTCAACAAGTCAAAAGTATTGTCTATATTTTCAATAGTTTGGAAACGTCCAACATTTTTTAAAATCTTACTATCAATACATTGCACTCCTACACTTACCCTATTTACTCCAGCTCTTAGATATTCTAAAAGTTTATCGTATGTAACAGAATTTGGATTTACTTCAATAGTAAATTCTATGTCTCCTTCAAAATGAAATGTTGAATACACTTTTCTAGCTAATTCATATATAAACCCTTCATACATTACAGAAGGAGTTCCGCCACCTATATATATACTATTAAATACCATTTTTTCACATTGAGTACGATACATATCTATTTCTTTGAACAAAGCTTGTTGAAAATCATGTTGAGCATTTTCATCCATAGAGTAAGAAACAAAATCGCAATAATCACATTTTCTATCACAGAAAGGAATGTGAATATATAGCCCTAATTTATCATCTTTCATATTTTGATTTACTATTTTAATTTCCCACTCTCTGCATTTTTGCTCTCTATAACGAGCTTTATCAAACTTTTTAAATTTTTTATTGGATAAAAATCTTTTCTCTTCTTTCTTTTCTGTATCCTCTTGTTGATGTGTTTCATTTGGATTTTGACTTGTATTATTATCAAAATCACTTTTTTTATTTTCAATCTCTTGATTTGGAATTAGTTGCTCTTTATCAACTTGCTCAACATCATTATTTTTCATAAAACCCCCTTTAATCATCAATTTTTAAAATTGATATAAATGCTTCACTAGGAAGTTCAACGCTACCTAATTTACGCATACGCTTTTTACCCTCTTTCTGTTTTTCTAACAGCTTTCGTTTACGAGTTACATCTCCTCCATAGCATTTCGCCAACACATCTTTCCTTACAGCGCTTATTGTTTCTCTAGCTATAACCTTACCTCCTATCACAGCTTGAATAGGAATTTCAAATAAATGCCTTGGAATAACTTCTTTCAACTTTTCACATAAAGCTTTGCCTCGCTTATAAGCTTTTGACCTATGCACTATAATTGACAAAGCATCGCACACTTCTCCATTTAACAATATATCCATTTTAACTAAATCGCTAGGCTTATATCCGCAAAGTTCATAATCCATACTTGCATATCCTTTTGACAAACTTTTAATTTTATCAAAAAAATCATATACAATCTCATTTAATGGCATTATATAATTTAATTTTGTGCGATTTTCATCTAAATATTGCATATTTTTGTATTCGCCTCTTCTTTCACTACACAAATCCATAATATTTCCTAAATATTCTGGAGGAGTTATAATTTCCATTTTTACAATAGGCTCTTCTATTTCTTCTATAGCTTGAGGATTTGGCATAAAGCTTGGATTAGATATTAGATAAGGCGATTTATTAATCTCTTTAATTTTATATTCAACGCTAGGTGCAGTAGTTATAAGGTCTAGCCCAAATTCACGCTCTAATCGTTCATTTGTTATCTCCATGTGTAGCAAACCTAAAAATCCACATCTAAATCCATGCCCTAAAGCAGCGCTTGTTTCTTTTTCAAAATGCAATGAAGCGTCATTTAATTGCAATTTTTCTAACGCATCTTTCAACTCTTCATATTTACTTCCATCTAAAGGAAAAATTCCACTAAACACCATTGGCAAAGCTTCTTTAAACCCTTCAAGAGGTTGTGCTGTAGGATTATTAACCAATGTAATTGTATCTCCTACCTTAGTATCTGACACATTTTTAATAGAAGCACAAATATATCCAACATCTCCAGCCTGTAATTGTTCACATTCGCTATTTTTAGGATTAAATATTCCAACTTCTGTTACTTCAAAACTTTTGCCCGTCTGCATAAATTTAATTTGATCGCCAGCTCTAACCTTGCCATCTACTATTCTAACCATACTAACAGCTCCTTTGTAGCTATCATAATAACTATCAAATACTAAAGCTTTCAAAGGTGCATTTTCATCTCCTTTAGGTGGCGGAATGGTTTCAACAACTTTTTTTAACACACTTTCAATATTTAACCCTGTTTTCGCTGATATAAGAGGAGCATCATCAGCAGGGATTCCTATTATATCTTCTATTTCTTTAATAACTTTTTCAGGATTTGCACTTGGTAAATCCACTTTATTAATAACAGGAATAATCTCTAATTTTGCATCAAAAGCAAGATATACATTTGCTAAAGTTTGTGCCTGCACACCTTGACTTGCATCAACTACTAATATAGCTCCCTCACACGCCATAAGCGATCTAGAAACTTCGTACGAAAAGTCTACATGCCCAGGGGTGTCAATTAAATTTAATGTGTATTCTTCTCCATTATAGTTATATTTCATAGTGGTTGGAGTTAGCTTTATAGTTATTCCTCTTTCTCTTTCAATATCCATACTATCTAATAATTGAGAATTCATATCTCTTTTATCTACAGTATTAGTAATTTCTATAAATCTATCTGCTAAAGTACTTTTTCCATGGTCAATGTGAGCGACAATGCAAAAATTTCTAATTCTATCTTGCCTATTCATACTCTCCTCTAAAAAATCTAGTTATTTAATTATATATTAGCAGATTTTTTTCCAATTATAAAGTATTTTCATCTAGATTTTGAAATTTTGCATAAATGTTTTAACAATATTTTTTATCTTTATATAAAAAAAGAGAAGATAAAATTCTCTTTATTTAAAAATTTATTCCATGTGTCTTTTAATTTGTTCTAAAGCATTTTTTTCCAATCTACTAACTTGTGCTTGAGAAATTCCTATTTCATCACTCACTTCCATTTGAGTTTTTCCAGCAAAATATCTTAAATCCAATATTTGCCTTTCTCTTGTACCTAAACCATTAACAGCATCTTTTAAATCAACATTTTCAATCCATTTATCACTATTTTGATTCTCATCTGCTAAATGTTCTAATAACATAACCTTGTCATCACCATCATTATATACAGCCTCATCTAAAGACATTGGAGCTGATATTGCATCTATAGCATCTACCACTTCAAATAAAGTCAAATTTAAATCACTAGCAATTTCTTCCAACGAAACTTCATCTGCTCTATCTTTACTTAGCTTTTCTTTACTTTTAAGCACTAAATATGCTGTATCACGCAAACTTCTACTTACTCTCATACTGCTAGAATCTCTTAAAAAGCGTTTAATCTCTCCTATTATCATTGGAACAGCATAAGTACTAAATCTTACATTTAATGTCAAGTCAAAATTATCAATAGCTTTCATTAATCCTACACATCCAACTTGAAATATATCATCCATACTTTCCTTTGTATCACAAAATCGTTGAGCTACAGACAACACAAGCCTCATATTACAATAAATAAAATGTTCCTTTGCTTGAACATTGCCCAATTTTATTTGATTTAATATAGCATTTGTTTCTTCATTGCTAAGTCTTGGAATGTTTGCTGTGTTTATATTACAAATATACACTTTTCTTGACATATTCACCTCTAGGCATATTGTTTGCTTTGGATTAAAATTTATACTATAAAATTAGAAAATGTAATATTTCGACAAACTAAGTCAAAAAAAACATTTTATCAAAAAATTTTTATTAAGATTTAATGTTTAAATTTTGCTACATTATTATTATGAAAATTTATTTAGAGCAAATTTTAATTACTAATTTTATAATTGACTTTTGCATACTTTTAGTTATATCAAAATTAATATTCACTCATATAAAGTATAGAAGAATAATGTTTTCAGCCTTATTTGGAAGTTTTGCAACTTTAATATATCCATTCTGCACAAATTTTTTACTTACAAATTGTTTAAAAATTATATCTGCTATTATTATGTTGCAAATTCTCAAACCTATAAATAAAAAACAACTTATGCTGTCAGTATTACTAATGCTAGGCTTAAGCTATGCCATTGGTGGAGCTATATTATCAAACTTTGGCTCTCAAACCTCTTCAGGATACATAATAACTGACACTAACTTAATATTTGTATTTATCACTACAATTTTAACCACATTTATTTTATGTAAACTTATAAGTTGGATTAAAACTAAAATTATAACAAATTCAAATATTTATGAAATAACTTTAACCAATAATAATAAATCTGTAATTATTAAAAGTTTTATAGATTCTGGGAATTCTCTATATGATAATAACGACCCTGTTAGTTTGATAAATTTTGACACTTTTACAAAACTTACTAATTTAAATTTAAATCAATATCTTACAAATCAGTTTAATGAATTAAAAGACCCGCACTTTATTACAGCTAACACTATTAGTGGAAAACGAAAAATTTTAGTATTTACTATAGACAAATTGTCATTTAATCAACATGCAAGAGAATATTATAAAGTAAAGCTGGGAGTAGCTCTTCATTTTGATAATTCTAAAGAATATAAAGCTATTTTAAATTCAAGCTTTTGTTACAATTAATTTAAAAGGACATTTTTATGAATATTTTAAACAAAATAAAAGATATATTTAATAAATTTATTTCTCCAATATTTAATTCTTATGATGATATTGTTAACTACATATTTTCAAATGATTCCCTTCCTCCTCCATTAGAAGAAGATGATGAAAAAATGTATATAAATATGTTTGATACAGTTAATGATGGATATGCTCGTTCAAAATTAATAGAACATAACCTAAGGCTTGTATTATATATTGCAAAACGATTTGAAAGTTCAAAAATAGAACTTGAAGATTTAGTGTCTGTAGGTGCAATAGGATTGGTAAAAGCTGTAGATAGTTTTAAAGCAGATAAAAATATTAAGCTTGCAACTTATGCATCAAGATGTATTGAAAATGAAATTTTAATGCATTTAAGAAAAATTAATAAAACATTAAATGAAATAAGTTTAGATGAACCTTTAAGTGTGGATGATGAAGGAAGTGAACTTGTAATGGCTGATATCCTTCCCTCTACCAATGATAGTTATCAAGAAGTAGAAACTGAAGATCAAAAAAAATTTTTACTTCAAACTTTAGCTGAATTAGATGTTCGTGAAAGAGATATCATGATTATGCGTTATGGATTATATGGTCAAGACGAACTTACTCAAAAAGAAGTAGCTGAATTATTAAATATTTCTCAAAGTTATATTTCTAGACTTGAGAAAAAAATATTAAAAAAATTAAAATTATCAATGTCTAAAAATATATAAATATTTGTATAAAAATTAAAATAAATATTATTAATAAAATATTATTAAATAAAAATAGCTTATTTTTAAGCTATTTTTTTGTTTTTATATATTTATTTTTATTTTATATAAATTTTATTTTTTTATATAATTTTTATTTTGCATCAAACCAAGATTTTCCATAATTTACATCTACTGTTAAAGGTACAGAAAGTTTAACAACATTCTCCATTTCTTCTTTCAATATTTTACACACTTGTTCAACCTCTTCTTCACAAGCATCTACTATAAGTTCATCATGTATTTGCAATATAAGTTTACTTTTCAAATTTTTACTAGTTAGTTTATTTTGAACATTAACCATTGCCATTTTTATAATGTCTGAAGCTGTACCTTGAAGAGGCATATTCATAGCCACTCTTTCGCCAAATTGTCGCATAGTATAATTATTTGAATTTAATTCAGGGATATATCTAATTCTACCCATTAAGGTTGAAGCGAAACCTTTTTCTTTGGCTATCTTTACATTATTGTCCATATACTGTTTTATAGCTGGATATAATTCAAAATATTTAGCTATAAATTCTTTTGCTTCTTTTGGACTTATATGAACATTTTTTGATAATCCATACTCACTTATTCCATAAATAATTCCAAAATTTACAGATTTTGCCATACTGCGCATTTTAGGACTAACTAGCTTTAAATCAACATCAAATATTCTACTTGCTGTTGAAGCATGAATATCTTGACGATTATTAAAACTTTCAATAAGATGTTTATCTTGGCAAAAATGAGCTAACAGTCTTAATTCTATTTGATTATAATCAGCTGAAACTATTTCTCCATTTTCAAAAGAGCTAGTAAATAGCTTTCTTAATTCTCTTCCCTCTTCATCTCGAACAGGTATATTTTGCAAATTAGGTTCTCTTGAACTTAATCTTCCTGTAGCCGTTGCTGTTTGAATAAATATTGTGTGAATTTTACCATTTTTAATGTATGGTAATAAGCCATCTAAATAAGTGCTAGTAATTTTAGCCACTTTTCTATATCTAATAATTTTTTCTACTATTTCATGTTGATCCTGAATAGCTTCTAAAACATCTATATTTGTACTCTTTTTACCTTTATATTGTAAATGTAATTTATCAAATAATATTGCCTGCATCTGTTTTGGAGAATTAATATTAAATTCTTCTCCAGCAAGAGAATAAATTTCTTTTGCAAGATTTTTTAGCTCATCATTATATTTTTGACTAAGCATTTTTATTGCATTTTCATCAACTTTAATTCCCATACTTTCCATTTCATATAATACAGGAACTAACTTTAATTCAAGATTAAAATATAAATCTTCCATTTTTAATTCTTTTAATTTAATTAAACATTTATTTTTTAATTTAATTAATGCTATTGCAGGAAAATTTAAATCTACACTTTCTTTAGAGGTTATAAGGTCTAAACGAATTTCTTTATCTGTTAAGCCTAATAAATAATATGCTATTGAAATATCAAAAAAATTATTTATTTTTATTTCATATTTCTCTAGTTTATGCATTAAATCTTTAGTATCAAATATTATTTTATTTATATTTATATTATTCATTATTTTTTTTATTAAATTACAAATATCTTCATCTGCAAAATCAAAATTTAAAAATTGATATTCTTTTTCATCAAAAGCAAAAGAAATTCCAATATCATCTAAATATACTCCAATTTCATCTTTATTTAATAATATATTTAAAATATTTATTTTTTCTTCTTTATTTTCTAATTGCGTTTTAACACACTCTGAATTAATTTCATTATTTTTTTCTTCCAGATAATATTCATCTTTTTGAGATATGGCTTTAAATTCTAGCATATTCATTATTTTTCTTACATTTTCACTAAAAGGAAAATCATATTTAAATTGTTGTAATTCATAATTTAATTCACAATCAGTTTTAATTGTAGCTAATGTTTTAGAAATATATGCCATATCTTTTTGCTCTATTAATAATGTTTTTACTTTTCCGTTAATATTGTCAATATTTGCATAAATATTATCTAAATTATCATACTCCTGAATTAATTTTAAAGCAGTTTTTTCCCCTATGCCTTTAACTCCTGGAATATTATCTGAACTATCTCCCATAATAGACTTCATTTCAATCACTTGATATGGTTTAATTCCATATTTTTCTTTTAAACCTTCTTCGTCTAAATCCACAACATCTGTCAAACCTTTTTGAGTTAGCCAAACTCTGCACTGAGGAGTAATTAATTGAAGTAAATCCCTATCAGCTGAAATTAAAACTGTGTCAATATCATATTTTTTTGATAAACTTCCTATTATATCATCTGCCTCTACTCCTAAACTTTCAATTATGCAAATATTCATTTGCGTTAATATATCTTTTATAATAGGTAATTGAGAATATAATTCATCTGGCATTGGTTTTCTTGTTCCCTTATAATCTGGAAAAATGTCATGTCGAAAATTATGTTTACCAGCATCAAAAGCCACAACCATATACTTAGGAGAATTTTTAGTTATAATATTTATTAACATTTTTACAAAACCAAAAATTGCATTACAAGGAATTCCTTGAGAAGTGTACAATGGAGGCAAACCATAAAAAGCTCTAAACATCAAACTATTTCCATCAATAATAAATAATTTATCCATACTTTCTCCAATATTTTAAAATAAATTTAATATTTTTGTAATATTTATTAAAAATTAGTATATCACATTTTTACTATTTCATCAAATAAAACTATTTATTTTATAAAAAAACAGCTTTATAAAGCTGTTTTTATATTGTCATATCATTGTTATGTACATTATTTTTAGCAGATACTACCATAAATGAATAAATTATTTCTGTAGCAGTATGAGGTTTTAACCCATATTTTTTTATCAATAATTTCCAAGCATCTTCTGGAACAAATTTATCGGCTTGCTTCATTTGATTTAAAATGTTAAAATATTTTGCAATATTATTCTCCATTCTGTCTAGCCTCCTTATATAAAGTTAAATATACCACACTTTTAAACACTTTTCAATACCAATTTACAAAAAAAATTATAATTTTCTAAAAATTTTTGCTAAATTTATTATTTTTTTATTAAAATAATTTTTTTATATACAAATAAAAATTTTACATAAATACTTGTCACAATAAAAAAAATATGTTATACTTAATAAGTAAATATCAATAAGCCGAAGTGGTGAAATGGCAGACGCGCTGGACTCAAAATCCAGTTGGGGCAACTCAGTGCGGGTTCAAGTCCCGCCTTCGGCACCAAATTATAGCAATTCGACCAGTTTTGGATTGCTTTTTTAATTAGTCACTAATATATAAATAGGAAAATATTATCTGTTTGACAAAAATTTTGTAAAAAAAGTATTTAAAATCACTTTGTAATATGATAAAATAATTTTATTAGGAGTTAATTATGTTGAAAGATGCTTTTAAATTTTATTACAAAGCAACAGAATTGAAAGATATGCTTAGGCAAGGTGCTGTTCAATGGGAAGTTGATAAAAAACGGTTAGAGAGCATAGCAGAACACACTTATGGGTGTATGATTTTAGCTATAGCATTGCAATCTGAATTAAAGTTAGATATTGATTTAGGAAAAACTCTTGAAATGGTAACAATTCACGAATTGGAAGAACTCGCCATTGGAGATATCACTCCTTTAGACAATACAGACAAAAAAGAATTAAAAACAAAAGCAAGAAATGCGGTGTATAGTTTTGTTCATGATTTAGACCAATGTGACAAACTTATGGAACTTACAGATGAATATAATTTGTGCAATACACAAGAAGCAAAATTCGCAAAAGCAGTTGATAAACTTGAATGTGTTTTGGAATTTAAAAAGTATCAAGACTTGGGGCAAGTATCATTATCTCACTTAAAGCCAGAGATGTTAGACAATAAGTATTTGAAGACATATGTTGATAGTGGTAAATATGATTTAGCTGATATATTTTTTCTATATCACATGCCAGCGTTTAAAGACTATGGTATAGACGAAGAATATTGGTATACAAAGTTAAAACCATTAGGATTAGACAATAACACAACAAAAGAATTTTAAAATGGGAGAAAGAAAATTTTTATTGTTAATATTACAAAACCTACACAAACTTGTATAGAGTTGTGATTTGAACACTTTATCAGTTGTCGCACCAGAAAAGAATAAAACAAACCTTAAAAAATGAAATATTCAATCAAGGTTTGCTTTATTTTTTATTGAAAATAAAAAGTCAATTTTAAAATTATTTATATTATAACGCTTTAATCTTTTCTATAATTTTTTCATACACAGGTATCATATAAGATTCATCAGATTTTTTAATTAATTCATTAAATGTTAGCCAAGCGACATTGCTATTTTCATCTTCTAGAATATGTATATCATCTTTCTCATCAGCTTCAAACAAATAGCCAATATTTAAATGAGAGTGTGCAGGCACATATTTTCCTTTTCTTATATGACTTTTTACAGGCAATATATCAACTGAAATTGGCTGTTCATTAATAACTTTAAAAGATTTTAAAGAGGTTTCTTCTTTTGCTTCTTTTTGAGCAACATACAACATATCATCATCTCCATCAGCGTGTCCACCAGGCCAAGTCCAAGATTTATATATATTATGATATACACAAAGCACTTTTGTATGTTTTTTATTTATTATAAATGCAGAAGATGTTAAATGGCAAAACTCATTTTCTCTTGTAAGAATATTTCCAAAAATTTCTTCAGCCTTTATTATTAATTTTATATCTTTTTCCTCTTGTTCGTTATATGGTGTATAATTTTTTAACATTTCTATAGTTTTACTCATTTTTACCTCTAAACTAATTTATTATAACATATTTTATTAACATACACAAATAAATTTTAAAATTAATTCTATAAAAACCCTAAAGCTTTACAGCCTTATATAGTTAAAAAATACATTCTAAGCCAACCTCTTAGAATGTATTTTATAATTATTTTAAATACTAAATATACAAACTTATTCAAAACAATTTTTTACAAAACATTGATATAGAAAATTAACATTTTGAGAGTTTTGAGTTAAGTTATATTATATCAAAATATTAATTATATATTTTGTTATATATTAAACAAATTCAATTATAGCCATATCAGCGTTATCACCACGACGTTTACCTATTTTAAGTATACGTAAATATCCTCCACCTTGACCAAGTTCTTTAGCACGTTCAGCATATTTTGGAGCATAGAAATTAAACAACTTTTCTACAACAGGATCTTTAATATTATCTAGACGAGCTAAATATTGAGCTTTCTTTTCACCTTCTTTACGAGGTTCTTTTACAAAATACACTTTATTCTTAATTGCACGTCTAGCAGCCAATTTTTTAGGTCCATCGTTTATTACTTCACGAGTAGTTTTATTACCTTTATCATCAACATAATTTTTAGTAACAGTTATTACATCTTCATGATTGTTAATAGCTAAAGTAACAATTTTTTCAACATAACTCTTTAAGTATTTAGCCTTAGCAACAGTTGTTTCAATTTTACCTTTCATAATCAAATCTGTAGCTTGATTACGAGTTAAAGCACGGCGTTCTTTACTAGGTCTATTTAACTTTTTAACCTTCATTTAAGTTCTCCTTTTACTAGTTTTCATTGTTATCAAGGTTAATGCCATAAGATTCCATCTTTTGTAAAACTTCCTCTAATGATTTAGCGCCCATATTACGAACTTTTAGCATATCTGCCTTTGATTTTTTAGCTAAATCGCCAATAGTTTCAATACCAGCACGCTTTAAGCAGTTATAGCTACGAACGCTAAGTTCCATTTCCTCAATAGGTTTTTCAAATAATTTTGTTCTTTCGTCTTCCTTTCTAGCAACTAATATGTTCATATCAGCCATATTTTCAACTAATTCTACAAACATATATATATAATCATTCAATAACTTAGCACTTAAAGCAAGAACTTCTTTAGCACTTACCGTGCCACGAGTTTGTACATCAAGTACAAGTTTGTCAAAGTCCATATTTTGTCCTACACGACTAGATTGAACTTCATAACTTACCTTTTTAACAGGAGTAAATAAAGAATCTATAGCAATAAAGTCAACCTCATTAGAAAAGTCTTTATTATGTTCAGCTGTTACATAACCTCTGCCTCTCCCAACATATAATTGCATATCTAATTCAGCTC
Organism: uncultured Clostridia bacterium; assembly: GCA_944377145.1. Taxonomy (GTDB): domain Bacteria; phylum Bacillota; class Clostridia; order Christensenellales; family UBA1242; genus Onthoplasma. The sequence continues at coordinate 22,241 of CALWEH010000007.1, read as the reverse complement.
CTGCTTCAATAGTACAAATATACAAATCAGGATTTAAAATACTTACTGTATCTCCGCAATCAATATCTCTAGCATACACTTCAGCTGGGCCTGTTTTTCTTAAAGTCATTATTGCTTTAAAATCTCTATCTGTAGTGCTTGACTTTACAGCCAAATTTTTAATGTTTAGTATAATATCAGGAACATCTTCAACAACACCTTTAATAGTAGAAAATTCATGAAGAACATTTCTAATTTTAACACCAACAACTCCAGCTCCTGGCAAACTTGACAATAACACTCTTCTAAGAGCGTTTCCTAAAGTTATACCAAAGCCTTTTTCTAGAGGTTCTACAACTATTCTAGCATCAGCACCGTTGTCAAACTCTTCCAAAGTTATTTTTGGCTTTTCTATTTCCATCATAATCAAAATCCTCCTATTATCTTGAATATAATTCTACAATTAAGTGTTCTTGAATGTTAAGATCAATATCATCTCTTTCTGGTAATGCTAAAATTTTGCCTGTAAGAGTTTCATTGTTAAATTCTAACCATTTAGGCATAACAATTTTAATTTCTTTTAAAGATTTAAATACATCTAAATCTTTCTTGTTTTCTTTAACAGCTATTACATCTCCAACTTTAACTTGATATGAAGGGATATTAACTTTTCTGCCATTAACTGTTATATGCCCATGATTAACAATTTGTCTTGCCTCTGCACGACTTGAACCAATTCCCATTCTGTAAATTACATTGTCAAGACGCAATTCAAGCATTTGAAGTAAAGCTAAACCTGTAGCTTGTTTACTTTTTGCTGCTTTTTCATAATAGTTTGAAAATTGACGCTCTAACAAGCCGTATGCACGTCTAACTTTTTGTTTTTCTCTTAACTGTAAACCGTATTCAGAAACTTTCTTTCTAGCTGCACCATGTTGTCCTGGAACAACAGGTCTACGGTCCATAGCACACTTACCAGATGTACATCTTTCGCCTTTCAAGAAAAGTTTGCAACCTTCTCTACGGCATTGACGACACTTAGCATCTGTATATTTTGCCATTTTAATTCTCCTTTTATACTCTTCTTCTCTTAGGTGGTCTGCAACCATTATGTGGAATTGGTGAAACATCTTTAATCATTGTTACACCTATTTCAGCAGTAGCCAATGCTCTAATAGCAGCTTCTCTACCGCCACCAGCACCTTTTACATATACTGCAACTTTAGTAATTCCTGCTTCTTTAGCAGTTTTAGCTGCAGTTTCAACAATTTGTTGAGCAACATAAGGTGTAGATTTTTTTGCACCTTTATTACCCAAAACTCCAGCACTACACCAAGAAACAACATTTCCTTGAGCATCTGTAAAAGTAACTATTGTATTATTAAAGGTTGCTTGAATGTGTACAGCACCCTCGCCAATATTCTTTCTGACGATTTTTTTCTTTTTAGTTTCGGTACTTTTTGTAGCCATTTAATTACTCCTTATTACTTTTTCTTATTTGCTATTGTTTTTCTAGGTCCTTTACGTGTTCTAGCATTAGTTTTTGTAGACTGTCCACGAACTGGTAAGTTCGCAATATGTCTTAAACCACGATAGCACCTAATTTCTTTTAAACGCTTGATGTCTAATGCAACATCTCTACGCAACTCACCTTCTACAGTGAAGTTAGATTCTATATACTTACGAATTTTTGCAATATCCTCTTCAGTTAAATCCTTAACTCTTGTATCAGGATTAATACCTGTAGCTGATAAAATTTGATTAGAACGAACTCTACCAATACCATAGATATAAGTAAGCCCTATTTCTACTCTTTTTTCGTTTGGTATATCCACGCCCGCAATACGTGCCATAATTTCCTCCAATTAAATTTTTTTAGTATTTTATTTGATCACCACTTTCAATTTGCCGCGAGAAAGCAGTGGTAATTTTCAATTTTATTAACCTTGTCTTTGTTTGTGAGTTTTAGATTTTGAGCATATAACCATAACTCTGCCATTACGTTTAATAACTCTACACTTTTCACACATAGGTTTAACAGATGGTCTAACTTTCATAACTTTCTCCTTCTAGTTTTTATCACGCCAAACGATTCTTCCTTTAGTTAAATCGTATGGACTCATTTCCACTTTAACTTTATCTCCTACCAATACCTTAATAAAATGAGTTCTCAATTTACCAGATATATAAGCGGTAATAATGTGGTCATTCATAATTTTAACCTTGAAGTTCGTGTTTCCCAACACTTCTACAACTTCTCCTTCGGTTTCAATAACATCTTCTTTAGACATAATTACTCCTTATTTGCGTCAAAATTTTCAATTAATTTATTTAATTCATGATTTGTTATAGGTAAATCTAATCTTTTAATAATTTCAGGATAACTACCTATATATGTCAAATGAATAGGATTTTTTAATTTTGGTTTATCTATTGTTCTAAGTTTACCATTAATTAATGAACAGTAACCTTTTTTATCAATACCCACAACCAGATATCTACAACCTAAATCTCGTCCTTGAGTACTTTCAACAATATCTCCAATTTGCAACTTGACAATTTCCATAACACTCCTACAAAGTTATTATCTCTACGCCGTCATCAGTTATAATCACCGTATTTTCATAATGTGCAGAAGGTAATCCATCTTCGGTTAAAACCGTCCACCCATTGTGACTAAGCACCACATTTCTTTTACCTAATGTAGACATAGGTTCAATAGCTAATGTCATGCCAGATTTTAGCACAACACCACTATTATAAGGTCCATAATTTGGAACCATAGGATCTTCGTGAAGATGAGTTCCTATTCCATGCCCCACAAGCTCTCGAACAACTCCATAACCTTTACTTTCAAGATAGACTTGAATTTTATGGCTAATATTTCCAAGCTTGCAACCTGCACGAATATCCTTTATTCCCTCATAAAAAGATTGTTTTGTATCTTCTATAAGTTGTTTTACTTCCCATTTCACTTCTCCTACAGGAAAAGTTCTTGCAGCATCTGCGTGGTAGCCTTTATATACTACTCCGCAATCAATGCTTATTATATCTCCATCTTCTAAAGGAGTATTTGTAGCAAATCCATGAACAACCTCGCTATTTACACTTGCACAAATCGTACATGGAAATCCTTCATATCCTAAAAAAGATGGTTTGGCACCTTGTGATATAATATAATCATAGGCCAATTTATCTAATTGTGCCGAAGTTTGACCTACAAATATGTTTTTTTCAATTAGTTTTAATGTGTCAGCCAAAATTTTCCCTGCTTGACGCATTAAATCTAATTCATTTTTTGTTTTAATTGTAATATTCATTTTAGTCTTGACAATATTTCTATTGCCTGCTCCATTGTATATTCAGGAGTATGCCCCGCATCTATTTTATGCAATAATCCAAGTTTGCTATAATATTCGATTAAAGGATAGGTGCTATCAAAATACGTTTTAATTCTTTTTCTTACAGTTTCTTCATTATCGTCAGCTCTAGTTTCAAGTTTTCCTCCACATTTAGGACATATATCGCTATCTACATATTCCCTATTTGTTACAGATTTACATAAACTACAAGTTAGCCTTCCAAGTGCACGCTTTAAAATTTCTTCAACTTCCACATCTAATAATAACACAGCATCAATTTTTGTAATATTACTTAAAGCTTCAGCTTGCCTTAAATCTCGTGGAAATCCGTCAAACAACAATCCCTTATCTTCTGGAACAGATGCAAGAAATTTATTCATAACATCTAAAACTGTCTGGAATTCAACCATTCCGCCACTCATTTGCACTTCATGAATTTTTTTTCCAAGCTCACTTCCAGTAACCACTTCTGCTCTCAATAAATCTCCTGTTGATACTTGAATTAAATTGTACTTATCTTTAATATTACCTGACAGCGTACCTTTTCCGCTATTAGGCGCACCTAATAAAATTATTTTCATACTACCCCAATTTAAATTAATAAGTTTACTTATTAACTATATAATTATAACATACTATTCTTATAAAATCTAGTGGTTATTTTAAAAATCCTCTATAATTTCTCATAAGCATTTGAGCTTCTAATTGTTTATCAAATTCAAGGGCTACACTTACAACGATTAATATTGCTGTTGCACTAAATGCACTTGTTAAACCTGTAGTTCCTATTGCTTTGAATATGAATGTAGGAATTATTGCCATAATACCTAAGAATATAGCACCAAACAATGTAACTCGTTTAGAAATTACACTTAAATAGCTTGCTGTTGGTTTTCCTGGTCGAATACCTGGAATAAATCCTCCATTTTGTTGAATTTGCCTACTAATATTATCAGTATCAAAGTTAATCATACTATAAAAATATGCAAAGGCTAAAATCAATAAACCTAATAATATTGTATAAATCCAAGTACCACTACCTACCCATTTATTCCACCAACCTATAAAGCCTGTTGTTTTATCTGCCCAGAAAACACTAAATAGTAATTGAGGGAAAGTTAATATAGAGCTAGCAAATATTATTGGCATAACTCCATTTGCATTAACTCTTACAGGAATGTAAGTAGATTGACCTCCATACATTTTTCTACCCTTGATTTGTTTTGCATATTGCACAGGAATTTTTCTTTCTGCACCATCTACAAATACTACAAGCCCAAATATAACTACCATCACCACTAAGAATAACACTAATTGCCATATTGCACGTACTGCAACATCTCCACCTAGTGTAATATTTTTGAAAGTATCAAGCATAGCTGTTCCAGCACTACTTAAAATACCTACAAAAATTAATAACGACATACCATTGCCAATGCCTATTTCTGTAATTTTTTCTCCAAGCCATACTGTGAACATAGCACCAGCAACTAACATTAACACTACAAATCCAATTGCTACAAATTCAGGAGCAGAACCAAAGTATTTAAGGTCTATATAGCCTTTACTATTTAATCCTATAACAATACCACACGCCTGAGCTGTAGCTATTATTAAAGCTGCAATTTTAGTATATCTTTCAAGTTTTTTACGGCCATCATTTCCTTCATTTCTTAAATTTTGCCAACTAGGAATAACAACAGCTAAAAGTTGTATTATAATTGATGATGTTATATATGGCGAAACACCTAATGCTAAAAATGTACCTTCAGCCAAAGCTCCACCACTTAAACTATTAAGCAAATTTAAGAAAGTTTGCCCTTCAGTAAAATCTGTACCTTGAACACCTGGAACAGGTATCCAGCAACCTAATCTATATATTAAAAGTAATAATAGTGTTAATAACAATTTGTTGCGCACATCTTTAATTTTAAATGCGTCAGTTAATGTTTTAAACATTATACCTCCTCAGGTGAACCACCTAATGCTTTGATTTTTTCAACTGCGGTAGCAGTAAATTTGTTAGCTTTAACTGTTAATGCAACTTTCAATTCACCATTACCTAAAATTTTAATACCGTCTTTTTCAATTTTTGACAATATTCCTTTTTCAATTAATGCAGCAGCATCGACTACTGAATTAGCTTCAAATATATTCAATTTATCTACATTTACAGTTGAATACACTTTTCCAAATCTAGCATTATTAAATCCACGAGAAGGAAGTCTTCTATATAAAGGCATTTGTCCGCCTTCAAATCCTGGACGAACTCCGCCACCACTACGAGCTTTTTGACCTTTATGACCTTTTCCTGAAGTTTTGCCCCATCCAGAACCAATACCTCTACCACGTCTTACTTTTTTGGTCTTTTCGCCTTCGGCGTTTTTTAAATCATAAATATACATAATAACTCCTTTTACGCCTTTTCAACCTTAACTAAATGTTTAACTTTAAATATACTTCCCTGCACACTAGCATTATCTGGTAAAATATTACAGTCTCCCAACTTAGTTAATCCCAAGCCTTCCAAAATTTTAGCTTGGCGTTTATTATATCCTATGCAACTTTTCACATAAGTAACTTTAATCATATTTTCATTTTTCTTAGTCTTTTCCATAAATACCCCCTTATAATTCCTCTACTGATTTTCCACGCAACATAGCGATTTGTTCAGCAGTTCTCATATTTTTAAGTGCATTTAATGTGGCACGAACAGTGTTGATTTTATTAGTTGAACCATGTATTTTAGAAGTAACATCTGTATATCCTGCAAGTTCAAATACAGAACGAGCAGCACCACCAGCAATTACACCACTACCCAATTTTGAAGGTAAAATAAGAACACGTGTAGTAGAAAATTTGCCAATAGCTTCATAAGGGACTGTTCCGTTAACAACAGGAACTTTTACTAAATTCTTTTTAGCAGCTTTTGTAGCTTTTTCTACTGCCATAGGAACTTCTGCTGCTTTAGCAGTGCCCATTCCTACATTTCCCTTTTTATCGCCTACAACTACAAGTGCAGCAAAGTGCATTTTTCTTCCACCCTTTACTGTTTTGCTAACACGACGAACTTCCAATAATTTCTTATCAAATTCATCTTTTTCTTCCATTCTAGGCTTTTTGAATTCTCTTTTTGCCATACCATTCTCCCTTTAAAACTTTAATCCAGCGCTTCTAGCACCGTCTGCAAGTTCTTTTACTCTACCTGTATATAGGTATCCTGCTCTATCAAACACAACTTCGTTAATACCAGCTTTAATAGCTAGTTCTCCAATAGTTTTTCCAATAAAAGCAGCTTGTTCTTTGTTTGTCATATTTTTTAAAGTATCAGCATATTGCTTTTGTTTTGTATTGCAACTAACTAGTGTTGTACCATTTTCATCGTTTATAATTTGAGCATAAATATGTTTCAAACTTCTATAAACATTTAAACGAGGACGACTAGCAGTTCCATTTAAACTCTTTCTAAGCCTTGTATGACGAACTTGTCTAATTTCATTTTTATTTTTCTTTGTTATCATATTTTACTCTCCTTATTTCTTTCCACCCTTACCAGAAGATTTACCTTCTTTCAAAGATACTTTTTCATCTGTATAACGAATGCCATAACCATGATAAGGTTCGACTGGTTTAATTGCTCTAATTTTAGCTGCCATAGCTCCAACAGCTTCTTTATCTATTCCTTCAACCACCAATTCAGTTGCTGAAGCAACATTAAGTTTAATTCCATTTGCCTCTTCAACTTCTACTGGGTGTGAATAGCCTATATTCATAACAACTTTATTGCCTTGCTTATTCATTTTATATCCAACACCATTAATAGTTAAAGATTTTTTAAATCCATGAGTTAAACCTTCAACCATATTATTAATCAATGTTCTATATAATCCATGCATAGCATTAGCTTCATTTGTATCAACTGTTTTTTCAACAATTATTTGATTGTTTTCAACTTTAACTTTCAAAAGTTTACTAATTTTTTGAGTTAATGTTCCTTTGTTATTTGAAACAGTAACAACATTATCATCACTAACGTTAACAGTAACTCCTGCTGGTATTGTAATTGGTAATTTTCCTATTCTTGACATAACTCACCTCTACCATACATACGCTAGCACTTCACCGCCAACGCCTTGTTTTCTTGCTTGTTTATCAGTCATAATTCCACTACTTGTAGACATTATAGCAATACCAAGTCCGTTAAGAACTTTTGGTAATTGATCTACATTAGCATATTGTCTTAATCCTGGCTTAGAAATTCTCTTTAATCCTTGAATAACCTTTTCACCATTAGGACCATATTTTAAGGAAATAACGATATAACTCACACCATCAATAGTTTCTTTACTATATGATGCAATATATCCTTCTTCTAAAAGAATCTCAGCAATAGCTAATTTTGTTTTAGAACTTGGAACATTAACAGTTTCATGCTTTCTAGTATTTGCATTACGAATTCTAGTAAGCATATCTGCTATTGGGTCAATAACTATCATAATCTTTCTCCTTTTACCAGCTCGACTTTTTAACGCCTGGGATTTCGCCTTTATAAGCCAAGTTTCTAAAGCATATTCTGCAAATACCATACTTTCTTAAAACGGCGTGTGGTCTTCCACAAATTGAACAACGTGTATATTCACGAGTTGAATATTTTTGAGGACGTTGTTGTTTATTAATCATCGCTTTCTTTGCCATATTTTATCTCCTTGCCTTTTTAAATGGTAATCCCATTTCTGTTAATAAAGCCAATGCTTCTTCATCTGTATGTGCTGTTGTAATAAACATAATGTCGAAGCCTCGAACTTTTTCAATTTTATCATAAATAATTTCTGGGAAAATGATTTGTTCTTTAACGCCAAAACTGTAATTTCCTCTTCCATCAAAAGATGTTGTGCTTAGACCTTGAAAATCTCTCACACGAGGTAAAGCTACAGATACAAGACGGTCAAAGAATTCATACATTCTCTCTCCTCTTAAAGTAACTTTTGCACCTATTTTTTGTCCTTGTCTTAATTTAAAGTTTGCAACAGATTTTTTAGCATGTGTTACAACAGCTTTTTGACCTGCTATAGCACTTAATTCATCTACAGCCATATTAAAGCTTTTCGAATTATCTTTTTCCTTTCCAAGACGCAAACTTAATACAATTTTTTCTAGACGAGGAATTTGCATAACATTAGAATAGCCAAACTTTTCCTTCAAGGCTGGCTTTACAACATCATTGTAGTGTGCATGTTTTCTATTAATTTCTTTTTCCATACATCTACTCCTTAATTTGCCTTGCTGGTTTTATCAGCAGTTTTTTTGCTAGCCTTTTTTGGTTCACTAGCTACCTTATCTATAATGGCATCACAGCCACTATTTTTGCATACACGAACAGATTTACCATCAACTATTTTGTGGGCAATTCTAGTAGGCTTTCCGCAACTAGGACATACTAATTGTACATTAGACGAATGAATAGGTCCTTCACTTTTTACTATCCCACCTTTTTCTTCTCGTGATTTAGGTTTGTTATGATGAGTTTGGATATTTACACCAGTTACTGTAACAAAACTTTTTTCTCTATCAGTTGCTAAAATTTCACCCATTTTGCCTTTATCTTTTCCAGCAATTACTAAAACTTTATCACCTTTTTTTACATGTAATTTACTCATAACGTCTCCTTTATAAAACTTCTGGTGCTAAGGATATAATGGTATTAAACCCTTTTGCACGAAGCTCTCTTGCTATAGGTCCAAAAATTCTTGTACCTCTAGGCGCATTTGCCTTATCTATAATAACAGCGGCATTTTCATCAAATTTAATAACTGTTCCATCAGCACGTTGAATTGGATATTTTGTTCTAACTATAACAGCTGTAACAACTTCTCCTTTTTTAACTTTTCCATCTGGGTCAGCTTTTTGCACAGAAGCAACAATGATATCTCCAATGCCAGCAGTTTTTTTATGTGAGCCACCAATACATCTAATGCATTTAATTTCTTTAGCACCAGTGTTATCAGCAACTGCTAATCTACTTTCTTCTAGTATCATACATTCCTCCTACTTAGCACGCTCAACGATTTCTTGAACACGGAAATATTTATCTTTACTCAATGGACGAGTTTCTACAATTCTTACAGTATCTCCAATTTTACATTCATTTTTTTCGTCATGTGCTTTATATTTCTTAGTGCTAGTGATAAATTTTCCGTAGATTGGATGCTTTTTCTTGATAGAAATTGCAACAACAACTGTTTTATCCATTTTGTCACTAACAACAATGCCTACAATGGATCTTTGACTTACTTTTTTATCTTTTTCCATACATTACTCCTTTGCTCCAACTGCTTTCTCGTGAATAACAGTTTTTACTCTAGCGATATTCCTTCTAACTGTTCTAATAGATGAAGTATCTTTTAATTGTCCTACACTATTTTGAAAAGTAAGGTTAAATAGTTCTTGCTTTAATTTATTTTCTTCAAGCTTTAACTCATCTAAAGTCATTTCTTTATAATTATTTTTCATCACTTTCACCGCCTTCAACTAGTGTTTCTTTTCTTATAACCTTAGTTTTAACTGAAAGTTTGTGAGATGCAAGTCTTAAAGCTTCCAAACAAACTTCTTCACTAGGTCCAGAAATTTCAAATAAAACTCTATCAGGTTTTACTACTGCAACATAGTGGTCAGGAGCACCTTTTCCGCTACCCATACGAGTATCTGCAGGCTTTTTACTTACTGCTTTGTCTGGGAATATCTTAATCCAGACTTTACCACCACGTTTCATATATCTGTTCATTGCCACACGAGCTGCTTCTATTTGGTTACCTGTAACCCAACCTGGCTCTATAGCAACTAGTCCGTAATCTCCGTATGCAACAAAGTTTCCTCTATGTGCTCTACCTTTCATACGTCCTCTAAACTGTTTTCTTCTTTTAACTCTTTTAGGCATCAACATATTAGTTCTCTCCTTTTTTGTCAGCCGTAGACACTTTACCTATTATGTCTCCTTTATAGATCCAAACTTTAACTCCAATCACACCAAAAGTGGTATGAGCTTCTACTTGTGCATAATCTATATCAGCTCTTAAAGTTTGTAAAGGAAGTGAGCCTTCATGATAATGTTCGCTACGAGCAATTTCTGCACCATCTAAACGTCCGCTTACCATTGTTTTAATCCCAATAGCACCTGCACGCATAGTTCTTTGCATTGCAGCTTTCATTACCCGTCTAAATTGAGCTCTTTTTTCAAGTTGTAAAGCAATGCTCTCTGCCACCAATTTAGCATCAAGGTCAACATTTTTTACTTCTTTAATATTTACATTTACACGTTTAGCGCTAGACATTTTTTCAAGAGCTTTCTTTAACGCTTCAACTCCAGCACCTTTTTGACCAATTAAAACTCCTGGTTTACCTGTGCTAATTGTAATGGTTACACTATCTCCACTTCTTTCAATTTTAACGCTAGATATTGATGCACTTTTATAATTTTTTAAGATATATTTTCTTAGAGTATCATCTTCTTTAATAAACTTAGCCATATCTTTCTTATCAGCAATCCAGAAAGAATTCCAAGTTTTATTAATACCAATTCTCATTCCATTAGGATTAACTTTTTGTCCCATAGCCTACTCCTTTATATCTAGCACAACTGTAATGTGACTAGTTCTTTTCAAAATTCTGTTAGCACTACCTTTACCTGCAGCCATACTACGTTTTAAAGTAGGTCCTTGCCCAACATAGATTTCTGCAATATATAAATCATGCTTATTCATACCTTTATTATTTTCAGCATTAGCTGCTGCAGAATTAATAAGTTTTAAAACAACTTCTGCAGATTTGTTAGGTATAGAATTTAAAATACCTATAGCTTCATCATAAGCCTTTCCACGCACTGTATCTAATACAATAGCAACTTTACTAGGGCTAATGCGAACGTATTTTACAGACGCTTTAGGTCTATTGTCAGCATTTTGTCTTATTTTTGCTGTTTTTTCTCTAATTCTCTTTGCCATAGTTCACTCCTTACACTCCGCCCTTAGGTGCATTACTGTCAGCTTTAAATCCCTTAAATGTTCTTGTAGGAGAAAATTCTCCAAGTTTATGACCAACCATATCAACTGTACAATATACAGGGATATGTTTTCTACCATTATGAACTGCAATAGTATGTCCTACAAATTCAGGATAGATAACACTGGCACGCGACCAAGTTCTTATAACTTTCTTTTCATTTTTTTCGTTCATTTCTTTAATCCTTGCCATAAGTTTAGGATCAACGAAAGGTTTTTTCTTTAATGATCTACTCATATCAAACTCCTACTTTGCTTTAGCTCTCTTGACAATAAGTTTGTCAGAAGCTTTTTTATGTTTTCTAGTCTTATATCCAATTGCAGGTTTACCCCAAGGAGTAAGTGGACCAGCATGCCCAACAGGCGCTTTTCCTTCACCACCACCATGAGGGTGATCTACAGGGTTCATAACAGAACCACGAACACTAGGTCTAACACCCATGTGACGCTTACGTCCAGCTTTACCTAAAGAAACAATTTCATGTTCTTCATTTCCAACTTCACCAATAGTAGCCTTACACTTAGCCAATACTTTTCTCATTTCTCCTGATGGTAAACGAAGTGTAACATAATTTCCTTCTTTAGCCATTACTTGAGCAGACATTCCTGCACTACGAACAATTTGTCCACCTTTTCCAGGTGTTAATTCTACATTGTGTATTCTAGAACCTAAAGGTATATTAGCTAAAGGTAGAGCGTTTCCTACTGAAATGTCAGCCTCTTCACCAGACACAACTTTATCTCCAACTTTCAAACCATTAGGAGCTAGTATAAATCTTTTATCTCCATCAGCATATACTAACAATGCAATATAAGCACTTCTATTAGGATCGTATTGAATACTATCTACTTTCGCAACAACCCCATCTTTATTTCTTTTGAAATCAATAATTCTATATTTTTGACGATTTCCTCCGCCAATATGTCTTACTGAAATTTTACCATGGCTTCTGCCACCTGTTTTATTTTTTCTAGCAAGCAAGGCTTTAGGAGCTTTGGCATCTTTTGTGATTTCTTCAAAAGACGCAGAAGAATAACCTCTTGAACCATTTGTTATGGATTTTCTCTTTTTTATAGCCATTTTCGCTCTCCTTTATTTTATGACAAACTATCAAAGAACTGAATACTCTTTGAATCTGGAGTCAAATATACAATCGCTTTTTTATAATCTCCTGTACTTCCTTTCACAACTCCACTTCTTGTGTTTCTAGTTCTAGTTTTACCTTTACAATTTAATGTATTAACCTTAGCAACTTTAACTTCAAATATTTCTTCAACAGCATTACGAATTTGAATTTTATTTGCATCTTTAGCTACTATAAATGTATAAACTTTATTTGGAATTCCTGCATAAGACTTTTCAGTTAATACAGGTTTTAAAATAATATCGTGTGCGCTCATTATACATAAGCCTCCTCTATCTTCTTAATCGCATCAACAGTAATTACAATGTTTGTGTTTTCAACAACATCACATACATTTAATAAGTTTACTTCAGCAACAGAAACATTCTCAATGTTTTTTGCACATCTTAATACTGTTGGATCATTTTCAGCTGTAACAATTACAGTTCTTTTATTTAAGCCAAATGCATCTAACATATTAGCCACTTCTTTTGTCTTTTGCTCTTGAAGCTCTATTTTATCTAAAACAACAACTTCATTTTGTGCAATCTTTTGACTAATTGCACTAGCAAAAGCAGCATCTCTCATCTTTTTATTAATTTTTTGTGAGAAGTCACGAGGTTTTGGAGCAAATACAACTCCTCCTCCTACCCATTGAGGACCTTTTGTAGAACCTTGTCTAGCACGACCAGTACTTTTTTGTCTCCAAGGTTTTTTAGCATGCCCTCTAACTTCACTTCTAGTTAATGCAGATTTTGTGCCTTGGCGAGCATTGTTGTGCATAGCTACTACCACTTGATGAATTAAAGGTTCGTTATATCCTGCACCAAATACACTATCATTCAATTCAACTTCGCCAACAGCTTCTTTCTTCATATTATATATTGTAAGTTTCGCCATAGTTTTCTCCCTTTTTACGCCTTAACAGATGCTTTAACTGCAACTATACTATTATTTGGTCCAGGAATAGAACCTTTTACAAATAATAAGTTTCTATCAGCATCAACACGAACTATAGTCAAATTTTGAACTGTTACATTTTCATGACCATATTGTCCAGGCATTTTCTTATTTTTAAATACTCTACTTGGTGTAGAGTTTGCGCCCATTGAACCAACTTCTCTATGAACAGGTCCAACACCGTGAGTCATTTTTAAACGGCGAGCGTTCCAACGCTTAATTACACCACTAAATCCATGACCTTTTGACACTCCGGATACATCTACTTTATCTCCTTCAGCAAATACATCACATTTGATTTCTTGCCCTAAAGAATATTCAGCACTATTATCCAATTTAAATTCTTGCATTGTACGTTTTGGTTCTACACCAGCTTTTTTAAAAGTTCCAGCTTGACATTTATTTACATTTTTAGCTTTAATTTCTCCAAAAGCCATTTGCACTGCCTCATAGCCATCTGCATCCTTATTTTTAACTTGAGTTACATAACAAGGACCAGCTTCTATAATAGTTACAGGCACAACTGAACCATCGTTAGCAAATACTTGGCTCATTCCAAGCTTTTTACCTATAATCGCTTTTTTCATTGGCACCCTCCTATAATTCCACATCAATGCCTACACCTGCAGGTAAATTCATTTTTAATAATGTATCTACCGACTTAGCATTAGGTGCATATACATCTACAATTCTTTTATGAGTTCTAGATTCGAATTGTTCTCTAGAATCTTTATCTTTGTGCGGAGCACGAATAATTGTAACCACTTCTTTATCTGTAGGAAGTGGAATAGGTCCAGAAATCTTGCATCCAGACTTTGTAGCCATATCGACAATGTTAGCTACAACTTGATCCAACAAACTGTGGTCATAAGATTTTAGTTTAATTCTTATTTTTTTAGTTGACATTTATTTTTCCTCCTAGCCCAACTTTTAACCATCTTTATACACATATCCCTCAGCCCTTTATTAAACATATATTTAGGTTTACACGGAACCGTGTGTAAAGTGCTATTCACCAAAAATAAAATGCTTTTGGTTGGTCGCACATTAAGTGCTTGTGGTCAATGCAAATTACCATAGTGTTGATAGCTAACCTATGCAACCTTGCACTTCTACCCACTCAAATAGCTAATTTATTTTATCACACACCAAAATCTTTGTCAACCCTTTTTTAATATATTTTTTATAAAATTTTAACCTTTTTAATTATTTAAAATATTTTCGAAAAATTCAACATTTTGGTATTTACAAAAATTAACGCTTATGATATACTGGCAGAAATTATTAAAACAGGAGTGCAATATGATAAATTTTGACATTTCAAATAGCAAATATGTAACAACAACATCAAAAGAACCATACAAATACTATTTAGAAATAGCAGAAAAATATTTAAGTCAACCTTATGAGATTACAGGAGGGAAAAACAATCCTGAAATTCAAAAAGACATTGAAAGAACATTGAAAGAAGCTCACACCTTTCTAAATAAGGAACTACAAGACACAGGAGGAATATCCTCGCCTAAAAGTTTACATAGACTTTGTTATTATGCTTTTGCTAAAGTATTATTTGACGCTTCATTTAACGCACATTTCCCTAACAGGTTATATGCTTTAGAAATGTATTATCTACCTGAAAGCGAAGATGACATTCTTATACTTAATGAAAAAGGATTTTATTCTAAAATTCAGTCTATTACAAAAGAAGTATTATATGATGGAGCTACAAGAGCTTTACTTACAAGTAAAAATAAATGGGGAGAGAATTATATAATTGATTTTGATCTATTAAGCACGAATCTTAGACAAGCTATAAATGGTTATAGCTATAAAATGGAAAAAATAGATCCAAGATTAGCTCAATCAGGACTTCCAAATAAAGAATTCCACCAAGCCGTTCGCAAAGTAATTGACGATTTCTGCAACGATATCATAAATATTGTAGAAAATTACTCTCCTAGCACTTACAGTTTATAGATAAAAATAAGCCCATTGGCTTATTTTTTTATAGTTCCAATCCTCCCCCAACATCTTTATTAGAAGCTTTCCTTCTTTCTCTTAACCTTTCTGATACTGCAATACTTTTTCTCAATAAATCAACTTCTTGCTTTTCACCGCCAAACCCTCCTACAGTACCTCCAATAAATTCGTTAGAAGTTTTTGTTTGATTATTAGAAGATTTAGGTTGATTTTTTTCCACTTCATTATTAGTTTGATTTTTATTTACTTTATTATTAGTTGTAGAAGATGAGCGAGATGATTCCACCTGTTTCTTTTTACCATTGTCTTTATTGCTAGCAACATTCTCTTTTACATTTTCCGTTTTTATAACAGTGGAAATTAAATTTTCCTCTTCTTTAACATCTTGTTTTACAGCTGATTTTAAAAGATTTGTTTTAGACTTTTCCCAATCTTCATAAAACTCTTTAACAAACTTTCTTCCTTTTATAATATGTGAATTAGAAGTATTGTTGGCCATACACAATTTTTCATTCTCTTCAACCATTTCTTTTATTTTTTGCAAAGTTAACGCAAGATCATCTTTATTTATAACTACTTTTCTAATATCAGAAGTTGTATAACTTTTAGTAGATATTTGTTGAGCTAAAGAAGCTATAATACTTTCATCTTCAATTTGTATAGGATTAAACCTAACTCCTGTTTCTTGATTTATTTGAATAGGAATAATCTGTTTGAATTCAGCATAATATTTTTCTTTAATTTCCCTTAATTTATTTAACAATTCATCTCTTTGTTCACTAGGTAAAGTATAAACAAATTGATCTAAACTGCTATCTAATATTTCATTAACAGTTTTTTGGAAAAACGGCTTATTTGGAATTATTAAATTTCGTTTTTCATTTAAATTGTTTTTCACATCTTCTTTAACTTTATTTTCAATATCTGGAAATTCAGTTAATAATTCAAGTACAGATTCAAAATAATCCGCTTCAACATTTTCAATTTCTTTTTCTTTTAAAATCAATTGATTTTTTGTTAAATAATTCATTTTTATTTTATCAATGATATTAAAATATATAGCTATACTCAATTCGTCCATATCAAATATACTTAACGAATCACCCTCATCTACAACTGATATGTTATATTTTTGATATAATGAATTTCTATCAAAATCTTTATCTGGCACACTAATTTGATCTAACACATATTCATTTATATTGCTATATGCCCCGCTATTAAAATTATAATTAGATTGATATTGCAACTTTTCTAACAAACTAAATGTTGCAGTATTTTCTTCCACAGTTAGAATAAAGTGGTAAAATCCATCAAATTTAATTTTACTACGAATTAAATCTGCCCCATCAACCATATCTACAATCACTTTAGGCATTTTAATTAATTCTTCTACAATTTTTTGATTAATAACATAAAATCCATTTTCATCAAAATCTCCTAACATGCCACCAAAAACACTTTTGCCCATTTGTTTTGTAGCAAAATAATTTATATCATGCTTATTTTCTAAATATCCTTTTTCGCTATCAATTTTAAAATATTTCTTAACAGCCATTTAATTTATCTCCTATATTTAAATTATAACATTACACTGCCAAAAAATCAAGAAAAATAATAACATACTATAATAAAAAACTTCTGCACAAAATGCAGAAGTTTTATTTTAGGCTGCAACAATAGGAATAATTATTCCTAAAATAACTAGACCTAAAAATACAAAATACAAAACTTTCCATACAGTAGTTTTACTTCTTACATACTTCCATGCAAGTATAGCTACAATGCAAACCATTATTACAGTTGCAATTCCTTGCATAAATTTTGCAACTGTTGCAAGACTATCAACTTTAACAAGTGTGAATATTGCTGATATTAAATATAATATAGCAGCTGCACCTATTGTATAAAATGAAATCTTGTTTAATCCCCAACCTGAACTTTTACGAGTTGTAGTTGTAGTAGTTGTAGTTTTTTGTGTCATAAAAAATTCCTCCTTATATATATTATACATATATTCTCAAATTTTACAAAACGTTTTAATAAATTAAAATTAAATAATATTTTTAACCTTTGTAAAATAATTATTTTTTTATTTTAAAATTTTAATTAATTTAAATAATTTTTAATTAATTTAATTATTTATTATTTTTTTTATTTTACAATTATTTATTGTTTTTTTATTTTAATATTTTTAAATTATTTATTTTTTATTATTTAATTATTTGCTGCCAGTTTTTTTTGTTGATCTGCAATAGCCAAAGCTTGAAACATTTCATCTAAATCCCCGTCCATAAAACTTGAGATATTATACAAACTCAAACCTATTCTATGATCAGTAACACGCCCTTGAGGGAAATTATATGTTCTAATTCTTTCACTTCTATCTCCAGTACCTATTTGAGATCTTCTATTATCTTTATATTCAGCATCTTTTTGCTGTTGATAATAATCATACAATTTAGCTCTTAACATTGTAAAAGCTTTTTCTTTATTTTGAGTTTGACTTCTCTCTTCTTGACAAGCAACCACAATTCCTGTTGGTATATGAGTTAAGCGAATGGCACTTTCAGTTTTATTTACATGTTGCCCACCAGCTCCACTAGCACGATATAAATCAATTCTAATATCTTTCATATCTAAGTCTACATCTACTTCTTCAGCTTCTGGCAAAACTGCTACTGTAGCTGTAGAAGTATGCACTCTACCTTGGCTTTCAGTTTCTGGCACACGCTGAACACGATGCACTCCACTCTCATATTTAAATGTGGCATACGCATTTTTACCTTTAATCAATACTGTAGCTTCTTTCACTCCACCAAGCTCTGTTTCTTCAATATTAAGTACTTCAAACTTAAATTTATGGCTATCACAATACATTTTATACATTCTCATTAAAGAATGAGCAAACAATGCAGATTCCTCTCCTCCAGCACCTCCTCTAAACTCCATAATAACATTTTTAGTATCATTTTCATCTTTAGGAAGCAATAAAATTTTAAGGTTTTCTTCACTTTGTTTTAATAAATGTTTAAGATTTTGTATTTCTTCTTTAAGCATCTCTCTCATTTCTGCATCAGTTTCGCCTTCAAGCATTTGCTCATTTTCTTTTATATCACTTTCATATTTTAGATATTTATCATATTCATCTACAATAGGCTGTAGATTACTATGTTCTTTAACCTTATTTTGCCATTCTTTATTATCAGCTATAACATCAGGATTTACAATCTCTTTACTAAGCTCTTCAAAACGAGCTTTAATGTCTTTTAATTTGGACAACATATTTCCTCCCTTAAATTCTTACAACAATCACTCTATCATTATTGTTATAATCTTTTATTAATTCTACCTCTTTTGCCACATCTTTAAATATATCTTTCACACTTTCTGCTTGATTATATCCAATTTCCAATAGCAAAACTCCATCATCTAATAAATAATTTTTAATATTATTTGCTATCTCTCTATAAAAATCTAATCCATCTTTTCCGCCATCTAAAGCTAAAACTGGATCATACTCTTTTACTTCTATATCCAAATCTTTTACAACCTCAGTTTCAATATATGGTGGATTTGATACTATCACATTAAATCTTCCTTGCACTTTTTCAAACATATTTGATTGATATATTTCCACATCTGCTTTATTTAACTTTACATTTTTTTTTGCAACTTTTAATGCTTTCCCGCTTATATCACAACCTTCAACATAAGCTTTTACATTTTTTGCAATACTAACGGCTAAGCACCCACTTCCTGTACATAAATCTAACACTCTAAAATTAGGCTTAATATATTCAATCGACTTTTCTACTAAAATCTCACTATCTGCCCTTGGTGTTAAAACATTTTTGTTTACAACAAATTCAAGTCCATAAAAATATGCTTTTTTAAAAATTTCAGTTATAGGTATATGTTTACACCTAAGCTTCACTTTTTTTATAATGTCTTTGTATTGTTTTTTTGTTAAATCCATGCTATTAAAAGCAATATCTGTAATAGGGATATTTAAAGTATAACTTATTATATAATCAGCATCTTTATCATCAATACCAGCTAAAGCTAATCTATTTTTTGCAATTTTCCTTAAAATGTTTAATCTACACATATTTATCTTTCGTATATTAATATAATTAAATTTGAATACAAAAAATGCACCTAAATCCTTCAAGAAGACATGAAAAAATTAGATGCATTACTTTGCTATTTATTTTCTAAATTATGTTTTTTATTAAATTTATCTACACGACCTTTAACGTCTACCACTTTATTTCCCTCTCCTGTAAAGAATGGGTGACAAGCACTACAAATCTCAAGTTTTATTTCATCTCCAGCTTTTGTAGAACCCCCTTTAAAAGTGTTTCCGCAAGCACATTTAAATGTAACTTCGTGATAATCTGGATGTATATTTGCTTTCATATTAAAATCTCCTAAATATATTCTGCTTATGTATTATATATTAAAAAATTGTGATTGTCAACACTTTTTTATAATTTATAATCACAAATAGTTTAAATCCTCTCTCCTAAATCATTTATTATTTTATTAGCAATTTCATTTATATCTCCCGCTCCAACAAAAGCGATGCAAGAATTAGGTAAAAAATTATTTTCTATTAAAATCCTTTTTAATTGACTATAATTTTTAATATATATAGAATTTTCAACATTTTCACTTAATTGTTTTGCACTATAGCCCTTATATTTACTTTCTCTTGATGGATATTCTTTAAAAATAATCAAATTAGGCATATTTTTAAAAAGTTGAGCAAATTCTTTTATTAACAATTTTGTTCTAGAGTAAGTGTGAGGCTGAAAAATTAAATATATGTTATTATATTTTAATTGTAAATTTTGATATAAACATTTAATTTCTGTAGGGTGATGAGCATAATCTGTAATAACATCTACCCCTTTTAATTTTCCTAAAAGCTCACATCTTCTTTTTACAGGCTTAAAACTTTTAATCGCTTTACTTATTTTAGTATATGAAACACCCAAATATGAACAAATTGCTATTGCCACTGTTGCGTTATCTATATTATAACTACCAAAAACATTATCTATTATATACTTTTTATTATCATATTCAAATGTGTCTAAAGAAATCATTTTAGCTTTATATATATGATTAGCTTTTAATTTTATACATTTAGTTGTTGGATTATCAAATATAAATTTAGTTTTAGCTTTTTTTATAAAAATTTTAAAAGCGTTTTTTAAATTATACATATTTCCATAACAATCTAAATGGTCATTATCTATATTTAATACCACAGCTATATCGCAATTAAATTTTAAAAAACTCCTATTATATTCACAACATTCTAACACTAAATATTTATCATGAGGATTTAATTTCATATCATCAATCTCTCCGCCTATATGGCAGGAAACTTTTTCTCCGCTTTGCTTTAATATGTGATATATCATAGCACTAGTAGTTGTTTTACCATGTGTCCCACTTACTCCTATTACACATTTGTAATTTTTACAAATACATTCTAATAATTCAGCTCTGCTTACAACTTTAATCCCTCTTTTTCTACCCTCTATTATTTCAATGTTACATTCGTCTACAGCTAAAGTATATACAATTATATCTGCCCCATCAATATTTTTTCTTTTATGCTTTATATATGTCTTAATTCCATTATTCTCACATATATCAATATATTTATTTCTATCTATATCACTACCACTTACAATCATGCCCAAATTTTTGCAATATATTGCAAGCGAATACATGCTTATTCCACCTACTCCCACAAAATGTATATGCCTATATTTTTCTAAAATTAAATCATTTATATTCATACAATTCTATATATGAGAATTTAACTTTGATAGTGATAAGTAATATACTAAAAAAATTTTATATATCTATTTAAATCATTTGATTTTTTTCCATCATTTGATTATAATGATAATGACTACTTAGTTAGTTAATATTAAAAAGGGAAGGTGAACAGACTTGAATATCACAGACGTAAGAATAAGATTGGTAAGCAAGACTGATAGCAAGCTTAAAGCTGTAGCTTCTTTCACTATTGATGGTTCATTTGTAGTTCATGACATCAAAATTATTGAAGATAGCAACGGAACATTTATAGCTATGCCATCTCGTCAAACTCCAGATGGTAAGTACAAAGATATTGTACACCCATTAAATACTGAAACTAGAGAACAAATCAGTTCAGTAATCTTGGCTGAATACGAAAAAGCAAAACAAGAAGCGTAGTATTAGCTAACCAAAGGGTTTATCAATCCTAAAAATTCAAAAAAGAGTAATTAAATTGCTCTTTTTTTATATATTTTTACATCAATATGATTTCAAACCTGTATTCACCTTTAGTCAATTAAATATTGTTAAAAACTAGATATATATTAAAATCTCCACACAGTTATTTGTATCTTTTTAAAATATAAAAAAAGAAGTAGTGGGTTATACTACTTCCTCTTCCTCAATATATATACCTTAATATTACTTCCCTTAAGTCCTTTCGTATGTTTTTAGAGTTACCACTCTCTTCGTCGACTCTCTAAAGATTTCTCTTTAAAAGGAGGTGATCCAGCCGCACCTTCCGATACGGCTACCTTGTTACGACTTCACCCCAGTCATCAGTTTTACCTTCGGCAGCTTCCTCCCTTTGCAGGGTTGGACCACTGACTTCGGGTACCCCCGACTCCCATGGCGTGACGGGCAGTGTGTACAAGACCCGGGAACGCATTCACCCCGACATTCTGATTCGGGATTACTAGCAACTCCGCCTTCGTGTG
>CALWEH010000006.1 GCA_944377145.1 uncultured Clostridia bacterium | reverse complement strand
TATTAACCGAACAAGAAATAAATAAAAACATAGACCTATCAATATTCTACTCAAAAGAATATTTTGCAGTACTTCAAAAAAGAGAACAATAAAAATCGTAGTGGTATAATTAATTACCACTTTTTTTCTATAAAAAAACCACCCGTACCAGAATTGGTACGGATGGACAAGTTCATGGCGGGACGAGGGTGATTGCGTTTGAACTCTAAATGTATTTAATAAGTTAAATAATAACAAAAACTAAACCAAATTAATTAAAAGAAAAAACCATTAAACAACAATGTTTAATGGTTTTATGTAATTTGTGATTAATTAATAAATGCATCAATATCGTGAAGATATTCATTGTCTAATCCAGTGTAATAATATTTAGTAATTTTATTTGTATCTTTATCATAACAAACAACTATATCATCACTAAAATTATCGTTCTCATTTGCACCTTTGAAATCTCTATAATCATTAAATAAAATAACCACATAATTATCATTTTCCGAAACATAATCATCGGTATAATCATCAATAGATTGATTTGGGATATTTAAAGAAGTGCAAAATTCTTTGAAGTTCTTGAAATATTTTGGACGGTATTTCCCGTTTAAATACTTAACCAAATTATTCAAAGAAGTATATATAATTTACTAATCTATGTTTATGAAAATGATTTTTTTATAACTATTAGTTCTAGACTTAAGGCAAAATTATTACCTTTTAATTATAAAAAGCGTGAATATCGTTTTGTGCAATGTTTGTAGAACCGAATCCCGTAGAGCAAAAGTATTTAATTATTTTTTTAGTAGCATTATCATAAGTTATAACAATTGCATCATACCAATTGTCTTCGGGTGTTGCATAATTAAAGTCTCTATAATCATTAAACAACGCAATAATATACTTTTCGTCTTCATTTATATAATCGTCTGTGTATTCATCAATAGTCATATTTCCAGTTATATGGAAATAAGGAGTTTTAACAAATTCTTCCATTGATGTGAAAATTTGTGGATGATAATGAGATTTTAGCCATTTGATTAAATTATCTATAGTATTAAAATCTTCACCAAACTCTTTAATCAATTCTTGTTGTATTTCATTTTTTGATTTCATATATTCTCCTTAAAAATAGAAAAAACAATGAACGGCATGTGCTTTACCAACATTTGCATTTTGTCCGTCTCCAGATAATCTGACTTTTTGCTTGGTCGTTTTGTCAATGGCATGATAATGGAAATAACCCCACAATCCATTTTGCAAATTATTTTGTTCGCACATTCCAATATTTCCATTGCTATCGCCAGCATAATATCCACATGATTCAATTAATGTAACTGCATCATTAGAATATGGAGTCCAAACTTGACCACCTAAAGAGAACCATGTTTTAGCAGTTTCTAATGTTACAGGTTTATAATGTGTAACAAGAGGCTGGTCTAATGCAGACATAACAACTAATAAATATCTATCAGCCCTATTTGTTTTTCTAACAGATTCAGCGAAGTCAACAACATATGCTTCTGTTAATGTAATTATATCATCAAGTAAACAAGCTGTCAATACAGCACCTGTTGTAACAACTGCTGCTCCAACTGTTGCGGTTACTAATGTTGAACTTGCGATGGCACTACCAGCAGCAACTAATCCAGCACTAATTCCTCCGGCTAGTCCTGCAGTTCCTCCTCCAACGCTAATTGTTGCTGTTGCTGCCGCTATAAAAGCAGGAGCTGCAACTGCTACTGTAGCAACAACTGCAACTACTGCAACGGTTGCAACTATTGCTACTGCATGTTTTTTAACAAATTTTAATGCCTTTTTGAACCAACCACAGTTATTTATATCCTCATTCAAATCTGATAAGAATATAATATCATCTTCCGCTTCAAAAACAATGTCAATATCATTAATATTTTCGTTCCAACAAGCAACTCCTTCAACTTTTTCAAATAAGCAGTTGCCTTCATCATCTAAATAAAGAGTTGCATTTAAATATACTTTGCCATTTTCATGGTCATATTCAATATCATAGCAAACCTCTCCTTTATAATGAGTTGTTGAAGAATTGTTATTAATTTCACTTAAAAACTCCTCATCTACTGTTTGAACAAGATTTAAAGTAGATAATTTTTCATCGGGTACAAAATTAACACTATCAAATTGTTCAAAGTAAGCTTCATAGTCTATTGCATTTCTACTAACTTCTATATTTCTTGTTGCGATTTGCGTTTGTGCTGGTTTTTGATAATATGTTAGGCAATAAAATGCACCACAAATTACAGCAAGAATTAAAGAAAGCGTAATAATATGCAATTTCTTAAAACTTTTTGTCATAGTTCCTCCTTAAATTAATTTTTTTCAATATATTCCATTACTGTATTGATGGGAATACAGTAAGAAATACCATAAATAATATTGTTGGTTTGGTCTTTTAGTCTAAATGTTGTAATGCCTACCAACTTTCCGTCTTGGTCAATCAATGCTCCACCACTATTTCCGTCTGATATAGTTAAGTTGCATTGAATAACATTTCTTGTTATTTCATTATATATAACATTAATATGGGGGATAGCAACATATCCTGTCGTTAAAGATATTCCGTAATTACTCATATTTCCAATACCGTAAACTTTATCACCATAGTCAAGTTTTGAATCATCTCCAATTTTTATTGCTTTTAAATTTCTATTACAAGTTAATTTAAGAACTGCTATGTCTAAATCTAAATCATATTTTACAATATTAACTTCTCTAAAATCTTGTTCATCAATAAGCCTAATAGAGATTTTATCAAAAGCATAACTTTGACCTAGGTCTTTGTATGTAATAACATGGGCATTTGTAACAATTGTTCCATTTTTGGCAACAATTACACCAGAACCATAACTTACACCTACATCTTCGGTTTCAGCCATTATTTCAACAACTGAATCTTTTGCGATATTAAAAATGCCACCAGCCGAGAGTGGCTTAGTGGCTAAAAAATAAATGTTCCATGCTAAATTTGTAACACTTATGACTGAAACATAAATAAATAAAATTAAAAACCAATGTTTCTTTTTCATATTTAACTTTAATTATAGCACAAAAAAATAAGATATCAACAGAAAATTTAAAAATATTTTAAAATTCGAAAATTACTACAATAAGCAAAAATTGAAAAAGATTTTAT
Source organism: uncultured Clostridia bacterium (assembly GCA_944377145.1). GTDB lineage: Bacteria > Bacillota > Clostridia > Christensenellales > UBA1242 > Onthoplasma. Next base: position 198 of record CALWEH010000006.1, on the reverse strand, counting down.
TTATAAAAAATTGCGCCCGCAACACCATTGGTAAAAACATATTTTCCATTGGTGTTCGAACGCAATCGCCCTTGGCGGAGCGTTAGGTTGTCGAACCGTACTAAAGAGATTTAAAAAGTTAATAAAATGCAATATATACTTATGCTTTTATTCAGACATTATCTCTGATAATACTTGCATTCTTTCTTTAACCCTTGA
>CALWEH010000005.1 GCA_944377145.1 uncultured Clostridia bacterium | reverse complement strand
TATCCTCCATATTTTTAATGATTTTATCAAAAATTAATTTAAGTTGCGACAAATCATCTTTAGTTCCTAATCTTACATTCATGTTATATCTCCTTATATTCTATTAACTCATAATTAATATTATATTTGTTTTTTATATTGTCCAAAAATAAAGTTATTTTTTTAATAATTGAATCATAATTTTGTTGTTGCATAATTTCTAATTGAAAATTAATTTCTCCTAGTGTTTTGTCTAAGAGCCGTACTTGAGTAGTCATTATTGTAATATCATTTAAATTAAATTTTTCTAAGAATAAAACAAAATCACTCATTAAAAATGCAATTAGTGTTATTTTCAAGAAATTGCAAAGTTTTATTTAAATCTTCTTCCTCTTTTTTATCAAAAGGTTTATATTTCTTTAAAGCATCTAATAATACAAACATAAACTTCTCCTTTAAAATAGTTTTCTTTATGTTTTTTACAAATTAACTTAACACTTTTATAACTTTAAATTCTTCACAAACAATTTTAACATTTTCATCAAACTTTAATTTTTGCTTTTTCAATTTATTTGTGAAGTTGAAATCTTATTAATTTATTTTTACAAAACTTTTATTTTAAAAATAACAACACCATATTTATTTTCATCTTCGCGTTTATAAATTGTCCTATATGTATTTATCATTTCTTCTTTTGTATGTTTCGCAAAGCCTAAATCTTTTTTATTGAGATTGTTTGCCATTTCTTCAAAATCTTTAAAAATATATTTATCAAGAATAATTACCTGCATAGTTTCTTCTTTTTCTGGCTCTTTATAGAAAGTTATTGTATCTCCAACATTAAAAGTCTTTCTCTTCTCATCATTAAGGCGACCTTCCAAAACTTTTTCTCCACTTTTTATAAGGTCAAAATATATTGAGGCTAAATTTAATGTATGGTTTTTGAAATTATTTTTTCTTATTGTCCAATTTCTCCATATCTCATCATCATAAAAAGAATTATTTTCAAATTGCATTGCAAACTTACCCCAAAATTTTATTGCCCTTGGATTTGTAAATCTAGTTGAAAAAACAAACTGTCCTTCAAATAAATTAGTAATTTCATTAGCAAACCAAATTGCATTACCATCTTTGCGAAATTCAGGACAAACATAAAATTCTGCAAAATCATACAACATATTTCCAAGTTCTCTAATCATAGCAAGTCCTGCAACTTTATTATCAACTAAAAAGTAAAAAGGGAATCTATCCTTATCAGTCCAATAGCAATCAAACCAATTATAAATAGGCCTACCTTTATCATTAAAGTTAATATCTGGATCGAACTCTGAAAGTTCAGTTAAATATTCATAAAAACATTTTCTCATTTCTTCCATTCTTGATAATGGAACAATTTGTATTTTACGCATTTTAAGTTCCTCTTCATTATTCTATCAAAATTTACAAAAAAATACAAGTTGTGATACAATGAAAATATAATAAAAATTTGTATAAAAAAGACACTATTTAAGTGGTTTTTTATATTTAAATTATTATTGACCTATTTTTACAGCTCCATTATCACATTTATTTCCCCAAGAATCAATTAAAACATCATCTTTAAATACACAAATAATCTCACAATGATTTGCACATTTAGGACATTCAAATCCTGTAGTTTTAAATTCAATATCCGCCACATCAAATGAAAAAGGTTTTTCAATTCCTGATTTTTTTGCCAAAACGGCCACTCCAAAAGCACCCATTAAATGCCCATTTGGATCAACCAATACCTCTGCACCAACAGCATCTTCAAATGCTTTTTTAACTCCAACATTTTTGCTTACTCCTCCTTGAAAAACAATAGGAGATTGTATTCTTTTGCCTTTACCTATATTATTGATATAATTTGTAACTACAGCTTTACATAATCCAGCTATAATATCTTCTTTTTTATGCCCAATTTGAGCTTTATGTACTAAATCACTTTCTGCAAAAACTGTACATCTTGCAGCAATGTTTGTTGGAGATTTACTAGTTAAAGCAATTTCACCAAAATCTTCTACTGACACACCAAGTCTGTGAGCTTGACTAGATAAAAACGAACCTGTTCCAGCCGCACAAAGAGTATTCATTGCATAATCAACAACAAAACCATTGTCTATAATAATTATTTTTGAGTCTTGACCACCTATTTCAAAAATTGTTCTTACATCAGGATGTAAAGTAGTAGTTCCTATTGCATGTGCAGTTATTTCATTTTTTACTACACTAGCATTTGTCATAGCACCTATTAATTTTCTTGCACTTCCTGTTGTTCCTACAGAAACTATATTTACATCTTTACCTTGTAATTGTTTTTCTAAAACTTTCAATAGCCTTTTAACAGCATTCATTGGATCTCCTTCTGTCCATAAATACTCACTTGCTAAAATATTATTATTTTCATCAATAACTACTCCTTTTGTAGATATTGAACCTATATCTATTCCTAAATAACCTCGCATTTTTACTCCTTTTAACCTTTGTTTCTTGCTTCTACCATATCATAGAAAGCTTCCAATCTTGTTTTAACACCTGTCTCACTTGTTTGAGAATCAAAACTAAAGTGTAAAATTGGAATATTAAAATCTTTACTAACATTTTGTAATATTGGCATTGCATCTATCTCTGGAGTACAACCAAATGACTTTACTTGAATAATTCCATCAAATTTATTTTTTGCAAAATCTATAGCTTCAGCAACAGTAAAATTTGCAGTTGCTCCTAAATTATATTTTGCATATTTTTTTGCTACATTTTTCCTTTCTTTTCCTTTATTGTGAATTAAAGTATTTGTTAAATTCATATATCTATGAATTTCCATTCCAAATTTTGCCAATTCTTTTTCCATAAAATAATTTGAAAAAGGTTCTTGCACTGTATAATAATCTCCAATCATTCCAACTTTAATTATTTTAGATGGCTTATTTACTTTGATATTAGTTAACTTTTTCCAATATATCTTTTTTAATTGCTTCAACTGTTTCCCATTTTTTAAATTATTTAATTTTTGCAAAAATTCATTATATGTTTTTTCAAATTCTCCTTCATTTACTTCAAATCCCACATTTAATCGAATATAGTCTTCAAATTTATCTATTGTTTTAATAATATTCATCATTACAGGAATGGATTTAGCAACTTTAACCAAACTAAAATTTGGATTTATTATTTTAAAATGCTCAACTATAGACTTTATAGATTTAAAATTTATATCAGCCATATTAAAAAATTTAAATTGATATCCCATATCTTTTAATATAACTTCTGCTAATTCTCCATAATAATTTAATCTACAACCGCCATATATTTGCATTAAACAGTTAGCTCCTTGCTCCAATGCTTCAATATAGCACCCCAAGCAATATTTAAAAGGAGCACATACATAATCAGGGCTATATTTGCTTCCTAATTCTATCGTCTTCTTTGTTATTGGTGGTGGAATTATATATTTAGTCTCAAAACCCTTTTCACAAATATATTTAAACGCACAAGCATAATTTGCCCATTGCGGAAAACAGGCTATATTTTCATTGTTTATCATAAATTCCCCTTTTTAAAATTTATTATATCCACAAAAGACTCTAATCTAGTTTGCATACCGGCAGTACCATCTTGCGTATCTACAGTTAAAGTTATTATTGGGATATTTTTATATTTCCTTATTATCATGTCATTTACCATACTATCAGGTCCACAAGGAAATGTAGTTAAAAGTATAATTCCATCAATATTATCTTTATACATTTCAATAGCACCTACTAAATGCCTATTATATCCCCATGGCAAAGTTTTACTAACATTTCTTGAGGCTTGAATACACTGTTCAGCATTAAAATATTCTGCAATTATTGGTTCACAGTTTAAATTTTTAACAGCCTCTATAATTGGCTCTCCTACATACTTATCTTTTATATTATAGGCATGAGCCACTATTAAAATTTTATTTTTATTAGAGTTTTTAACTACATTTTCTTGACTTTCGCATCTAAACATTTCGTAATATAATTGAGTTTGTTTTGCTAATATATATGCTAATTTTACATGGTTTTTTGGAATGTGCAAAAACTTTCCCATTTTTAATATAGCTTTCCTCTCTGCCGTTACTTTTTTATTATCTATATCATAAAACAACAGTTTTGGATTACGATCTCTAAATGTATTGTATACTAAATCTGTTTGAGCTAAAAATTTAGTGCACATTTGTTGTCCATGAGCATAAGCAATTCTAGGAATAAAAATATAGTCACATTTATCTATTAACCAATTAATGCTTCCAAGCAAAATCTTTGTTGGCAAACATGTTTCATCTATTGCTAAATTTGCTCCATCATTAATTATTTCTTTATTTGTTTCTGGACTTAATATATATTCTATCCCCATTTCTTTAAAAAGAGTTGTCCAAAATTTTTCGTTTTTAAAATATAACAACGCTCTTGGTATTCCTACTTTCATCTATATATCCTTTTAATTAGCAAAAAATGCTACAGCAATTGCCCCAGGGCCAACATGAGTTCCTATAGTGCTTCCTATCATATATGCAGGCACATGATCAGTTTTGCCTTGCCATAAACAAGCGCTATCTTGCAAATATTTATTTAAAAAATCATCAGCAAGACCAGAATAAGCTACAGCATAAGGCATATTAAAATTAATTCCGCCTGATTCATTTACTAACTGCATTAATAAATTGTTGCTTTTCTTTGAGCCTATAGCTTTACCTACCATTTTAACCTCACCTCCAACAACTGATATTACAGGCTTGATTGACAACATTTCTCCAGCAAAAGCTTTAAAAGCTGAAATTCTGCCTCCTTTTTTCAAATACTTTAAAGTTCCTAATACTGCTAATAATTTAATTTTATTTTTTTTCTCATCTAATTCAGCTACAATTTGGTCAATATCTTTATTTTGTTTAATTAATTGCAATGCATATTCTATTAAAATTCGCTCTCCAATACAAGCATTTAAACTATCTACAACTCTTACTTTATCTTCGAACTTCTTTGATGCTTGCAATGCACTATTATATGTACCAGATAATTTACTTGAGATTGTTATAATTAAAACTTGATCTCCATTTTTTACCAATTTCTCTATCGCCTCTTCAAACCTAAATTCATTTATCAAACTAGTTTTTGGAAGTTCACTACTTTCTATAAGTAATTCAAAAAATCTTTTGTGGCTAAGATTTACTCCATCTAAATATATATCTTCTCCAAAACGAACTTCCATTGCTAGCAATTCTATTCCTAATTTATTTGCTTCCTCAGCTGTTATATCACAGCCAGAATCTATTAATAGCTTAATCGCCATATTATACTCCTTTATATTCTTTACATATTTTAGTTAAATTTGTACTAATACTTGTTAATTGTTCATAAAACTTATTTCTTTCATTAGCTTTTATTCCGCTACTTGCCAATTCTAAAAATTTATTAATCTTATCCATTATAGCTTTACCTATTTTTTTACCCAATTCAGTTAATTTTAAAGGTTTCTTATATTTCTGTTCACTACCTTGTTTTGCTAAAATATACCCTGTTTTTTCAAGTTCTTTTACATTCCTTGATGTAGCAGCCTTATCTTCATCGCAAAGCTCAGATAAATCTTTTAATTTTAACCCTTCTCCTTCATTATTATATAAATAATAAATACATTTTACATGTGAGGCTTTTAAACCATAATCCATCATTTCCACACTCTTTATCTTTAATATACATTTAGAAATATTTGCAATTAAATGCGTAAATTTATCAAACCTGTTCATACACTCTCCTAAATTGAACAAATATAGTTTAGCATTAAAATTGTTGAGCTGTCAACAATTTTTTTATAAAAAATAAACAAATTTAAACCTTTAAGGCAAATTTGTTTATTTTTAATATTGAATTATAGTTATGCTGAAATTTTAAGTATTTTAAGCTCAACCACTCCGCCTGGAGTTTTAATAGATGCAGTTTCACCAACTTTTTTACCCATTAATCCTGCTCCAACAGGGCTAATGTTGCTAATAATTCCATTAATAGGGTCAGATTCAGTATCCCCCACTATTTTATATGTTAATTGACGATTAAGTTTAATATTAAGAACTTCAACAGAACAACCAATACTTACTTTTGAAGTGTTAATTTTATGTGGGTCTATAATAACGGCATTTTTAATTTTATTTTCTAATTCAAAAATTTCAGCTTCTACTGTAGCTTGCTCTTCTCTAGCTATATCATACTCGCTATTTTCACTTAGATCTCCATAACTACGTGCTTCAGCAATTTTATCAGCTACTTCTTTACGACGAGTGCTTTTCAAATATGCCAATCTTTCCTTGATCTCTTCTAAGCCTTCTGCACTAATAAAAACCTTTTCATCCATAATCATTTCTCCTTTTTTTGTAATTAAAAAACTCAGTTCTTAGTAAACTGAATTAAGATACATTTATGTTTAATATTCTTTAAACACATGCATTGTATTATACTTTGCAAAAGTTAGTTTTAACCTTTACGCAAGAGATTATACAACCAAAGTTTACAAATGTCAACAAATTTTGTAAATTTTATTAAATTTTTATATGCTAGTCTACTATTTATATGTAAGACAAAATATAATATGCTTAAACTTTTATAGTTTGTGATAAATTTTTTCTTTTAATGTAAATATTCTATAATAAATTTATCAAAATATACCTTTTCCACAAAATCAGCAGGTTTAAACAAAGTCATGGAAAATTTATTAAAATCCATTACATGTTTATTTAATAAAACTGGTGTAGGAATATCCAATCCTTCACATAATTGTTTTATCATATCGAAAAAAGTACACTTTTTAGGCTCAACTTCAACCACAAACTGTTTTATTATTTTTTCATCTTTTACAACTTTTCCCCAAATTTTAATCATAGTTACATTTTATATTCAAATTTAAAAAAAATCAAATATATTTGACTTATTTTCTTAAATATTATATCCTAAACATTAAGGAGAATATATGAAAAATCCTAATGTAGTATTGAAAATATGTAAAGAATATAATGCCAAAACTATATTTTCTGCTTTAGAAGAGGCTTTTAACTTATTGGGAGGATTGTCTAAGTTTATAAAACCTAAAGCAAAAGTATTGATTAAACCTGATTTATATTATGGAACAGAACCAAATTTAGCAAATACAACTCACCCTGCTATTATTGAGGCTGTAGCTGAACTATTAAACTCTCAAGGAGCAAATTGTATTATTGCAGATTCTCCTAATGGAGATTTTAATCAATATGTATTAGATAAAGTTTACACTAAAACCCAAATGTTAAATGCAAGTAATAGCGGTTATGCTACTTTAAACACAAACTATGATATTTGCGTATTTGAAAACCCTTTAGGAGTAAGTGCCAAAAGATTTTATCTAATAGATGCTATAAACGATGCTGATGTTATTATAAATATAGGAAAATTTAGATGTGATAATAATTTGGGATTGATTGGGTGTGGACAAAATTTATTTGGCTTAGTTGCTGGAAAAATAAAAAATTTAATAAAAGCTAGATGCTACACATCTAAAAAATTTTTTAATTATAATATTGATATATTTGATACATTAGAAAATAAAATTGTATTAAATATATTAGATGGAATTGTTAGTCATGAAACTAATAAAGATCAAAGGATTTTAAATACTATATTAGTTGGAGAAAATCCATACTCAATAGATTGTACTGCTCTAAAAATTATAAATGAAAATCCTGAAAAAAATATATTTATTCAAGAAGCTGTAACCAGACAAAAAATGGAATATAATTATCAAATCTTAGGAGATAATATTGAACAGTTAATAAAAGTGGACTATAATTATTCTAATCCAACTTCATATATCTTTAATAAATCTTTAAATAGTTTGCAACGCCAATATAACAGCACTCAAAAGCGAGTCATTATTCCTTATAAAAATTGTAAAGGCTGTAAAACTTGCTTAACAGCATGCCCTACTCATGCTATTAGCATAAAATCTTCCCCTTATGGCGAATATGCTGTTATAGATTATGATAAATGTATAAATTGTTTTGAATGTGTAAAAAAATGCCCTTATAAAATAATTGAAACAAAAACTCCTTTAAAATACAAAATAATTGCAAAAAATATAGATAAAAAAATAAAATAATTAAATAATTAATAAATAATAATAATAAAAATAAAAATAATTAAATAATTAATAAAATTAAATAAATTAGTTAAATAATTTAAAATTAAATTTATTTATTTTATCAATTTATATATTTGTATAAAAGAATTAATTAGACACATAATTATATTAGGAGAAATTTTATGTTAAAAATTATATCTTTTATACTAACTGTATTAGGAGGCTTTAATTGGTTATCAATAGGAATGTTGCAATATGATTTTGTTGCAGGAATATTTGGAACGCAAGCCAACCTTTTTAGCAGAATTATATATACATTAATTGGAGTATCTTCTGTATATTTAACTTGTACAATAATTGCAAATAAAGGAAAATTAGTAGCTAATAAAAAACAAAAAAAGGCAGAACAGGACTAATAAAATATCTTAAAAATCCTTCAATAAGTGTTTAAACAAATTTTTTTGTTTGACATTTTTTATATTTATTGCTATATTAAATTTAGGAGGATTTATTATGTGGCTTTGGATTTGGGGTATTGTAACCGCTTTAGCTTTAGTTGTTGAATTTATTACTGCAGATCTAATTACAATTTGGTTTGCTGCCGGTGGATTAGTAACTTTACTTGTAGTAGCATTAGCACCAAATGTTCCTATAATATGGCAATTTGTTATATTTGTTGCTGTATCAGTAATATTATTGCTATGCACAAGAAAAATTTGCTTAAAATTGTTACATAACGACAATTTTAAATCTAATGTTGATGCATTGATAGGTATTAAATTCATTCCAAATGAAATTACAGACGGTTATACATATCAAAAATTTAATGGGGTTTCATGGAAAGTTTTCCCTATTGAGGGAGAGACATTGGAACCTGGAAAAGAATTTGAAATTTGCGAAATTAAAGGAAATAAATTAATCGCAAAAAAAGTAAATAAGGAGTAAATATGGTAGGAGTAGTTATAGTTTTAGCTTTAGTTGTTTTGATAGCATTATTCTTCATACTTTCAATAAAACAAGTTCGTCAATCTACAGCTAGAAATGTAGAAAGATTAGGAAAATATCACAGAACATTAAATTCGGGAATTCATTTTATAATCCCATTCATCGAGAGAATTGGTCCAACTATTTCTTTAAAAGAAAGTGTAGCAGACTTCAAACCTCAATCAGTAATTACAAAAGATAACGTTACTATGCAAATTGACACAGTAGTTTATTATCAAATTACAGATCCTAAATTATATTCGTATGGAATTGACAACCCTCAATCTGCACTTGAAAATTTAACAGCAACAACTTTACGTAATATTGTTGGAGAATTAGAATTAGATGAAACGCTTACTTCTAGAGATACTGTAAATAATAAAATGAGAATAATACTTGATGAAGCAACTGACGCTTGGGGAATAAAAGTAAATAGAGTAGAACTTAAAAATATTTTGCCACCAAGAGATATTCAAGATGCGATGGAAAAACAAATGCGTGCAGAACGTGAACGCCGTGAAGCAATTTTGAGAGCTGAAGGTGAAAAGAAATCAAATATATTAGTAGCTGAAGGTGAAAAAGAAGCAGCAATTTTAAGAGCTGAAGCAAAGAGAATTTCATTAGAAACAGAAGCTGAAGGTATGGCAGCAGCTATTAAAATGATTATAGACTCAAAGCCTGATGCAGCATATTTAACCCTACAAGGTTATGACGCATTAAAATCTTTAGCAAATGGTCAGGCAACAAAAATAATTGTTCCTAGTGATATACAGAATGTTGCAGGACTATTTACAAGTTTAAAAGAAGTGATATCCTCTCCTTCTCCAGGTGAAAAAACAGTTCAAAAGACAGCTCAAAAAGCAATCGAAAAACCAACTGAAAAGACAGCTGAAAAAACAAGCGATTAAAAATGATAAAAAACAAAGTTTATATGCTTTGTTTTTTTTATTTGAAATAAATATACTTTTATATAAATTATTAATAATTATCACATAGTTATAATTTATTTAATGTAAACAAGTAATTTTATGCTTATAAATAATCAAAATTATTCTATATTAACAAAACATGAAGATTTATCTATATTAAATATGCAGGAAAAATTAGTTTATACAACAATTCAACTAAAACATTTGAACTCGCAAATTATATAAATTTAATTTTTTTATACTAGTTCTGGAAATTTAAAACTATATCCTTTAAAATTTTTACCATTTTGCAAGCATTTAAAGGATTAAAGCAATAAGTTCAGTATAGATAGTAATATAACTAATATTTCTAATCCTATACCAATAAAAATAATATTAATAATTGTAAATAGTGAAAAATATATTTCTACAAAAGGATCTTATTCCAAAATTAATATCTTCAAATTTATCAAAGTATGAAATTATACAAACACTCTCTTCCAATCAATCTGATCAATTTTTTAAAAAATAAAAAAGCCTATTAAGGTCACAAACTTTTGAAACTAGCAGAATAAAGAAAGAGTACTTTTATTTTTTAAGTACTCTTTTCTTTATTATTTTTTTCAAGCTAATTTTTGTATCATAAATAATTCAATATTATAGATTTTTCACAATTTTTACTTTAGTTTTTTATTTGAAAAATTAGATTTCAACTCAACTAACTCACAATTGTTTTTGTTTTTATTTTGCAAATCATTTAATAGAATAGCTAAATCATTTTTATTATATAATTTTATATTTCTAATATTAGCCAAATTTTTTGCGGCTTGTGTAAAATAAGGAGCTGTAGTTACAACCCATCCTTCACAACAATTATAATAATCCATTCCTGCAGATACTTCTTGAACTGCTTTAATACCTACAGCTTTATTAAATTTTTTCACTTGTATAGCAATTCTGTTATTTTCTTTTTCGGCAATTACATCGACACCATAATCTCCAGATTTTTTTGTTGCTTTTGCATTGTATCCTGCAATTCTTAAAAAACGAGCAATCCATTCTTCAAATTCATATGGATTTAAATTGTCAACTTGAGTAATATTTGTATTTATTATTGCTTCTTGTAATTTATGCTCATATTTTTTCTCTTTAATAAATTTATAAATATAAATAATTAAAGCAATTATACAAGAAAAAACTAATACAATTCCAAAATACATTATTGATTTTGTATATTCATCAATACACCCAAATAAAATTAATATTATTGAAATCGGTAATATACATCCTAAATATAATAGATATTGCCATTTATTACTTTTCATTTGTTTTTACTCCTTTATAAGTTTATTATATCATACCTCATTTAAAATTGCATTAGATATATCAAAATTGATAAAAAAATACAAAATGGCATTTAGGCGTGTGCTTGTCTTGATACAAGTCGGTGTCGCTTCGCTCCACCGAATGGCAAGCACACGATTAAAAGAATAATTTAAAGGCGAAAAGCAAGCGTTGTTTGTAAACATAACACAACTCTTGCTTTTCTTTTGCCATATATTCA
>CALWEH010000004.1 GCA_944377145.1 uncultured Clostridia bacterium | reverse complement strand
ACCAGCTATTCTATACATCGTATTTGTATCTAAAATAATCATTATTTATCTCCATGTTATTATTATAACATACATTTAAACTTTTGGTATTGCTGCTACAAATTTTTGCAAGAAAAATGCAAGATTTATGCAAATGGGGTGTTTTGTGTTGCATTTTATCGTGTTTGTATTGTATAATATTGTTCGATAAGATGAAGTGGTTAAAATGCCAATAAATAAAGGGATTGAGAGATTTTTGGTATGGTATTTTATGATAAAATATGATACGAAAAGTCGAACTCTTGGCAATTGGTTTTAATTTCTTCGGAACCATTAGTTCGGGTTCGAATCCTGACGGGAGCGCCAAAATTTCAAGATACAAAAAGAATCAACTGTTCTTATGATAGTTGGTTCTTTTTATGCAAGAGATGGAAAATTGATTAGATTTTTTATATTAAATTATTTATTTCCATTATTATAATTGGATCTCTTTATTTAATAATATTACTAATTTTTTACACCTACCATAAAAATTGGCGATATAAAGAAAAATAATCTTTAAACATTTAATATTTTATTCAAAAAATTTTGTTATATAACTGAGATTTAATTTCTTGTATAAAATGTTGCTCTTGCTGAGCCGTGTTTTTGTATCTCATTTAAGTCTAATAGAGTTTTCAACTGCTTTTCTATTGTTTTTACACCAAGATTAGGGCAAAGTTTAATAATGTCTGTTTTTGTAAATTTACCCACAATTCCTGAAATCGCCTTTCTAACCATATCAATAGAACTTGTTTTAACTGTTACAATATCTATTCTTTCTTCAAAATCTCTATATGCTGAAACGATGATACCAAGTAAATATTTTATAAATTCAGTTGGGTTGTCTCTGCCTTCAAGCCAGCCAGTTTGAGATTTCGCAAGTGCATCATAGTATAAGTTTTTATCTTGTGCAATTTTTGATTCTAGTGAAATATATCTACCTACCAAATATCCACATTTATACAAAAGTAAAGTTGTAAGAAGTCTAGAAATTCTTCCGTTTCCATCAAGAAATGGGTGTATACAAAGAAAATCATGAATAAAAACAGGAATTAAAATTAATGGGTCAACTTTATTTTCTGCAATTGCCTTGTTAAACTGTTCACAAATTTCATCTATTGCTTTTGGGGTCTCGTAAGGGGCAAGAGGAGTAAACAGTGTATATGGGTTTCCACTTTCATCAATTGTGCTAATATAATTTTGCACACTTTTAAATTTTCCTCCTATTTCCAAACCTGTTCTTGCAAAAAGCATTTTATGCAACTGAAGTATATAATTTGAATTTAGTGTAATATACTCGAAGCTATCGTGAATAACATTTAAAACATCTCTATATCCCGCAATTTCTTCCTCAGCTCTGTTTTTTGGAGTTGTTTTTTCAATTAGAAGCTGTTTTAACCTTGCATCTGTTGTTCTTATTCCTTCAATTGCATTTGATGCTTCTGTGCTTTGAATTTTTGCAATCTCTACAAGTTTATCTAACTCCTTTGGTTTCTGTACAAGAAAAAGCTCTTGTTTGCCTTTGGCTTCATGAATTCTGCCAAGCAAAAAAACAATATCAGAGTCGAGTTTTAAATTTTCAAGATTTTTATAGTTAAAAGTTCTCATATTTCCTATTCCTTAATAAGTATCTCCTATATTTTACCGCATTATAGGAGATAAGTCAAGAAAATATACAATTATTACTATATTTTCATTGAAAATTAATATTTTAAAATCTGTTTTTTAATTATTTTAGTTCATCAACTTTTGTAGCCAATTCTATCTTGTATTGTTTTATAGAATTCACAACACATTTTAAAACTTGAACTTGCGAAATAAATGGCAAATCTTTAAATGATTTTGAGCCTAGCAAATTACTTATAGTTAGATTCATCTTAATATAAATAACATAATCTTTATTTAATTTACAGTTATTAACAAATTTTTCTGCTTTTGGAATTGTGCTATGCGTTAAATTGTGAAGTAAACCTTCACCTTTTTTAATATCATTATTTACATCTAATAGTTTTTTAGCAAATTCTGCTTTTGTCATGTCAAAAATTTTTTCAATTATATGATAAAATAAAAATAATATAAAATTTAAATTATCAAATTTATTCAAATATGTTAATTATAATAATGAGCGGAGATAAATAGCTAATGCTTGTAATATTTTTTTAGAAACAGGCTTAAAGTTTTTACCATATAAATTCATAGTAAGTTCTTGTAAAGCAGGGCTATTATGCCAACTTTTAATCACCATGTGTCTAATATCTCTTTCAATAGTTTTAATGTTTACTAAATTTATAACAGAAATGGTTTTAAAGTTTTCATAAGAATGAATATTTGATGTATTTCTATTTTTAAGAGCAATTTCCATTAAGTCTGTTAAATATTTAAATCCAACATAATTTTTTAAAATCCCTATTTTCTCTAATTCATGTCTAATGAGTTTTGTGATTAAATTGCTTTTTACAGGTGTTAAATCTATATAGCTATTTTTAATTAGTCTTATTAAAAATTGAGAAAGTGTTTCATTATTGTATGTATAATTATTAAAAAACCCAGCATCAGAGCATGCAGGGGTATAATTAAGAATAAAAAAGTGTGATGGATTTATATTTTCAATATGCTGTTGAACAGAGTCATATAAAAACTTATTATGTAATATAAATACGACATAATTATCATTTATTAAAATTTTATTAAACGCATCATCAATATTATTTAAAAGAGAAAAAGTAACCCCAACTTTAGCAATTATTGACTTAGCTTCATCTGGTAAATCTTCATTTTCTACAAATAGAAATAAAGGTTGTTTACAATACATTGTTTGCCTCTATACTTTAATTAATAAATTTTAACATTCTTTTTATAGGTTGTCAATTATAATTTCTACAATTTTATAAAAAATTTAGTAAATTTCGATATAATTTTAATGTAAAATTTATAGAACATGTTTCTTTTCGAACTGTTATAGAACAATATTTGCAAACAAATTATATTGATTTTTCAAAAAAACTATATTAAAATAAAAAAGAGGTATTTATGCAAAAAATTTTAAGCAGTATGCGAAAGGCTGTAGAAAAATACAATTTAATTCAAGATGGAGATAAGATAGCTGTAGGATTATCAGGAGGAAAAGATAGTCTTGTATTATTAAAAGCATTAAAAATGTTTCAAAAATTTAATATATATAAATATGAAATTATTGCGGTAACAATAGATATATATTCTGGCGAAGAGGATTATTTAGAATTGAAAACATTTTGCAAGGATTTGGGTGTTGAGCTTGTGATAGAGAAAACAGATATTCATAAAGTGGTGTTTGATGAAAGGAAAGAAAAAAGTCCTTGCTCACTTTGTGCAAAAATGCGAAGAGGTGCTTTAAATTCTGTTGCAAACAGATATGGGTGTAATAAAATAGCTTTAGGGCATCATTTACAAGATGTTATTGAAACTTTCTTTTTGTCTTTATTGTATGAAGGAAGATTGAGTACCATGAAGCCTAAATCCTATATGTCTAATTCTAAAATTACACTTATAAGACCATTATTTTTAACCCATGAAAAAACTATTAGAGCAATATCTAAAGATTTTCCTGTAAAAAAGAGCAAATGTCCTGTAGATAAAAATTCTAAACGCCAAGATGTTGAGAGTTTGATAGAGAATATAAATAAATTGTTTCCTGATAGTAAAAAAAGAATTGAAAATGCTATAATAAATGTTGAAAGATATAATTTGTTAGATAAAGAATAGGTGATTATTGCAAAAATTGTAATATTTTGTCGTAAAACAAAATATATATATTCCACAAAGGAGTATATATGTTTAGTGATATTAACAATCTTACTATAGAATTAGCTAAAGATATTGTTGAAAATAAATCTACAATTCGTGCAACGGCAAGAAAATTTAATATGGCAAAAAGCACTGTGCATTATTATTTAAAATATAGGTTAAAAAATCTAGATACAGAATTATATTGCTTGGTGCAAGAAATATTGAAATACAATTTTGATGAAAAACATATTCGAGGAGGATTGGCGACTAAACAAAAATATCTTATTGAAAAAGATGTTGAAAATATGTTATAAAAACAAGCAAAAATCTTGCTTGTTTTTTAAATTTGTTGTTTAAATTCAGCGTGTGCGACTGTTAAAATATATATTTTATTTACACCAGCCTTTTTAAGTTCTTTACTAACTTCATTCACTGTACTACCAGATGTAAAAACATCATCAATTAATAAAACATTTAAATTTTTAATAGCAGATTTGTTATTAACTTTAAAACAATCTTTTACATTATCATATCTTTCTTTTCTAGATAATGTTGTTTGAGTTGGTGTATCTTTGAGCCTTACTATATCATGAAAAATTGGAATATTTGTATATTGAGATAAATATATAGCTAATTCACGAGCTTGATTATATCCTCTAAATTTTTCTCTTTTAAGAAATAGTGGAACATAACAAATAACATCAATTTTCCAATTTTGAAGTTTTAAAGTGTCATATAACAGATAAGATAAAGGTTGAGCTAGAAATTTACATTTAGAATATTTAAATTTATGAATTATGTTTACTATACAATCTTTAAATTCAACAGAAGAACGGGCAAAATCAAAATTATAGTTTATTTTACTGCAAGTTAAACATGTTCCATTTAAATCGTTTGGCAACTTTTGCCCACAGCGTATACAAAAATTGTTTGTAATAAAATGTAAATCATGTAAACATTTGTCACACATATCATATATATTTTGATTTTTAAGTTCGCAATTACAAGATATACATTTTATATGTTGAGGGTAAAATGCGTTTAAAATAATTTCTTTAATTTTATTAATAAATTTCATAATTAAACCTTATATTTATCAAATTCATCACGCAAATAATCTTTTAATAATGTAAATCTTTTTGCAGTATAATTATTATAAATCATTCTTGCTAAATTTTGTTTGCTTCCTATTAATACTGCAACTTTTTTGGCTCTTGTAATAGCGGTATATAATAAGTTTCTTGTAATTATTATTGGGGCACCAGATACAATAGGAATTACTATAGCATCAAATTCGCTTCCCTGACTTTTATGAATTGTTATAGCATAAGCTAAAGTTAGCTGATGTAATTCGCTACGAGGATATGTGCATATTTTACCGTCATCAAATTTTACACTAACATCAAATGTATTTGGTAAAATTTCAATAATATGCCCAATATCACCATTATATATGCCTGTTCCAAAAGTCTTGTCTCCTTGTTCTCCAATTTTATAATATTCCAATTCATAATTGTTTACAATTTGCATTACTTTGTCCCCAACATGATATTTTGAAAATTCATTTTCTATTTGAAATCCCTTTACATAAGGGTTCAATACATGTTGAAGGCGTTTGTTTAGATTGTCTATTCCACAAACACCTGCTCTCATAGGAGCCAAAACTTGAATTTTATCACTATCTATTTTAAAATAATTTGGAATACGTGTTGCAACCATATCTACAATTTTATCTGCACAGTCATCAATATTGTTATTTTGTTCATAAAAAAAGTCTTTACTTGAATTGTTTATTATAGGCATTTTGCCACTATTTATTAAATGGGCATTTACAATAATTAAACTATCTTTATCTTGACGATAAATTTGATTTAAAAAAGCGACTTTTATTCTTTCAGATTCAATAATATCTCTTAAAACATTTCCAGCTCCAACAGATTGTAATTGATCTTTATCTCCAACCATAATAACTCTTGAAGTAGAGCGTACAGCTTTTAATAAAGAATAAAATAAGCTAACATCAACCATTGACATTTCATCAATTATTATAACATCAGCATCAAGTGGATTGCTTTCATTTCTATGAAAAACACTTCCGCCATCTTTTGTTGGATTAGTTTCTAAAGCTCTATGAATAGTTTTAGCTTCTTGACCGCATGATTCACTTAAACGTTTTGAAGCTCTTCCTGTAGGAGCTAAAAGTAAAACTTTTTTTCTAGTAGCTTCTAATATATTTAAAATACATCGAACAATAGTGGTTTTTCCTGTTCCAGGACCTCCTGTAATTACAGAAGTACCGTTATTTAAAGCTGATTTAATTGCGTTTACTTGATCGTTATTTAATGTAATTTTATTCAAATTTTGATATTGTTCTATGTATGAAGAGAAATCAATTTCATCTTGAAAAATATTTTGCGATAGCAAGCTTAATTTCCTAGCAATATATAATTCTTGATAATAAAATTTATTTGTTACTACAATATCTTCACCATGATATGTAAAACACTTTATACTTCCTTCAATTACCATAAATTCAACTATTTGTTCAATAGCTTTTATATCTTCTGGTAAAAAATTTAACAATTTTAAAGCATTGTCGTATAAGATTGTTTTTGTTAAATAAGTGTGACCCTCTTTATCGCTAGCTTGCTTTAAACAATGCAAAATTCCAGCTCTAATTCGAGCCTCACTCATAAGATCTACACCTGTTTTTTGAGCTATTGCATCTGCAGTGGAAAAGCCTATTCCATCTACATCTTCTACTAATTTATATGGATTAGTTTTTACTTGATTGATAGTATTTTCTTTATATATTTCAAAAATTTTTAAAGCTAAATTTGTAGAAATTGAATGTGATTGTAAAAACATTACTGCTTCTTGCATAACTCTACATTCAGCATAAGCACTACCAATTTCATAAGCTTTTTCTTTACTAATTCCTTTAATCTCTGATAGGCGTAATGGATCAAATTCAATTATAGTTAATGTATCATTTTTAAATTTGTCTACAATTTTTTTTGCAGTAGCAGGTCCAACTCCTCGAATAATTCCACTACTTAAATATCTTTCAATGGCAAGAGCTGAACTTGGTTGTAGAATTTTTACTTCCTGAACACTAAATTGCTCACCATATTTACTATTAACAGACATTTGCCCTTCTAACTCAACAGATAATCCAACACTTATTTGTGGAAATTTGCCTACAGCAGTTAAATATTGGTCTCCACTATGAACAACCAAAACAGTGTAATTGTTTTGGTCATTTCTAAAAATAATTTCTTCAACAGTTCCAATTAATTTCATAGTTATATTATATATTATCATTAAAAGTTTTGCAACCTGACAGACAAATATATATATGAACTCTTTACATTTTTTACTTTTTTTGATAAAATTTGCGTTATAGGAGTTATTATGCGTGTTTGCAATTTTTCAAGCGGAAGTAAAGGTAATTGCACTTATATTGAAGGAGAAAATGAAAAAATTTTGATAGATATTGGAGTTAATGCAAAGTATGTTGAAGATACTTTTAAAGAATTAAATATTTGCCCTAAAGATATAGATGCTATTCTTATAACACATGAACATGCAGATCATATTAAAGGAGTTATGGCATTTGCTAAAAAATATTCTACTAAAATTTTTTGTGCAGAAGTGTTAAAAGACTGTTTGACTACTCAATTAATAGGCTGTGAAAATTTGATTTGTACATACTCTTCAGATTTTTATATAGGAGAATTACACATCATACCTTTTCCTCTATCACATGATAGTATAGCATGTTTTGGATATAGGGTAATGGAAGGTAATGATAGTGTAAGTGTTGTAACTGATTTGGGTTATTGCCCTGAAAGTGTATTTAAAATGATTAAATCAAGCACTATAGTATACCTTGAAGCTAATTATGATCCAGAAATGCTATTTACATGCAATTATCCAACTTTTTTAAAAAAACGCATAATGAGCAATAAAGGACATTTATCAAATAATGATTGTGCAATTATTGCAGAAAAACTAGCTTATTCAGGAACTCGTCAAATCGTATTATCTCATATTAGTGAAAATTCAAATACTCAATTTTTAGCATATTCTACTGTAAAAAAATATTTGGAAAGCAAAGGAATTATTGTTGGGCAAAATATTCGTTTAGATGTTGCGAATCAAAATGTTAGAGGTTCAATATATAAAATAAAAAAATCAATTTAAAATATTTAAAAAAATAAAATTATTAAAAATTAATTAAAAATAAAATAAAAAAATTAAAAAATATTAAAAATGGCTATAAAATAACCAAAAAACAAAATATTTTTTATTTTTTTGTTTTTTCGAATTATTTTTATTAATTAAAAATTGGGTTAAAATTAATTAAAATTTTGATATTTTTTTTAATTAAACAATATTAAATATTGTTTGATTTTTAATTATTAATTTGATAATATAATATATATATTGTCAAATTATGAGTTTTTTTGAAAACTTTGCAGAAGATAAAGAGAGGGGTATATGAAAAAAGTCTTTACAATACTTGCAATATTTATGTGTATGATATGCGGTAGCGTTTTTCTTGTTTCATGTTCAAATAACTACAAGAATATGTATTTGGTTGTAGAATACGCTGTTCCAAATGCTGAAGGTGGTGTTGAATGGATAGAAGTTGGTGCAAACACTAGTTTTGATTATGTGCTCTCAGATAGTGTGAAAGAGGGAGATAATTATGTATTGTATTTGAGAGTGCAAGTAAAGGGCACTTCAAAAAATGTAGATAGTTTGTTTGTATCTAAATCTGTTAATAATTCAACAGATTTGGAAAGTTCTGTTGTAAAACCAAATGAAGCGTTTAAGGTTATTATTACAAATATTGGAAGTGTAAGGTTTTCAATTATTCCAAGCGAAGGAGGGGCAGATAAATCTATATCATTTGGAGTAAATATTTATGAAGAACTTGTAGATATAGCTCAAAATGAAGATTGTATTCCAGCTCTTGTTACAGGTGGTAATGTAAAACTAAATCAATTAGATGATTTAATAACATATTATCCACTTGACAAAACAAATCAAACAGGCGTTAGTTATGAAATTAACGCCATAGGTATTTTAAGACCTAAAGAAAATAATGATAGTGAAACAGCTATCAATAATCTTGAATTTGTGGCAAATAATGTATATAACTTATCAGATGATAAGCAATCAATTTTAAATGGAAATAATACAGTTGCAAATTTAAGTGTGGTAGGTAATGATTTATTTTTAAATGTTGCTGTGGATTCAATATATGGATTATCTAAACAAAACAATGTTATTCAATTAAAAGCAACATCAAATTACAAACCAGAATTGCAAACATACGTTTATGTGTATGTTGTAGAAAATTTTACTCAAGAGTCTTTATTAATTAGCTATGATAATGACATTCAATTAAACAATGGAGTTATACCATCAACTGATGTAAATGAAGTTGGAGATACAATAGAAATTTTTGATACAGAATTAGATGAAGAATATCGTTCAACAAGTATTTATACATATACAAGTGAATCAATATACTCATTTTTAAGTGAGCCAGGAATGAGATTGAGAGTGTATGTTGATGGTGTGGAATATGACTATATAAATGAATTTGAAGATAATTTAGGCATAAAAATTTCAAAAGCTGATGATAGTTCTCAAACTGTTAACAGTGTAGGGTTAAATATTGAGGCTATTAGATCTAGTAGTTATACAATAAAACTTGTAATAGATTTTGAAGCGTTTGATTTTAGTGCAAGTGATAAAAGCCCTGTTACTGTGCTTAGTAAAGAAATTAAAGTTGTTGTGAAAAGTTTGGCTAGTTCAGTATCAATTAATGATAGAACATATCAAGACAATTTGGGTGGAGATGCAGAATATGTTAAAAATTTAGATGGAGATGGCACAGCTCAATTATATTCATATTATAACGATTCTGTAATAGGTCTTCCAATTAAAATTCAAGCAGTTCCTACAAATGCTATTAACCCAATAGTGTATGTAAGCTTTTATAGTTCTAATGAATTGGAAAATGGGCATCTAAATGAGGAAAATAGATTAACAAATTTGGTGTTAATGTATGCAAGAAATTGGTCTTTAGTTCCAAATCAAGACGGGAAATTTGAGGTTTCAAATAGTAATAGATTATATTTAAAATTTACAGACGATGCTAATATAACAAATTTATCAACTGTATATATGGTGTGTGAAGTTGTTTCTTCTCCAGATAGCTTTGAGGGAGAGATTCAAGAGGTAAAATATAAAACAGTTGTAGTAAAATTTGATGTTATTGGAACAGTTCGAAATATTTATATATATAACAACACAACTATATCAAATGTAGATACTTTAAATAATGAGTATCTTGAAAATAATCAAACAAATATTGGGTATATTCATCTAAATGCGGGTGCTAGTGGTATAAATATAGACGCAAATAGAGTAAGTATAAAATCAGAAAAAGGTTTGATAAAATTTTCTGCTGATGGAACAAATTGGCAAGATGAAATAACGGCAGGGGCATTAAATAGAGAGAATGGTTTATATAAATTATATTTTAAAACATTTCAAACAGGAGAAGATAGCATTATAATTAATTCTCCTAATGGAGTAAACAAACAAAAAACTTATAAATTTGTAAATGTTACTTCAAGTGAAAGCAATGTTAGAGTTGATTTTGATAATACATATATAACCAATGTGGGAGAATATGAATTAGGTGAAAGAGATATTGTTGAATTAAACGGGGTAGAGGTTGAACTTAGATATTTAGCTTTACAGTCTGGTAAAATGGTGGATTTTGTAGCTTCAGGAGATAATTTAAATAATAGAATAGCAAATGTTCAAGCTCAAAGTCTAAGAGGAAGTGATGAAATATATAATCAATTATATGCAAATAATACTATTCCTACATTTGATTCAAGAGCTGTAACTATACAAATATTTAACGATTATACCTTTAATGTAAACGCAAATACTGTAGGTAGAACTGCTATAGTTTTTGTAGAAGTAAATTTTTATATCTATAATATACAAACTCAACAAATAGAATTGGCTAGTAAATATTTTTTGTATGAAATAGCTGTATATACTCAGGCACAAGATTTAAACGTTCAAACAGATAAAAATGAAATTTTATATATTAATGATAATTATCTAGATGTAGCAACAGTTACATTTAATATTTCATTGAACGGAAACCTAACTCAAAATATATACTTTTCTTCTCAAGCTACAAATGATGCTATAAACATTGATTATGGAGATGGATATAGCTCAATTTATGGGGTATTAATAGATAAAAGTGAAAGCCTTGATAGCATTAATAATGGGGCAACTGAAAATAACGAGCCTCCATATTTTGATGTTTCAGGTTTAGAAGAGTATGGCGGTGAATGGTATTTAAATAGATTAAATAGAGTTTTTGAAGTGCAAGCTTTAAGAGATTTACAAACTTCTCAACATACATATTTTTATATAGATATAATTGTATATCAATTTGGTAGTCCTACTACATATACTCAAAGGAAAATTATTTATTTTGGAGATTATATTGCAAGTGGAAGTATAGTTGTAGATGGAGTGGATATTTATAAAAACTTATATTTAAGTTTGTTAAATGAAAGTTTAAGTACAAAAACAATAAAAGCCACAGTGTCTAATAGTGAGGCTTCATTTACTGATATTGATTATATGTTATATAGCTTTAATACTGAAGATAAGTCAACTCAAATATATTCTGAAACAGCAATTTCTATACAACATGAATTAGGTGAAGATGAATTTATAATTAGTGCTACAGCTGGAGGAACATATATTTTAGAATTGTTTACAAGAGATTCATATAATGAATCAACTTCTCAATATGAAAATTCTGTAAAAATCATGATAACTGTTAGCGATGGAAATAGCGAATCTACAGCATATTTGATTTCTAACTTAGAAGAATTTAAATATATGGCAACTAATAATGAAAATAAATATTATAGACTAGCAAACGACATTAATATCTCAACTTTAGATTGGTGGAATGAAGTTCGCATTTTCAAAGGCAATTTAGATGGAGCTATTACTATATATAATCCAAATAACAATAGCGAAATTCGTAAACAATATTCTTTAATAGGATTAAATATTCAAAAGGGTGTAAGTGATAGTGTAGGATTTTATTTTGGTCTGTTTGCATCTAATGAAGGTAGTATTAAAAATGTTGTGTTTGATAGAGTTAGCTTTAATATAGAGCTTGCAAGTAGCAATACAGCTAGTGGAAATCCTGTAAATATAGGAATTATTGCAGGTGTGAATTATGGTGTTATAGAAAATTGTAGTGTAAGGATATTAGATAGTAAGATTTTATTAACTACAGGAGCTTCTAATACTTCTTATAATATAGGCTTAATTGCAGGAGCAAACTTTGATACTATTAAATATGATAATACTCAAGGGGTTGGCAATTATATTTATATGATGGATTGCTATTCATCTGGTAAATTGTTGGTTGAAGTTGCTAGTGGAAATAGTAATTATGGTAGCAATACAAATATTTATATTGGTGGTATAGCAGGGCAAAACAACCAAGGAGAGATTAGTTCTACTTATATTGATAATAGTTCACAAGCTTTAAATACAACAATAACAGGTGTAGTTAATATAGAATTAAAAGTTGGCGATAACAGTCAAAATCCATTAATGAATATACAAGATATCGCTTTAGGTGGCGCAGTTGGATATAATTTGGCTAAATTACATAATGTAGCAATAAGCGGTAAATTGGTAAGCTACGACAAAGTATCAATGGGAGGTATTGTTGGAATAAACAATGCTGATTTACAAGAATGTTCTAATATGGGTATGGTGTTAGAAGGTAGAACACTATCCACATTTATTCCACAAAATGGTGGAAAACTTGTATATTTTGCAGATAAGCAAGAAGCAAATGATGTGTTGTTAGAACAAAATATTGGAGGAATAGTAGGTTATAATAAAGGTGGAAAAGTCGAAAATGTAAGAGTATTGTTTATTACCTTTGAATCTTCTGAAGTAAGTGTTGAAAATAACAATAGTTATATTTTAGGTGTGGGTAATATTGGTGGTATTATAGGTAAGGCTTATAATACTAGTTTAACACGAGCTTATATTGAAAATTTTGTAAGTTTTGACAATTATTATAACTTTATAGCTATAGATGCTAATATTGGTGGATTTATTGGAGAAATAGAAGAAGATGTAGCAGAAACTAGTGTGATATTAGGATTTGTTCATGCTAATTTTGATATTGGAACAAGCGTATTTTATGAGTTTGGAAATGATTTAATTTATGAATATGTATATTTCATTGGAGATGTTGCTGTAGACAATAGTATAATTAATATTACAGGATCTGAAGAAGAAGGAAATTTAAAGGTTTCTTTAATTAGATTTAATGATGTTTATGCTGGAAGTTCATATATTGTTGAAAATATAATATATGAAAATAAAACTAAACAGTTTTTAAATGCTGTTGGTGTTGAAGAAATTGTATTAAATAGTACAGAAGATGTGACAGGATATAAAATTCAATGGATACAACAATCCTCTATTAATTCAGGATATCCATATTTAATTTACATTCAAGATGGGGTGGAAGTATCTACCATTACAATTCAGCCTCAAGAAATAATAGTAGATGTAGATGAAGACTATTTTGAAGAAGGGTCTTCTTATGATGGTGAGTGTTTTGAAATATATAATAATGGAATATATGTACAATATACTTTAAATGAGGAGATTTCTTCAACAGCTATTGTATATTTTAATGTTGCAGGTAACAATACTCATACACTTGTAAGCGACATGCAAAACGGTGTAATTGGATTAATTGAAAAAACAATTCTTCCAAGCTTAGCAAATGGTAGATATAGCGTAAGAATAGTTTCTGGTATGCAAATTGCAACTATAACAGGAAATAATATTACATTTTCAGGAATTGGTAGAGTAGAGTTAGAGTTTACATCTATGTATAATAATGATGTGAAAGATACTGTAGTTATATTTATAGAAAATAAATTGGCAGAAGATGTGTTTGATGTGGATTTAAGCCATACAGGAACAATAATTAACGAGATTGCTGAAAATGAATATTCTACATATTTAGGATCTAACGCATTTATTAATGTTGGATTAAATAGTGTTGATGATGCAACTTTTGATGAAAATAAAATGTATGTAAAATTCACTGTTACAGATGAAAATGGAAATTCAGTAGATGATTATGTTTCAGTAAAAGCATTAACTAATAATATGGGAGATTTGGGAACTGCTTTAGGAGTATATGAATTTGCAACAAACTCATTGCCTAGTGATCAAGAGTTTATGCGAATAAAAATAACTTTTGAGATATATTTGTATTTAGATGCGTTTAATATAACAGATCAATTATCATTACAAGATTTAACTAGTGATTTACAAACCTTTATAGCTGAAAAAACAATATATATTACAGTTTATAATTCAGCTACAGATTTGCAAATAGTATCTACAGATGCTTCTGTTCCTAGCGGAAGTAGTGTGGATATAGATGCAATTTTAACAACAGGTTGGGGAGAAGAGGCAAATGATAGTGTAAAATATGCTCAAACAAAATTGATTGGTGGAAGATTGCATATAGAAGTATCAAATAAAGATAGCATTAATATGCAATTAGTTGCAAGCAATAACAATGCTAGTGAATTAGTAAAACAAGTTTCAAATATTTGGGAGTTGTTTAATACAGAGGTTAGTTACAGATATATTGATGGAAAATATAATTACAATATATTAATAGAATTAAAAGACGAATATAAAGCTTTAACAGCTCAATGCGATTTTGCACTTACTATTTATGCAAATACAAATAATAATTATTTTGACACAGTCAATATAAGTTTTGTGCCTCAAAAGTTGACTACATTTAGAATGGAGCACTATGCTAATTTAGCTGTAAGAGTTGGAAGCGATAATGCAAGCATAGAAGCAGAATATGTTTCTAGCGAATCACAATCTGCTCTTATCATTCCAGGCTATTCAGGATTAATGAAAATTTATGCTGAACCTAGCTATGCTTATTGTGAAAATATTTCTATTACATCTAGCAGAGTAACTATTAATGGAAGGGAATATTTTATTCGTTATCAACAAATGGTTTATGATGAAGTTAAAGATGTGTATGTATCTTTACCAGGAATTACAGCAGAAGGAGAAAGTTTATCTCTAGTTAAACGCAGTTACATTGACGAAAATGGTTATTCATATAACGGTGTTATATTTGTTAGAACTATTCTTGAAAATGTTGTTGGAGTAAGACAGTTATTTACTTCTACAATTAGTGCAACAACTTACGATATTGATGGAAATGAAATAACTGTAAGTCAGGATAAAGTGCTATTGAGTCAATATAAACCAGGAGTAGATATATCTGTTAGCAATACTATAACTACAGTAAATAATGGAACTCAGGTGTATTTGGTTGAGAAAGGATCTTCTAGTGCAATAATTACAGCAAGAGTTTATGGTTATGAATTAGACATTAAACCTACATACAAGACAAGTTGGGCTGATGGAAATCAACAAGGAACAGCTGAATATGTAGGGCTTGTAGAACAAGGAGATGTGGTTCAAGGTGAAGACGGAGCATACTATATTCAATATGCTTTAAATATTAATTCTGCTTGTGATAGAGCCTTTAAAATTAACTTTAAAATGACCCTTGATGAAAATGGTAATGAATTAACTTCTCATAGCGAAACATTAACATTTTATCCAATAGATTATCTTGTAAATTCAGTAAGCGTAAATGGAGTGGCAAATGGTATATTAGATATAGGTATAGACTCAAGTTGGAACCTTTCTTTAGATTGGACTACCATGAAGCCAATTTCTCAAGATAGAATAGATCAAATAAATGAAAAAGTTTATAGCGACTTAGATGAAAATTTCTTAAAATTATTTTACGTTCAAGAATTTAATCCTCAAACTAATATTTATGAAAATAGATATTTTGATAAATTTTTAAAGACAGAAAGTGAGGAAACTACAGATCCATTTAAAATAATATCAAATGGAGATGGAACATATAGAATAAAAGCAATTTCTAGAGCTTCACGACAGGTATTTGTTACTATTTACTATGGTTATATATTTAATGAAGAAACAGGTTTATATGAAATTAAATTTTCAAATGTTTCAACTGAAGGAATAACTAATAGATTAACATATAGTTTCACATTGATGTTGTCTGTTGAGACTTCTGAAGATGCGCCAAGACCATTATATCAATCTAACTTTACATCAATGGTTGCGGGAGAAAACTATATTTTAATGGAAGACATTGTGTTAACAAATTGGCAACCATTGTCTACAGAAATAGCAAGCTTAGATGGAAATAATAAAATTATTACAATTGAATCTTTTGATATAGGTGTTGCAGGAAGTGTAAACGCTGGTTTATTTGCCGTGATTGGTGAAGATACCATTATTAAAAATTTAACTATTGATATTTCAAGTCTTGATAATCAAATATTCATTAATGATGAAAATACTACTAATGTTAATATTAATTTTGGAATTTTAGCAGGTGAAAATAGAGGGTTGATTTACAACTGTGAAATTATTTCTTTACAAGACAAAAAAATTGAATTAATTATAGGAAATAGTTACAATTTGGTATTTGGTTCATTAGTTGGTTTAAATTCAGGAAGTATAACAAATTCTAGAGTAGGAACAGAATATTTTGAAAGATTATATTTCGATAGAGCTTCAACTGTGCTTCGATGTGGAGATATAGAATTTGAGTCTAGCGGAGTAATGGCAGGATTTGTAGGTAATAATGCAGGAATTATATCTTCTAGCTATATTGCAAATACAAGCATTGAAAATTCTTCAAATAATGGAAATGATGAATATAATATGACTGCAGGATTTGTAGCTGTTAATAGTGGAGAAATAGCATATAGTTATGTTAAAGGTAGTGAAGAAAGTATTTTGTCTACAAGAGCTAGAGCTACAGGTGCTGAAATTTATGCAAGTGGTGCTGGAAGTGTGGCAGGATTTGTATTTAACAATAGCGGAACTATTCATGATAGTTATAGCAATATTATTTGTAAATCTAATTCAGCCGTTGTGTCAGGATTTGTATATAACAACATGGTAAATGGAAATATTTATCAATGCTATAGTGCAAGTACAGTATTATCTGAAAGTGAAGATTCTGCAATGGCTACAGAGTTACCTTTTGTTGGAATAGGAATTAATAAAAATGGCGCTCAAGTATTATTGCAAGATGGCACATTAAAAAATAGCTATTATTTAGACGATGGAACTGAATATGATACAAATTATTTGTTACCTTCAGAAAGTGTTGATTTACCAATTCCTTTAACTTTAGAAGCATTCTCTTCTTCATCTAATTTAAATAATTATGCTTTTATTGAAGGCGAAGGTAGTAATTATAATTTAAATGCTGTTTGGACTTATAGTACAGCTATTGATTCTAATAAGCAAATTTATACTTTAGGTCTAACAAGCCTTCCAGAACTTACAAGTGCAAATCAAATTGCAAGAAGTGTGAGAAGATTAACAAGAGAAGATGGAGATGCTAATTATAATTATGAGTATTTAGCAAATTATCAATTAGGAACAGTTAACAATCCAGATATTATAAGGAATACAGATGAATATAGATCTGTATTGATTGGTGATAGTTCTAGTAATGTTAAAGTTAAATCTGGCTATTTTAGATTGATAAATAATATAGACTTTGGTTCAACTATTAATATTGAAACTAAATCTAATTTTGTTCTTGGAGATAGAGGAGATAATCAAGGAAGCCTAAGAAATTTAACTGTGTTTGATGGAAATGGTATGACTATTTCTGGAGTGTCAATTTCATATAGTGATTCTATAGATTCAGCTGTTAATAGTATAGGATTGTTTAGTGAAGTGTATTATGCAATAATAAAAGGTTTAAATGTAGAATTTTCAACTTCAATTGGATCATCTCAAGCTACCTATTCAGGAGGAATAGCTGGTTTTGCTCAAGATTCATATTTTATAGATTTAAATCTAACAGGTTTTATAGATTTAAATCTAACAGGTGGAATGGAAGTAAGAGCTAAAAATGTGGCTGGAGGTGTAGTAGGATTAATTTCTGGAGAAAAGAGCGGACTATTTAATGTTAGTTCAAATTTATCAGCAACAGCAGGTTTAATAGGAAGCTATAATAGATATACTAGTGATATGCTACAATCCAATGCTATATCAACTATATCTTATGCTGGAGGAATAGCCGGAATAATTGATATAGGAAAAGCAGATGAAAATATTAATATAAATAGAGTCGTAATAAATGATGCTAAAATTGTTGCAGACAAATCAGGAGGAATAGCAGGATATTTAGGTAAGAATGTTAACGCTCAACGTTTACAATTTGTTATTGGCTCAAATAGTCAAATAAATGGTAGTGAAGTAGCTGGAGGATTGATAGGAGAAAATTTTGGAAAAATTGCATTAAGTCAAATAGGAGCAGAACAATCTAGTCAAGAAACTATTGATCAAGCATTTGCTCAATATATTAACTCTGAGCAAGATGAAGCTTTAAATAATACTGATTATGGCAATTTAAATGTTGTAATTGGAGGTTCTGGAACAAATTCTAGCGTTGGTGGACTAATAGGTATAAACTATGGTGGAGATGTAGAAAATAGTTTAACAAAAGCTAGTATAGGGCAATCTTCATCAAGATATGCTGGAGGATTGATAGGTATAAATTACGGCGGAAATTTAAGCTATGTTTATGCTCAAAATTATATAGATATAGCTAATAAAGGCTATGTTGGAGGACTATATGGCTATTTAGGTAATATTACATTATTGCCAGTAGAATCTGACATTAGTGACATATCAACCACAGTTGGAATTGATAATGTAGTAATTGCTAGTATGTTTGATAAAACTCAATTAAATAATCTTACTTCTGGTCAACGAAATATTGATTATATTGTAGGAAGGGTAGATAATGATGTAGAAATTTATTTAAGTGAGTATGATAAATCTAATCCTGTTCTACATTATGGAGTGTTTAATCCTGATACAGATAATCCAAGTCAATATAAAGAAGGTAAAATAGCAAATAAAAATCTTCAACAAAATGGAAGTTTTGTGGCAACTCATTATGATATGAATAGCTTATATGATTTGCAATCAGAAACTCAAAAAGAAATATTTGAAGAGTTGTTTATATTATGGGATGTAAATTATTGGGATTTAGATAATACAAAATATATGCCTGTATTAAAAGAAGATAATTCTATTTCATTCATTCCAATTTCAACTAGTAGCGATATAAATAAAATAACCCAGCATCCAGATGCAAACTTCATTTTAATGAATGATGTTGAGGTTGGTGTAAGAAATAGTAATTATGTGGCAAATGTTAATTTTACAGGAGTATTAATTGGACGATTGCAAAGTGATGGAAGCTATCCTAAATTTACAAATATTACATTAAATGCAAGAACTGCAAACAGTGTAACTTCAGGATTTTTCCGCCAAACTACAGATGCAAGAATTAGCAATGTAGGTTTTGAATATACAAATTTAAATTTATCTGGTGGAAACTATACTTATGTTGGTGGAGTGAGTGCAAATGATGATGGTTCAAGATTTGAACAAGTAATTGTAACTTCAAATAATTCAGGAAGTATTACAACTTCTACTAATGCTAGTGTTACATATATAGGAACTATTATTGGAGGAGGAAATAATAGCACATTAATAGCTTCTAGTAGTTCTCTTCCTATTACAGTTCGTTCAAGTTTAAATAGTTATATAGGTGGATTGATAGGTAGCATTAATGGCACTGGAACAACTGGTGATACACTATTTAATAGTTTAATATCAAGTTCTCAATATAATGCAAATATTAGAGTATTGGGAAATAATAATTCTGTTGTAGGAGGATTGGTTGGAAGTTCTACATATACAACTATTAGTGGATCTAAATCTAATATTGCCTCAATTAGTGTGGAATCTCAAAATGCAACTATTGGAGGATTGGTAGGTGAAACAAACAATAGTTTAATAAGCTCATCAAATGTTGTATTAACAGAAATAACTGCCGATAAAGAAGGTGGAGTGAAATATGTAGGTGGATTGATTGGTCGCTCTTTAATAGATAATATGGATAATAGTGTATCTAACAGTTATGCGACTTTAAATATCAATGATATAAAGGCTGAGTCTTTATATATTGGAGGTATAATTGCAGATGCAAGTCAAAAAGTAAAATTAAATAATGTTGCTTCAGAGATGACTTACACTTCTTCTAGTTCAAATGCTCAATATATTAATATAGGAGGAATTATTGGTTCAGCTAGATCAGGAGCTATTATTGATAGTGCAATGGCATATATGAATAATTGTCAAGTGCATTATAACACTAGATTAATAGCTGGCGGATTGATAGCTCAAGTTAGTGGAGATGATTATGAAATATATAATTCATCTAGTATAGGTAAAATTTCCGCAGAGAGTGATAATAATCAAGGAATTTTAACAATTTTAGGCGGAATGGTTGGTTATGTTGGAACTATAGCAGAAAATAAACCTAATGATCCTATTTCAATCCAAGGAACAATAGAGAATAGTTATTCAGCATTAACTATAATTAGCGATAGTGTATATAGAGGAAGTTATCAAGATGGAAATACAGAATATTCAAATTCTATATATGATAGAGCTATAGTTGGATATAATAATTCTGAAAATGTGATTAATATAACAGATGTATTATATAGTTCAGACTATACTTTAACTGTTGATGATGATGAAAATAAATTTACAAATAAACCAATAAATGTTACAGCAAATACTTTGTTATATTCAGCTAGTATAGAAACTGTTGAAGCTGAAGAATTAAATGGAAGCGAAGTGTTAACAGGTGCAAATTGGATTAGAAAAGATGGTCAATTACCATTTAATTCAAATTTACAAAATATTTTATTGGAAATGAAAATTTTAGTAGCTGGAAACGATAATGAAGTTAACTATAGAGGGCAAGGTGAGGCGTTTAATCCAATAGTGATAAATAAGGATAATTACAGCAATTTAGATAATGCCTCTCAATATAATTATTACACACTTAGTCCTGAAATTGAAATAGCACAGACTATAAATAAATTTACAGGATTAATTTTAGGAAACAATGTTACTATAAAGGGATCTGTTGAATTCATAGAACAATTAAACAAAGGATCTGCAATATCAAATATTACATTTGAACTTTCAGGAAGTCCTAGTTCACTAGTTATAACAAACTCAGGAACAATATTCATGTGTAATGTAGATTACAATGATGTAAATAGTGAAGATATGACTATTGGAGGAATTAGCCGAGGCAACTATGGAAGAATTGCATATTGTGGTGTTACAGGAAATATAACTGTAGGAACTCAGGCAACAGGAGGAATAGTTTGGTGTAATGGAAATGCTGAAAATACAACAGCAAGCATAGAATATAGTTATTCTACAGCTTCAATTAATGGTTCTTCAAATAATAGCACTCAATCTAATATTGCAGCTATGGCGTATTATAATTATGGATATATTGGAAACAGCTATGTTGCTGGAGTAACAAATAGTGCTTTAAATGTTAGTGGAAGTGAGTTTGTGGTAACTCATGGTACAGAAGCAAGATATGAAAATAATTATTTTGATTATTATGCTCAGTTTATTAAAGAAGCGGATTATGAAAACCGTTATCAAGGTGAAAATGGAATAGCAGGAATAACAGGAATTTCTACTAAAGATTTGCAAGATCTAACAGGATTGTCTAATGGTTGGATTTCTTATGGTATTTTAAATCCAAATATAAGTAATAGTGCAACATATAACTATGGATATCCAATATACAATTTCAATCAATATGCGTTGCAAAATGATAGTGTAGTTTTAGGAGAAATTAAAGCCAAATTCACAGGAGATGGAACTTTTAACAATAGCAATAATAAAGCTTATTTAATTAATACTATTGGCGTATTATGGCAAATTGACGCACTAGAAAATTCTGAGGGTAAATATTTTGAATTAGTAAATGATATTAATTTACCTAATGATATAGAGGAGAATGCTTATAAAGAAGATGAAAATGATAAGTTAATATCTGCATGGAAAGGAATTGGAAACACTAATGTATTTAAAGGAATATTTACTTCATCTAGTGATAGCGAGGAACTTTCAACTGATTTTACAGATGTTAATATATTAGTAAATAATGAAGCAAAAATTATTTCTAATTTGCATGGAGAAGCATTATTTAAAAATGTAGACGGTGCAGTTATTGCAAATATAACTTTACAAGATAGTTATGTAATTTCTTCTAGCTTAATAAATACAATACAATCTAGTTCTACCGGAGATGGAGAAATACAAAGCACAAGATTATATAATATTAGTATTAATGGAACAATTACAAGTGCCTCTCAAGGAAATGTTTCTGGGCTAATAAATAATGTTGGGGTTATAGATGATATTGGCAGTCAACCAGCAAAACTAGAAATGTATCAAGTTGATTTAGGAAATGGAGGAATTGTAATTCAGGCAGAAAATTCGCAGTATAATGTAAATGGAGCAATAAATAATATAACTGCAGGTAGTGAGGTATTAATAAAACAAAGTTTCCAAAATACAGATATAGACTTACAGGGAGGAAATAATAGTAATTTATCTGGATTTGTAGGAAATAATGATGGTGTAATAACATTTGATGATCCTTCTAATATCTGGGTAAAATCTCTTGCAACTTCTACTATTAAATCAGTTAGCGGATTTGTAAATACAAACCAAGGGCAAATAGTAGGTACAGGTACAAACATATATATTGATACTATAGGTTCTACAGATTACACTACATCTGAAAGCATGATTTCTGGACTTGTAGCTAATATGCAAAGTGGAGCAATTTCAGGATTTAACATTGAATTTGTTTCAATAGCTGAAGATGAATATGTAGCAGAAATATTTGGAGGAGTAGCAGGAAGATTAACAGGCGGAGTTTTAGGAGCTAGAGGAGATATTACAGAGGGATTTACTCCTAGTGATGAAGATAAAATTTCAGTTAAACTAACTACTGCTTCTAGTGAAATTTATGGAGGAGTAGCAGCTATTGCATTAGGAGGAGCTATTGCAAATGTATCAATAAATTCAGGAGATAAAATCACTGTTAAAGCTTACGATCAAGGATTAACTCCTAGGGCTTATGGACTAATTATTGGTCAATATGGAACAAGTTCAGATTCAGGAATATCTGGAGAAAGCTTGGATTTAATAAATTATACACTTGAATCTAATATAACTTTTGAAGTTTTAAATGGAGCTAATGTTGGAGGAATTATAGGTCAAGCATATATTGGAGAATTTAGCTTTATGGAAAATATTCCTGCTCAAGACATTATTGTAAAAGGAGCTAGAAATGTAGGAGGCTTTATAGGCCAATATTTAGGTGAGGAAAGCTTAAGAGTTAACACTGAATGGATTGTTCAAGGTCAATATGCTGAAATAGAAGCAACTTCTAGAAGTAATAATGGTTGGTCAAATTTTGGAGGCTTGTTTGGACAGTGGAACACAACTGCTGAGTTAAGAGCTGTAGATAGCGAAGGCGAAACTATAATTATAATAAATAGCAATGAAGTTCTAAATACAAATATAGATATATTCAATTCTTCAATTACAGATAATGAAAGAGAAGTTCTTACAGGAGTTGGTGGAGTTGTAGGTAACACTATAGGAAATGTTACAAATGCTGTTAATATAGCTCAAATAGGTTACGTAAATACAACTCAAATTGATGAATATGATGTAATAGAGCAAAATAATTTGAAAAATTATTATTATGTTGGAGGAATTGTAGGAACAAGTGAACAGCAAATTATCCTAACAGACTGTGCTAACTTAGGTGCAATTTATGGATATGGCGGAGTTGGAGGTTTAGTAGGATTTGCTGAGAATGTATCTATTACTGCTACTGTTGAGTTAGATGGAGATCAAGAATTAAGAAATGTTGCTATAGAAATGGGGCTTGGTTCTACTCTTGCAGGTGAAAATGTAGAAGGAAGTGCAGAAAATCTAATAATATCAGGCTTTAGTGATGTTGGAGGATTGGTTGGTCGTGCGTCGAGTATTTCAATTTCCAATGCAAAACTTTCAACAAATGTTATAGGATATGTAAATATTGGTGGTTTCGTAGGTTATGTAAGCGGTGGCGTAGAGATAGAAAATGGCATTGTAATGTCTGCAAATATTAATGGAAACTTCAATGTTGGAGGACTTGCAGGTTATGTGGCTGAAAATACTGAAATTCTAACTAGATCAATAAACAATGTAATTGTAGGTGCAGAAACTGATAGCCCTACAACTAAAAATACTACAATATGCGGAATAATATATGAAACATCTATTACAAATAATCAAAATCAAACCACAAACTACTATTTCTTACCAAGCAATATGGGAGGAGTAGTTGGATATGGTGAGGATATAGCCTTTAATAAGGTGTTAAGCATTTCTATTATTACTAGCTTGCAAGATTATGAAACAGATATAAAAGATGCAAACACTTCAGATACAAAACTAAATGTAAGCTTAGTAAGCAATTATATAGCTACAACTGCTGGAGTGAACACTGAAGATATAACAAGGCTTGATTATACTCAAAATATTTATCTAGAAGCAGATTCTTCTCCTCGTGATGTAAGATATGAAGTGGTAGATAGCGGAATTGGAGGCTTTGCAGGCTATGCTCAAAACTTAACATTTATTGATAGTAATAGTTATAGCGATGTATATGCTTATTACGGAATAAATGTTGGAGGAGTGTTTGGAAATCTTGTTATGGGAGAAGGCGCAAGCCTTTCATTGCCAGAACTTCCAAAAGGAGTGAATAGTGTAAATGTAGCTGGAAAACTATTTGTAGGTGGCTATATAGGTAAAGTAAATCAACTTGCTTTAATAAATAATGATTCTACAATATTTGACAACAATGGAAATATAAATGTTCAACTGCTAGAAAATCAAAGTATTATGGCTGGAAATTGCATTGGAGGAGTTATTGGATATTGTCAAAATGATTTATCAGGTTTGGTAATTCAAAGTGATGTAATAGCTATAAAACTATACAACAGTACTTCTTCTACAATGGATTCAAGCTATGTTGGAGGAATAGTTGGAAGACTTGATGGCTCAATGGCAAATTGCAAATTGTCTGCCACTCAGTGTGGAGCAGTATTGGTTACTCCAGATTCACCAAATAGCGGCTTCTTAATTAATAGTGCTCCTGATAATGAAACCCATTTTGCTTATGCAGATTTAGATGGCAAACTTGGTATAATCCAATCTCCAGATATTTACAACTATGGTGGATTGGTAGGCTTGCTATATGTAAAAGCAAATGCTACAGTTAGTGTAAAAGGTGAACATTATTATGCATTTACTGTAGACATGGTTCAAAATCAAGATTATCAACAGGGAAGAACAGAATACAATTATTCTTCAGCCAAGAACGAACAAACTCTTACAGCTATAGCTCACTATGTAAATATGAGTAATATTACTATATCAGCCTCAGCTCTAACAGATTTATATGATGGTAGAATAATGGAGAAAGATTCAGCCGGAAATATTTCAAGAGATGGAGGTGGCGACTACACTTATGACCACAATCCTACAAATCCTTTAGCGCAAGGCTGGGCAAGAGAATATACTATGTTTAGAATGATGTCCCGTGTGATTCCTCAACCTAATGAGCCTACAGGAGATTCAGTTCAAGTGTTGTATAGTGCAGATTATATAACAGAAGTTAAAATCTTAGGTTATTCTCAGGTAAATAACAATGGCCCATCTATAGCAAATAATCTTATTCAATATACAATTTATCAGCCTATAAATCAATCTGCTATGCTTTATAGCCGTTATGGAATAGCATTTGAAGTAGCTTCAGCCCCTGAAAATGATTACGATGTAGAATATAAGTTTGATTCAAATGTGACAGATGCAAGAGTGAAGATGTATAAACATTTGGAAGATGCAAACGGAAAAGATGAAACTAGCAAAATAACTCAAGGCTATACATATTATAATTCAGCAAACTATTTAGGTCTTAAAGGTGGTAGATGGTTTAGATTTGATGTGGTATTTGGATATGGAGATAATATAAACGAAGATTTACATTCAAAATCAGGTTCTCTATTTGAAGTTACAGGTACAGCAGTAGATGTGGATTATATAGCACCAGAAGAAGTTGAAAATCTCCCATGGTATGTAAACGGAATTTTTACCGTTTTAGGTGGAATTGCAACGGTTGCAGGAGTTATAATATTAGTTTCAAACCCAGCGACATTAACACTAGGTTTTATAGGTCTTGGTTTGGCTCTTTTTGGAAGCGTGTCATTTGCAGGAGGAGGAACAGGACTAATTCAAAACTATCATCAAAGTCAACTTACAGCTTATGCAGTATATTCAGGAATTGAAGGTGCTTCGTATGGAGCTATGTATTCAAATTATGTAAGAGATATAA
Organism: uncultured Clostridia bacterium; assembly: GCA_944377145.1. Lineage (GTDB taxonomy): Bacteria > Bacillota > Clostridia > Christensenellales > UBA1242 > Onthoplasma. The sequence continues at coordinate 1,915 of CALWEH010000004.1, read as the reverse complement.
CATATACAAATGGCGAACTAGATATCACTCCAGATAGCTATGTAAGCATTGAAGTTCCTGTGCAATTTAAAATTGCTGAAGGAATGCAAGAGGAAATGTTGAACTTCATACTTACTTATTTGAAATCAGATGAAGGAATAAAAGGTTTACAAGATTTAGCAGATAAATATTCAGAAAATGTATATTATGATGAACTCAATAATACTGTCACTCTATATCTAGCTATGCCTTACTATGCTTTCTCAAATTCTAATGTAAGTCCAAATATCGCAAACGAACAGCTTGTGATAGATAAAAATACTGAAAATGAAGAATTGAAAAATAATTTCTTTAACCCTTCAGGTGCTGAATCAATCAGTTTCCCTAAATTTATAAAAGTGGATAATGAAATATATATCTCTCCATTTACAGGGGAATTTGGCAAAAAGTTGTATCAAAACTATAGTGATTTACAGGCATCAGATTTTGATTCACAAGCTCAATATACAGATTATCAAGGATATTTATATACTTATGCTGGAGATGAATTTGGATATCAATCTTGGGAGACTGAAAAGCAGCAATATTTCACCTCTACCTATCAGGTAAGCCCAAGTATTACAACTACTAAAACTTATAATATTATAAGAAATAAGGTGCCTCTACCTGATAAAGATAATGACGGATATGTTGCAGAGTTAATTAACAATGGCACTTTATATTGGCAAATAGTAGATAGTATTCATCCACAACTTAAGCAATTCATGTCAGAGGAGTACGGGCCAGGGTTAGTTCAAACTACAACAGAAGAAGTAACAAATTACTCTAATGTAGATCTAAAAATAAGATATGAATGGGAAAATGGAGAGCTTAAGGAGACTGAAGAGGCTGGCAATGGAAGAGATAATATTCAGCTTTACTATAATTTAGGTGGAAATTCTTATGAATACTTTGCAGAAAATTATTATAGCAATAATCAAGATGCAACATTTGATGATTTAAAGGCAGCTATGGGTCAATATTATACCGCTGAGGAAGCTGGGGAAGAGAATGATTTAAATTTGACACTTGTTGAAGTTTATGCAAATGTAACAACACAAAAAGTTGAATACACTTGGTCAGCTATAGATCCTAGTTCAGGTTTGAAATTTACTAGCGGAGAAGACAAAGATGAGTTTAAAGTTGATGGCTACTATTATTATGAATTTAACGCAGCTGGAACTATAAGTATTCCTAGAACATACTATATCACTCAGCGTTATAAATATTCTCAAATTAATGGAGGAGGTGCTAGTATATTAACTCCAATAACTTCAGTAGAAATAACAGTGTATAACTCTGAATTTAGCAATGGAACTACAATTACTTTAGATGCTGATACTTATGACTCTTATAAAAATTTCTATTTAGTAAAATTAAGTGATGAGTTATATGGCTCAAAACTAAGCGAAGTGTATCTATTGATAGATGGTCAACTTTATTTAAAAGAAGTTATAGATCTAAGATTTGATGATCATGGCTTTATATATTCTTCAGTTACAAACAATAGCTATGATGGTGAAACTAGATATTATAACTTCAATAAATATGTATATAACACAAACATCTCAGACTCTAGTTTTAAATTCTATACTAGATACAGATATGAAGCTCAGGATAATACATTTATAGATAAAAGCTTTATTATGAAAACAGATTCTGGTGAAGATATAGAGATTCCACTATCATCAATTTTATTCCCAGAAAATAGCTCATATACAAGCTTAAATCAAACTACTACCTTTATAGAAAGTGTGAGAGTAACATTATCTGGAGGAAATGCTAAAATATATACAAACTTTGAAGAAAATGCTACAATAGATAACGCAGGAACTATTACAGTTGACTGGTGGTAAATGAAAAAATAGGCAAATTTTTGCCTATTTTTTTCTATCTA
>CALWEH010000003.1 GCA_944377145.1 uncultured Clostridia bacterium | reverse complement strand
GCACTTGATTGTTACATTTGGTAAATATGGAGATGTTAAGGATATGCTATATAGCATTAATCCTAAAAGTTCTAAAGTCATAACAATAATCACTGGAGATCCTGGATCTGGCAAAACAGCACTTGCTACAGCTTTTATGCTAGAAAATATGACAATAACTCGAACTCAAGTAATAAAATATCGTGAAGCTTGTTCTAGAATAGAATATTTAAACAATGTTAAAAATGCTAATTTTCAATTACCTCCTCAAAAACATTTAGTTTTTTCATCTGGAGTTAAAATCCAAAAATTTAGTCCAAAGTTTCAATCATACGACTTTGAACCATGGAGAATAGGATTGAGTGATCCTAGGTTTACGACTATGTATTTCCCTAAAAATTCATTACGTTTTATAGATGAAATGCAAAAATATTTTCCTAATCAACAAGATTTAACAAATGGGAAAATGCCTCTTAGAGTATCAAATGAATTTCAGAAAGACAGGCATTATGGAATATATACTTTAGGTTCAGTTCAAGTTGGAACAGATATTAATAAAAAATTAAGGGATATATCGACTTTTATTCTTGTTAAAAATGTAAAGCTGATTAACACAAAAACATCAGTTAAGACAATTTGGAAGACTATATTTTTTGTGAATCATTTTAGCTATGATAACTATATTGCTAATAATGGTGATGAATCTTATGGAGAGAAAGTAATATTTGAATATAATGGCAATATTTTTTTACATTATAATACAACTGAATGTGAAAAAGAATTTGATGAAATAGATAATAAGTATTGTAGTTATGATCAATCTTATGAAGAAATTCCATCTTTAGTACCTCCAGAAGGATATAGATGTAAAAATTAAAAGAGGAGTAAGAAATGAATAAAATTAAACGTCCAATGTATTATGAAACTGATGAAGCATCAGATCTTGATGAATATTATTTAGCTAGACTTGAAAATTTAAATACACGAGTATATGTTTTAGGGGAAGAAGAATACAAGATATTACGAGATAATATATGTGGTGAATATATTCATGATCAAAAAATATTAAAATATCGTCAAATGCACTTGACTAAATTTAAAATATATGTATCATCTCTGGAGAAAAAGAGTGAAAAGCTTGTTCAAGGGAATACATCTAAAATTGAAGACACAGTGAATGATAGTTTTGATTTATCAATAGTTCCAGCAAAGACTGAAGAAGAGCTGGTAGTGGAAGAAGTGGAGTAGGCGTGCCTATCCACTACTCACTGCCAGCGTATTATATGTCTTTGCTGGTGATATTTCTATGAAATAGAACATTTTTTAATGATGGCGTTAGACATCATTTTCTGGCGAAAATAGGAGGAGATATGAGAAGGAAATTTGAAATTGAAAATACATTATATATTCCAATAAAATTAAACAATAGTAAATTTGAATATATGTTTGATACCCATGGTAAAATAAAAGTTTACAAATCAATAGAAAGTCTTAAGAAATATACCAAAGGATATTCAACAATAGCAGTTTACAAATTGGAGGAAAAAGATGGTAGCATATTTAACAAATATTAAAGATTTTTTATTGATAGCTAAGAATAAAGGATATAGATTGGAAGGAGACTGTTGCGTTAAAAGATTGTATTATGATTTGGATTGTGAAGTAGAAATTAGAATAAACTTAATTAACGGGGCTATAGATATAAAGAGTTTTATTAGCTTTATATATAACGGCAAAGAAAAATTTGATGTTACAAATGAACTTTCTGAAGAAGATTACAAGTATTTATTAAAGGATATAGATTTTCTTGTAAAATTTAATAAGACAGAAAAAAGCTTATATAACATTTAGTACGATTTTAGTACTGTGCCTATTAAAAATACCTTAAAATAAGCATTTTTAAAAGGCCATCGGCACCATAAAGTTCAAATTATTATCTATATATAGGTTATTTTGTTAATAACATCACAATATATTGTGGTGTTATTTTCTTTATATTTAGTTCTCGTAAAAAAAATAGTACGGTTTTAGTACGGTTTTTCACTATTCAATATATTTATATATTGATTTTCAGTAATGCTGTCTTTATGCGTATAAACTTTACTTGTTACGCTACTACCAATGCTATGTCCACACCATGATTGAACAATGTGTTCTGGTACATTTAAATTTTTACATTTGGTTATAAACATGTGGCGTAAATTATGCTGTGCTGATTGTTAGTTAGATGTTAAAATTTTAACAGCTGACAATATTTAATATTTTTGATTATTATAAATTTTTTATTAGTCTTGTTGATTTTGCCATAGCCATAGAGGATAAGTGTATAATTATAATTTAATTGAATTATTTATATAATTTTTAAATTTGCATTGTTTGTGAAGAGCTGTATATGATATTATTTGAAGAAATGTCATAATTTGTACAAAAGTTTTTAATAGCAATTCGTTGCTTTTTAGAAGGGGTGATAGTTAGAGGGCAATTATCATACAATTCTATCCATTCTTTTTTTAATGTTTTAGCTGTTTTAATGTTAGTATTATTACGGCATCCATAATTATCACTTAATATTAAATAGTTTTCGCCATTTATATTTTCAATCTCTATTTTAATGCTATTAGTTAAATCTAATCCATTGAATAGCTTATGATATAGGCTCAAATTTATTATATCTTTTCGTTGAGGGCATAATGCTAATTCTCCATTTGATGTTACAAATCCAAATTTATCGCAAATTTCTAATGCGTAAATTTCTTGTTTGTCAAACATACGATAATTAGCTTTATCATAAATATATGTAGTTTTTATATTGTTAGGGGCGTTATAAACTGTTCCTGAATAATCTACTATACCTTTAAAATCTTTAATAAATGAATTTATAGGAATAAGACCAGACAAAATGTCTGTTTCTTTAATATCTAATTCTTTTAATACATCTTTAAATTTAAATACTGTATTTGCTCGAATATATTCTTCTATTTTTTTATTGTTTAATTTATTGATTTCTACACCTTTTTCTGAAATATTGGCTGAATCTATTATTGATTGACATTCTTCAACAATATTGTTTAGATCTATTTCTGTAAGTTTATTGGAAAAATAATTAATAATCGAATTTAAAACACCTTTTGCCAAAGCGTAAGCCATACATTGAGAAGCGACTTCTGCTGTAAAATTTACTTGCTCATATTTTAAATTCCAATTTTCATCTCTATTTACAATAGCTAAAAAATGATTGTCATCAGGTGAAAGGTTTTCAGTGTATAAATTAATAGTATTTTCATTTCTCTCAATAATTCCACACCCAATATTTTTAGGTTTGTAATCATCTTGAAATTTTTCATAATAGAAAGAATTGCCAAGCATTAAATCGTTAAAAGATTTAACATAAAAATTTGTAGATTTGTTATAGTCTTTATTTTGCATTGGGGCATATCCAATACAATATATTTGTTTTAAAATTTGGTCACATTCACTTTTATTATATCCCTTATTAGATAACAAATAATTAAATTCATATATAATTGTATCTTTAACTCTATTACCAAAACAAAATGTAAAAAAATTTACATTTCTTACATTTTTGCATGCTTCTAAACATTCCAGTCTATCACCTTTATCGTTCACAACAAGGGGGAGTAATAAGTTTTCAGCAATTTGTTTTCCTTCATAGTCTTCAAATGTAGCACAATTAATTTTAAAGTTAGGATTTTGGCGATAGACTATAGTTAAAATATCTACATCTTGATTATTAACTCCAATTAAATTCTCAGCCATTTTTGCCATGCCATTTGCAGATTGTGTGTCAATAGTAGAATTTCCGCTAAGACATATAATTGTTGGTTTTGATATTTTATAGTTATTATTTAGAGGTTTGAAATGATGTTTATCATCATTTGTTCTAATAGATAGTTTAAAATCATTTGAAGTTTCCATAATAATATTATTATAATTCTTATTTTATTTGTTGTCAATAAAAAAAAAGCCACAGTAATCTGTGGCTTTATGTAACACTATTTACAATTTCTTGTAGTGTTACGTGTGCAGTTTTGAGAGTTAGAAGTTGCGTTTGTACTATTTCTAGTGTTTTTAACGCTTGAACTCTTAGTACTGTTAGTACTATTTGTGCTGTTTGTACTGTTAGTACTGTTTGAACAATTATTTTCGTTAGAAATATTTTGTTCATTTCTTTCTTTCTTGCGACCAAACATAATTATCCTCCTAAACCATAAAGGTTTCAAAGTTATTATTTGTAAATTGATAGAATTAATTCATATTTTTGATATCTTTTGGCAGTTAGTTTTATTTACACAAATTTACAAAATTAGATATTTTTTTATTTTTTAGAATATTTTTCTTGTTAAAATAGTAAAATTAAATTAAACATATTAAATTTATTTGACGAATGTTGAATATGTTTGATAAAATATAAATAAGGAGGTAAAATAATGAAAAAATGGATAGGCACTATTAGTTCAGCATTGGCAGGAATTTTAACAATGGTATTTTTAGCAATCCCAGCATTAACAATGAAAACTCCACTTGGATCAGAAAATTATTCTGGTTGGGATATTTTAACAGATAAAGATTTTGCTGATATTGACTTCACATCTGTAACTTGGTATCGTATTTTTGCTTGGATTATGGTTGTTTTAGCTATAATATTAATAGTTATGGCTGTATTGCAACTACTTGCAAACTTAAATGTAATTAAAATGCCTGCAATTTTATCTACTATTAATTCTGTAGCTTTAATCGCCATTGCAATTTTTGCCATTTTAACTTTAATAGCTAACTTTGGCGTTCGTGCTGAATTTATAGATATGTTTGGCGGAGAAGAAGTTTTAGAGCTTAGTAATTCTAAAATAGTAGTAAACGCAAGCTTATGGCTTACTGCAATTTTAAATGTAATTACTGCAGTTTGTGGATCATTGTTTGCTCAAAAGAAGGCTTAATTATAAAAAGACTAGCGATATAAACTCGCTAGTTTTTTTGTTTTTATACAACTTAAAGTTAATTGCAAAATTTTGGTAAAAATTAATAAAATGTTTGACTTAGGGTATAATTATAAAATATAATAATTAATATTCATTTTTCATTGTAAGATGAGTTTAAAATGGTGAGGGTGATATGAAAAAATTTTTAAAATTGTTTTTATTAGTATGCGTGTTATTGCCTTGTGCATTTGTATTTGTTGGCTGCGATAATGATATTGTATCTATTAAAAGCATAGATAAAACAGCTAGCTCTGGCCGTGTAGATACTTATACTATAACATACACAAATGATGAAACATATCAGTTTACTGTTGTAAATGGGGAAGATGGTGAAAATATATATTCAAGTATAACTATAAATGATTTATACAACGAAATTAAAGGTTCAAAACCTGAAGATTATACTCTATTAGATTTTATTAATGAATATTTAGATATACAAGTAGATACATCTGGAATAGCTAGTTCAAAAGCTTTACGATCTGCAGTTTCAATATTTGCAGAGCATCAAATTTCAATAGTAGATTATAATAACATATTAGGTTATACTCAAACTCCTTTTGGCACACAAATAAATTATGGTGTTAAAAACTCTATTTCTTGGGGTGCTGGTGCAGGAGTTATATACTCTTTAGACAAACAAGCTGGAGATGCCTATATTATAACAAATTATCATGTATGTTTTTCTTCAGATGCCTTAGCTGATGATGGAATAGGAACAAAGTTTACATGTTATTTATATGGCGGAGAAAGTATAGATTTAAACGACTTGGCAAAATTAAGTTATTATAACCAAAACTGTAAAGAATATGAAGATTTATTTGAATATGATATAAATGGACTTCCAATAATTGATTATGGTTATGGAGCAATAACTGCAGAATATATTGGAGGCTCAAAAGATTATGATATAGCTGTTTTAAAAATTACAAACAGTGATTTAATTAAAAATAGTGATGCATTAGCAGTAACTGTTGAGGATTCTGATACAGTAACTGCTGGAACTAAAGCTATTGCAGTAGGCAACCCTGATGCTTGTGGTATAGCTGTTACTGAAGGTATTGTCAGTGTGGATAGTGAATTTATTCAAGTAGAAATAGATGATAGTCAAGTGGTATTGCGTGAATTTAGAATTGATACCCCTGTAAATAGTGGGAATAGTGGCGGAGGATTATTTGACGGCGAAGGAAACCTTATAGGCATAGTTAATGCAAAAACAAATGATACAAATATAGAAAATATGAGTTATGCTATTCCTAGCAATATAGCAACTCGTGTAGCACAAAGTATTATTAATAATTGTGATGGAGTAAATCGCAAAACTGAAAAAGTTGTATTAGGAATAACTATTGAAACTACTAATTCTAAAGGGGTTTATAATGAAGATATAGGGCTTATGAGCATTGTTGAAGAGGTTTCAATTTCTTATATTGAACAAAACAGCATTGCAAGTCAAATTGGATTGCAAATAGGAGATATTATAAATAGTGTTGAAATTATAAATGATGAAGGAACAGTAACTTTTGATATTGAAAGATCATTTACTCTTATAGATGCAATGTTATTGGTTAAAGAAGGAGATTGTGTAAAATTTAATTATACACGTTTAAATGAATCAGGAAGCTGTACAACTCCTGTATTAACAGAAACAAACTTTATATCAGTAGAATAATAAAGAAAAAAGCCTAAAAATTGCAAAATATAACAAGTTTAGCATATTTTATGGCTTTTTTTATTATATATTTACAAATGGAAGCTTCTTTTTTAGAATTAAAATCAAAAATGGTAATCAATGTAGTTGATGGTAAATCGCTTGGACATATCATTGATGTTGTTTTAGATGTAAAAACTTGTAAAGTATTAGGAATTATTGTGCCTAGTCCTTCTAGTGGCTGGCTTGCTTGTTTTAGATCTGGAAAAGAAATTTTTATTCCATTTGATTGTATTTGTAAAATTGGAGTAGATGTCATATTGGTTGAGTTATATATTAATAATGAGCATGTAAAACCTCCTCCACCTCCTCCAAATTCACCAAAAAAATGTTCAACAGATAATAATCACCCTTCACAAAAGTGAAGTTATTTTTAATTGAAAACATATAAAATAGTGATTATATGTCGAATATAGTTAAAATATAAAAAAATGTATGAAAGAGGTTAAAATTAGTTGTATTTTTTTTAAATTTATGCAATAATTAAATCATAGTGGGAGATAAATATGAAGTGTGTATTTTGCGGGTGTAGTGACAGTAAAGTAGTGGATAGTAGATATTTAAAAGATACAGCTATTAGGCGTCGCCGTGAATGTATTAATTGCGGAAAGAGATTTACAACATACGAAACTGTTGAAACCAACCCTATTATAGTTACAAATGTTCATAATGAGAGAGAGCCTTTTAAAATTGAAAAATTGATTGAAAGTTTAAAATATGCTAGTTATTGTAGAGATGGAATTAATGTTGAAAAACTTGCTCAAAATATTGAAAAATCACTTCTAATGCTTAATAGTCAAGAGATTAGCACGAAAGATATTGTGAGAATAACTATTGATGCTTTGATGGAGTTAGATACAATTTCAGCTTTGGTATATTTTACTCAACATACTGATTGCGATAATTTTAATGCTGTTCAAATGTTTATGAATAGATAACTAAAAATGGGGTAAGGTATTTTTGCTAAATCCCATTTTTGTTGCAAAATATTATTTTATTAAAAGGAAAGATTATGATAACGGTAAGTGGTGTTAGTTTGCAGTTTGGTAGTAGAAAACTGTTTGAAGATGTTAATTTGAAATTTACAAAAGGTAATTGTTATGGTGTGATAGGTGCTAATGGTGCAGGAAAATCTACTTTTATGAAAATTTTATCTGGAGAAATAGAGCCTAATAAAGGGGAAGTGATAATTCCTAAAAATGAAAGATTATCTGTATTAGAACAAAATCAAGAGAAATACAATGATTGTACTGCTATTAGAACAGTATTGCTGGGGCATAAACGTTTGGTAGAAATTATGGACGAGCAAGAAAGATATTATGCTAAAGGTGATTTAACTGATGAAGAGGGTGAAAAACTTGCATATTTAACTCAAGAGTTTACAGACTTAAATGGTTGGGAAGCTGAAAGTGAAGCTCAATCACTGTTAAATTCACTTGATATTCCAGCAGAGTTGCATTATGAACTTATGGAAAATATAGATAGTAAAATTAAAGTTAAAATTTTGCTTGCTCAAGCTTTATTTTCAAATCCAGATAATTTAATTTTAGATGAGCCTACAAACAATTTGGATATTAAAACTATTCGTTGGTTAGAAAACTTTATATTAAATTTTGAAAATACTGTTATTATAGTATCTCATAATCGTCATTTTTTAAATAAAGTATGTACAAATATTTGTGACATAGATTATGGGAAAATAAATATGTTTGTTGGTAATTATGATTTTTGGTATGAAACTAGCCAATTAATGTTGCGTCAAGCTAAAGACCAAAATAAAAAATTGGAGCAAAGAGCTAAAGAATTGCAAGAATTTATTGCACGATTTTCTGCTAATGCAAGTAAAAGTCGTCAAGCTACAAGTCGTAAAAAAGAATTAGAGCGTATAACTTTAGAAGATTTGAAGCCAAGCAGTAGAAAATATCCATATATTGATTTTAAATTTGATACAAGAATAGGTAATGATATTTTATCTGTAAATAATTTGACTAAAGAAGGGCTATTTAGTAATGTATCATTTACTGTACATAAAGATGAAAAAATAGCGTTATTGTCTGATAATAGCTCAGTTATTAAAGCTATTTGCGATATTTTAGCTGGAGAAGACCATGATTATACAGGAAGTGTAGTTTGGGGGAAAACTATTGTGCCTAGCTATTTACCTCAAGATAATAATAAATATTTTGAAAACTATTCAGGCAATCTTGTTCAATGGATTGGGCAATTTAGCAAAGAAACAGAAGCGTCTTTTTTAAGAGGTTGGTTAGGAAGAATGTTGTTTAGTGGAGAAGAAGCTGAAAAGCCTGCTAAAGTGTTGTCTGGAGGAGAAAAGGTTAGGTGTATGCTAGCTAGAATGATGTTGATGGGAGGTAATTTTTTAATTATGGACGAACCTATCAATCACCTTGACTTGGAATCTATTACAGCATTAAATACAGGTATGAAAAAGTTTGAGGGGAATATAATATTTTCTACTCATGATGAAGAAATTATGTCTACAGTGGCAAATAGAATTATTAGAATAAACTCAACTAAAGAATATGATAAAAATATTAGTTATGAAGATTATATAGATGAAATGGAAGGAAAATAAAAAATCTCTTAAATATAAGAGATTTTTTTATTTGGAATCTGTGTTTTTATTTTCAACTTCTTTTTGTTCTTGCATATTATTTAATTCAATCTTTTTGGGTTTAATTAAAGATTTGTAAAATATTTCTCCCTCATGAGATTGAAAGTATAGCCCAACAATATGCTTTCTTCTTGAATTTATAATAGTATATGCGGCTCGCTTTCTAGCTCCACCTATAACATTTTTTGTTCGTTTTATATTGTTTTCAACAAAAACATTATATGCAAGAACTCGACCTGTAGTATCAATAACAGTAATGCCATCAAAATTGAGCATATTTATAAAAAGAGATGCAAAAGCTTGCAATTTTTCTTCACTATAACTTTTTGATTGAGTAAACAATTTGCTGAATGAAATAGGGGTTTCGAGCCAAATTCCATCTTCAAAAAAACCATTATCTTTATAATCTTTATCTACAATTACACACATAGCGCCATTTAAATCTTCAACTACTTTTGCAAATATATTTTCAAACATAATTTGGACTTCACTTAGTTTTTTCTTTGTAGTTCGAAGTTTGCTAAAACATGCTTTTGTAAATTCATTTATAGTAGCTTCATTATCACAATCTTTTACAGGATTTAAAGAGGTGTTAATTCTAATTGTATTTCCACGAGTGCTAAATATATCCATTTCTAAGTCGTTTATACTTTGAGCTACAATACAATTAATTTTATCAGTTTTTTCACGCAGAATAGAACTTTCTTTAATTTCATTTAATAAAGTTTTTTCTTTTAAGCTATTAAAAGTTTTGCAAATACCATATAAAAATCGTCCATCTTTATGTTCAATATAAATGCACCAATCTTTTTTAGCTATAGCTACTAAAGGCTTTAATCTACTACTAAACATAGAGGCATCTTCATCATTAAATATTTGAAGTTTGTATGATTTTGGGATATATTTTATAATACTATCAATATTATTAGTAAAAATTAATTTAGGTTTTGTATGACTACCTTCTTCCCTATAATCTAACAATTCATTAAAAATATTTAAAAAATGGGAGAGTAGTACTTGGTCAAAACCTTCGTATTCAGTATTTATAAAATTTATTAAATTAGTTCTACCTTGTTCAAAAATTGTAATTGAATTCATAATACCTCCAAAAAATAAACACATAGTAATCTATGGATAATATTTAGCTATTAAGATGTTTTACATCAAATATAAGATATAAAAAGTTTTATTTAAATATAACATAACAAAAATATTTGTAAAAAGCAATTAAATTTTAAATAAATTTAAAATATTTTGTAAAATTTAAGCATATATTTTTATATGTTGTTATCTAATTGCAAAAAAAATAAGAATTGCAAAATTATTGCTATTAATTTAAATGATAGCAAATTAAAATTGCGTTTATATGAAATAGGATTTTTCCCTTCAAGTAAGATAAAAGTTTTAGCAATCAGTTGTTTGAAAAAAACACTGCTTGTGCAAGTGTTAGATTCTTGTTTTGCTATAAAAAAGAATATGGCTGAATTTATTGAGGTGGAATATGTGTAAGGTTTATATTGTAGGAAATCCTAATAGTGGCAAAACAACATTATTTAATTCTCTAACAAAAAGTGATGAACATGTTGGGAATTGGCATGGAGTAACAGTTGATAAAAAAAGTAAGATTATTAAATTTAAAAATCAAGAAAAAGAATACGAAATAATAGACCTTCCTGGAATTTATAGCTTAAATGCATTTTCGTATGAAGAAAATATTAGTGTAGATGAAATTAAAACCAACAAAGATGCAAAGATATTATATTTAATTGATGCAAATAATTTTAAACGTAGTTTACTTCTGGCCTTAGATTTATTGTTGCAAAATAAAAATATAAAGATATTAATAAATAATTATAAATATTTTCAAAAAAATGGAGGAAATATTGATGTTGATTATTTAAAAAAGATTTTAGGTTGTGATATTGAAATTGTAGATGCTAGAAAAGTAAAAATAAATCAAGAATTTTTTAACTTTACTACAAGAGAAACTGCTTTTATAAAAACCTTGAAAAACGAAATAGATGAAAATGGTGAAAAAAATCAAGAATGTTTAGATAAATATGAAAAAATAGAAATATTATATAAATATATATTAAAAATATCAAATAATTGCACAAAAACTGCAAATAAAATTTATGGATATAGCAAGTATGATAATACAATATTAAAATTATCTGTTTTTTTGCCAGTATTTATTTTAACAATGTTTTTAATAATTTACACTACATTTTTTTTGATTGGACCTAAAATTAGTGAAATGTTTGTATATCTATTGCAAATATTTTTTCAAAAGCCAGTTATGGCTATATTGAATTTGGCAACAAAGTCTAAATTTGTGCTTGCTTTATTTGAAGAAGGAATTTTTGGAGCTTGTTTTAGTGTATTGGGATTTTTGCCTCAAATATGTTTGATGTATTTATTTTTATCTATATTAGAAAATAGTGGAATAATATCTCGTATGGCATTTTTATTAGATGATTTATTGCAAAAAATAGGATTAAATGGGAAAATTGTATATACAATGCTTATGGGATTTGGCTGTTCTACTAGTGCAAGTTTGACGGCTAAAAATATGGCAGATAAAAATTCTCAAATTAAGGCAAGCTTATTAACTCCTTTTATGAGTTGTAGTGCTAAATTACCCATATACACAATGATTGCAACTGCAATTTGTGGTGTGAATAGCATTTGGCTGATTTTTGGGCTGTATATACTAGGAATAGTAGTGGCTATAATTTTAGCAACTATATTTGAAAAAACAATTTTGCCAAGCAAAAACTCTCAATTTGTAATTGAATTTCCTCCTTTAAAATATCCAACTATATTTAATGTTTGGTTATCAATGAAATCAAGTTGTAAACAATTTATAGTAAAAGTTTTTGGAATAATATTTGGTATAAGTATATTGCTTTGGATATTAACAAATGTTAACATAAAATTTGAATATGTTGGAGATAGCTCTAAATCTATTTTATATAGCTTTAGTAGTATTATTAGTTGGATTTTCAAACCTATTGGATTAGATAATCCAAATATTATATGTGCTTTACTTATAGGATTGGTTGCAAAAGAGTTGATTTTATCTAGCTTTGCAATATCAAATAAAGTTGCAAATTTAGAATTGCTTAGCACAAGTTTAACTGTTGCCTCAAGTGCTGTGTATTTTAATTTTGCAACAGGTGTATCATTTCTAGTATTTACTTTACTATATTTCCCTTGTGTATCAAATTTTGGAGTTTTAGTAAAAGAGGTTGGATTAAAATATACTATGTTTGGAGTAAGCCTTCAGTTAATTAGTGCTTATATGATTTCATATTTAATTTATACGTTGATTACAAAAGGAGTTGTTCAAGCGTTAATATTATTAGTTATAATTTTATTAATTATTTTAAGCGTTAAAATAATATATCAAAAAATAAAATCAAAAAAAATGTTTTGCAACTGTTCAACATGTAATAAATGCAAATAAATTTAATAAATTAATTAAAAAAATAATACAAATTAATTAAAAAAATAATGCAGAAGATTAATTAAAAATAAAATAAATTTAATAATATAAATTAAATAAAAAATAAAATAACGCAAATTAAATAAAAAAAATAATTATTTAATAATAAAAAAATATTTTAATTTTTATTTTTTTGAAAGTTGGTCAAAATAATTATAAATTTTGACTAATTTTTTAATTATTATATTATTTTAGGATTGAAAATTTTTATTGTATTTGATATAATAAAATTATTAAGAGTGTTAAGAGGAGAATATATGAACAAACCTATTGTTGCAATAGTAGGAAAACCAAATGTTGGGAAGAGCACATTTTTTAATAAAGTAGTAGGGAAAAGAATTAGTATTGTAGAAGATATACCTGGAGTTACTAGGGATAGAATTTTTGCTGATGCTACATGGTGTGGATATGCATTTACTTTAGTTGATACAGGCGGACTAGATTTCACATCAAAAGATGAAATAAATATAAATATTTTAGAGCAAGCACAGTTAGCTATAGATGTTGCAGATGTTATTGTATTTTTTGTTGACGGTAAAGAAGGAATGACTGCTCAAGATAAAGAAGTTGCTACTTATTTGAGAAAAGCTAAAGCTCCCAAAATTTTAGCTGTAAATAAATTAGATAACAATGAAGTTGAAAAAACTTATGAATTTTATGATTTGGGCTTGGGTGAACCTTTTGGAGTGTCTGTAGAGCATGGGAAGGGAGTAGGAGAATTGCTTGATGCAATTATAGCTAAAATAAAACAGATTCCAGAAAGCGAAGCTAATAAAGGATTGAAATTAGCTATAGTGGGAAAACCAAATGCTGGCAAAAGTACACTTACAAATTATTTAGTAGGGGAAAAACGTGTGGCTGTAAGTTCTATTGCTGGAACTACTAGAGATGCTATAGAAGTTCCTTTTAGATATAATGGTAAAGATTATATAATTATTGATACAGCTGGACTTAGAAAGAAAAGTAAAATTGAGCCGTCAAGTATTGAACGCTATAGTGCTGTTAGAAGTTTAGACGCTATATCTAGATGTGATGTGGCAATTTTAGTTATAGATGCTTTTGAGGGTATAACAGAACAAGATGTGAAAATAGCAGGATTAATTCATGAACAAGGTAAACCTAGTGTGATTGTAGTGAATAAATGGGATTTAATAGATAAGACTTCAGGAACTATGGAAGAATTTAAAAAGAAAATGGAAGTAGATTTAGCTTTTATGAAATATTTTATCCCTGTATTCATTTCTTGTAAAGAAGGTAAGCGAACAGGTAAAGTTATGGAAACTGTTGAACAAGTATATGTTAATGCAACTAGAGAAATTAGCATGGGGTTATTTAACAATGTATTGGTAAATGCTATAAGTGTTACTCAACCACCATTTAAAAATGGAAAAAGATTAAAAATTACTCATGGAAAGCAATCTGGTGTGTGTCCTCCAACATTTGATATATATTGCAATGACGCTTCACTAATAGAAAATTCATATATGAAATATTTAGAAAATGCTTTTAGACGAGCTTTTGATTTTAAAGGTACACCTATAAAATTTAATTTTAAGTCAAGGAATGAAGATTAACATATATTAAAAATTTATTTTTATACATTAAAAATATAGCTAATTTTTGTAAACATACTAAAATAGTTGCAAAATTGTACAAGTTATATTAAAATATAATTGAATATTATAGGTGATAGATGAAAATTTTATATTTATGTATTTTAACATTAGGAAGTTATTTGTTGGGGAATATTAATTTTGCTAAAATTATTTCTCATTCTAAAAATGATGATATAACTCAGCATGGTAGCGGAAATCCTGGAACATTAAACATGCTTAGAACGTATGGCTTTAAATTGGCCATACTTAATCTTTTGTTAGAAATATGTAAAGGTGCTATCCCTACATTGATAGGTAAATTATGGTTAGGGCAAGAGGCTATGTATTTGGCGGGAACAGCAGTTATTTTAGGTCATATATTTCCAGTGTTTTACAAATTTAAAGGTGGAAAAGGTGTGGCGGCTTTTGCTGGATTTAGCTTAATAGCACTTCCTTGGTGGGTATTTTTAATAGTATTTGCAGCATGTTTTATATTTGTAGTTATTACAAGCATTGGTTCAGTAGGAACTCTTGGATTTGTGTTAATATCTACAATTATTCAATTATTTTTAATACAGCCTGCTTCTTATGGCTGGATATGCTATATTTTGTTGTTATTAGTTGCTTCTATTATATTATATGTTCATAGAGGGAATATAAAGCGTTTGTTTGCTGGAAAAGAAAATCCTACAAATATTCGTAAAGCATTTAAGCAAGATTTCCATTTAGATAAAAAAGACTCTAATGAAAATGAAAGTTTTGAAAAACAAGATAATGAGACAAAAGTAGAAATATTAAATGTAAAAAAATCTCAAGATGATTCAAACTCTCAAGATACATCGTCTGGAACTGAACGGCAATAAAAAAGATGGAATTGATCCATTCTTTTTTTTTGTAAAAATTAATAATAAATTGTAATATTTGCAAAATTTGTCACATACATTAATGTAAATTACATTTATTGGAGGATTTATGGATTTTGAATTCGGCATATACAAAGATATTGCCCAACGTTCAAATGGTGCTGTGTATATAGGTGTGGTAGGTCCTGTTAGGTGCGGGAAGTCAACATTTATTAGTAAGTGTATGCGCAATTTTGTTTTGCCAAATATTACAAATAAGTACGATTTGTCACGTACAGAAGATGAATTGCCTCAAGCAGGTGACGGAACAATGATTATGACTACTAAACCTCAATTTGTTCCTAGTGAACCTGTGGAAGTAAATATTGACAATATTTCTTTTAAATTAAGAATGATAGACTGTGTAGGATATTTAGTAGATGGAGCTAGTGGCTATGAGGAGAATAATCAGCCTCGTCTTGTAGAAACTCCTTGGAGTAAAGAAAAAATGCCATTTGCTCAAGCTGCTACCTTAGGAACAAAACGAGTGATTAGCGAACATTCAAATATTGCAATTCTTATGACTTCAGATGGTAGTTTTGGCAATATCCCTAGAGATAGTTATGCTAAAGTTGAATCTAAATTAGTGAAAGAATTAAAACATAGTAAAAAACCTTTTGTGATAGTATTAAACTCTGCAAATGTGAAAAGTGAAAAAACGCAAAAGTTAAAGCAAACTCTATCTGTGCAATATAAAGTGCCTGTAGTGTGTTGTGATGTGTATAATTTATCTAAAGGAGATATTGATAATATAATGAGTAATGTGTTAACTCAATTTCCACTTGAAGTGGTAAGTGTAAAAATTCCAAATTATTTAAGAGCTTTGCCTAAAAATCATCAAATTATAAATGAAATAGTAGAAACTGTTATGAATAGCATGCAAGATGTTCAAACTGTGGGAGATGCTAATGTGGCTTTATTTGAAAATAGCGAAAATTTTGAACCAATATTATCTAGCAATATTCAAATGGGTCAAGGGGAAATTGTATATGATGTGGTAGCAAAAGAGAATTTGTTTTATAAAGTTCTAAGTATACAATGTGGGTGCGATATTAATAGTGATTTTGAATTAATAAGCTGTTTAAAAGATTTAACTAAAGCAAAAACAGCTTACGATAAAATTAAAGATGCTTTAGCTCAAGTAGAACAAGATGGGTATGGTATAGTAGTTCCTAGTATAGATGAAATGGAATTGATGGAACCTGAAATTGTAAAACAAGGAAGCCGTTGTGGAGTTAAATTAAAAGCTAATGCTCCAAGTTTACATATAATGAAAGTAGAAGTCCAAACAGAAGTTAGCCCTATTATGGGAGGAGTTCAACAAAGTGAAGAAATGGCACAATATCTTTTAAAAGAATTTGAAAATAATCCTAAAGGTATATGGCAAACAAATATGTTTGGTAAAAGTTTAGAAAGCTTAGTAAATGAAGATTTAAACAACAAATTAACAGCTATGCCAAAACCTTTACAAAATAAATTAAGAAGAACCTTGTCTAGAATTGTTAACGAAGGTAAAGGCGGAATAATTTGCATATTATTATAACTATATTTTTAAAAAGAGCAAATCTAATGCTCTTTTTTATATCATTTAATTAAGATTAGACTCTTTTTTAACATAAATATTAAAAATTTTGTTAATAAAATTAAAAATTTGTCGAAATTTATTTTGATTTTTTAAATGTATGTGATATTATTAATATAGTTAAGTAAAAGGGGATTTTTAATATGTCAAATTTTATTACAGATAATTGGATTGTTATTTTAATAGTTTTAGGAGTTATATTAGTTGGTCTTGTGGTTGCTTTAATTGTTATGGACGCTAAAGATAAAAAATTAGTTGCTGAATATAAAGCTAAAACAAAGCAAGCTGAACTTCCAAAGCAAGAGGTTGAAAAAGAGGTAATGGAAGAAGATGTAAAAGAAGAGCAAAGTGTAATAGCTGATACACAACCTGTAGTAAAGAAAACTAGTTCTACTAAAAAAGCTTCTACTTCAACTAGTGCAAAAGCAAAAGTTGCAACAAAAAAAGAAATAGTAGAACAAGCAGCTCCTGCTAAAACAGAAGAAGCTCCTGTTAAGGCAGAAGAAGCTCCTGCTAAAAAAGCTGTGTCAAAGTCAGCTGGAACTAAATCTACAAAAACTAGCTCAAAGACTTCAACATCTACTCCAAAATCTGCTGAAGCAAAAACAAAATCTAATTCAACAAAATCTGCTGAAGCAAAAACAAAATCTAATTCAACAAAATCTGCTACTAGTACAAAAACTTCTAATGCAAAATCAACTAGTAAAACTAGTACAAAATCAACAAATAAAACAAAATAAAATTAAAAGCACATTAGTGCTTTTTTTTATTTGGTAAAAATATATAATTAAACTTTTTATTGTTAATTATCGAAAAATAATCGAACTGAATAAATTGTTGCTATATTTACATAAATAATAACTAAAAATGGCATGATTTTTCTTGTAATTTATATTCAGGTATGATATATTATAACAAGAGGTTTAGAATGTTATCGAAAATTATGAGTTATGGCTTCATAGGTATAGATGGCTATGAAGTAAAGGTGGAAATTGATATAAATGCGGGAGTGCCTGGATATGATGTGGTGGGTTTAGCAGATACTGCTGTAAAGGAAAGTAAAGAAAGAGTTAGAGCTGCAATAAAAAATAGTGGTTATAATTATCCTATTAATAAAGTTATAGTGAATTTGGCTCCTGCTCATACTAAAAAAGTTGGCTCATTGTATGATTTACCTATAGCTACAGGAATATTGGTATCCAATGCAACAATTTCACAAGCTCAAGTAAAAGATTACATAATTTTAGGAGAATTGTCGTTAGATGGTGGAGTTAGCAAAGTAAATGGAATATTACCTATGTTGATTTCAGCTAAGCAAAGAGGTTTTAATAAATTTATTATCCCATACGAAAATTTAGTAGAAGCGTCTTTTATAGATGATGTAGAAGTATATGCTGTTAGAAATTTAACAGAAATGGTTAAATTTGTTACAGGAGAAATAAAACTTCCAAATATTGAAACTAAATCATTCTATGATTTGCAACATGAATTTGAAAGTAAATATGATTTTAAATATGTGAAAGGGCAAGCAAGTGCAAAACGTGCACTTGAAATTGCTGCAGCTGGAGGGCATAATATATTAATGATAGGTCCGCCTGGAGCTGGAAAAACAATGATGGCTAAAGCTTTTAGCACTATTTTACCAGATCTAACTTTTGATGAAGCTTTGGAAGTAACTAAAATACATAGTGTTGCAGGAGTGCTAGATCCTGATAAAGGAATTGTTTTTCAGCGTCCTGTAAGAACTCCTCACCATACTACTACAATGATAGCTTTAACAGGTGGAGGTCATAATGCAAAACCTGGAGAAATATCTTTGGCTCATAATGGAGTGTTGTTTTTAGATGAAATGCCAGAATATAATAGGCAAACAATGGAAGTCTTGCGTCAACCAATGGAAGATGGTTTTATTACAGTGGCACGAAATATGATGACTGTTACATATCCTGCAAACTTCATATTGGTTGGAAGCATGAATCCTTGTCCATGTGGTTATTATGGAAGCCCTACAGTTAGATGTAAGTGTCAACCAACAGCAATACATAAATATATAAATAAAATTTCAGGGCCTTTAATGGATAGAATAGATTTGCATGTTGAAGTAGAGGCTATTACATACGAAGAATTAGCAAGTAGAGAATTAGAGGAACCATCTAGTGAAGTAAAAAAGAGAGTGAATAATGCTAGAATGATTCAGTTAGAAAGATATAAAGGTACTAATATATATTCAAACAGTAAAATGGGTGATAAGGAAATTTTAAAATATTGTAAATTAGATGATAGATGTGTGGCTTTACTTGAAAAAGCGTTTAAAATACTTAATTTAAGTGCTAGGGGATATACTAGAATATTAAAAGTTGCTAGAACTATAGCTGATCTAGATGGTTGTGTAGATATTGAACCAATGCATATTCAAGAGGCAATACAATATAGATCTATGGATAAAAAATTCGATGTGTAAGGAATAGAGAATGATAATAGCAGAAAAAAATATATTATTTTTAAATATGGCAAACATGACTAATGCTAAAAAAGCAAAAATATTAAAAATGTTTGATGTTGATGAAGATTTGCAAGAAAATTTCGATAAAATTGAACCAACTTTAAAACCTTTGTTAACAGAAAGAGAATTAAATATTTTAAAGAGATATGAATATAATTTTAATAAAGTTTTAGATGAATATGAAAGAGCTGGAATTAAAATTGTGTCGATTTATAGTGAGGATTATCCTGAATTATTAAAACAAATTCAAGAACCTCCACTTTGCTTGTACTGTAAAGGTGATGTTAGTTTATTAAAATGCCCTAGCATAGCTATAGTAGGTAGTAGAAAATGTAGTGAATATGGTCAGGTAACTACAGCGTCATTTACTAGAGAACTTTCTCAAGCTGGTTTGGTGATTGTGTCTGGCTTAGCTTTAGGTGTAGATGCTATTGCTCATAAAACAGCTTTAGATAATAATGGAAAAACTATAGCTGTTTTAGGTGGAGGGTTTAATCATGTATATCCTCAAGCAAATTATGGGTTATATCAGCAAATATGTCATTTTGGTTTGGTGGTAAGTGAATATGAACCTAATACTGAACCAAGTGTACACAATTTTCCTATAAGAAATAGAATAATTGCAGGTTTAACAAAAGGAACTCTAATCACTGAAGCAGGAGCTAAAAGTGGTGCATTACATACCAAAAATTATGCTATTGAAAATGGAAGAGAGGTGTTTGCAATTCCTGGAAAAATCACTTCTATCGAAAGTGTGGGAACAAACAATATAATTAAACAATGTCAGGCTACATTGGTAATTTGTCCAGAAGAGATATTAAATGTATTAAATATAAATGTTGTGCAAAATTCTAAAAAATCATCTCATCAACTTGACATTGTTGCTGAAACTATATTAAATTATATACTAGCGGAAAAAAAGTCGTTTCAAGAGATTGCAGATTTTACAAAACTTCCAGCACGAGAGTTGAATAACAAGTTGATGGAAATGGTGATGAATGGTATAATTGTAAAAGTTGCAGGGAATTCATACATTTCCGCATAATATGAGGTTTTATGAAGTTAGTTTTAATAGAAGGACCAGGTAAAAGAGAAAGTATAAAGAAATATTTAGGACCAGGTTATGAAGTGTTTGCTACTAAAGGGCATGTAAGAGATTTGCCTAAATCTCGTTTTGCTGTAGATATTGCACATGGATATAAGCCTAGTTATGAAATTATTGCTGATAAGAGGGATATTGTTAAGCAATTAAAAGAAAAAGCCTCTAAAGCAGATGCTATATATCTTGCTACAGACCCTGATAGAGAAGGTGAAGCTATTGCTTGGCATTTAGCATATATTTTAGGTTTAGGAAAAGATGCTCCTGTTAGGACTGCATTTAATGAAATTTCAAAAAATGCTATTCAGGCAAGTATAGCTAATCCAAAGCCAATTAATTTAAATTTAGTAAATGCTCAACAAGCTCGAAGAGTGCTAGATAGAATTATGGGATATAAGTTATCTCCTCTTCTTTCACGTAAAATTAGAAATAAATTAAGTGCAGGAAGAGTTCAATCTGTTGTATTAAAAATAATTGTTGATAGAGAAAAAGCTATTCGCAATTTTGTAAAAGAAGAATATTGGAATATATCAGCTCATTTGTTAAAGAAAGATAATAATAAATCTTTTAAAAGTGAGCTTACTCATTTTAATAATAAAAAAATTGATATACCAAACCAGGCTGAAGCAAAGCGAATAGAAGATGAATTAAAAAATTTACCATATATTGTAGACAGTGTAAAAAGAAGCGTGGTAGATGGTAAAACTCCGCCACCATATATTACAAGCTCTTTACAGCAAGATGCTATAAAAAAGTTGAAAATGACTCTTAATAGTTATACAAAATCTGCTCAAATGTTATATGAAGGAGTAGAAATTGAAGGGGAAGGTAAAGTAGCTTTAGTCACATATATTCGTACAGATAGCGTAAGAGTATCTCCAGAGGCGCAAAAAATGGCAAAAGAGTATATTATAGATAATTATGGTCAAGAATATGCTCCAAAACAATTTAATAAGTATGATGTTAAGAAAAATATGCAAGATGCTCATGAGGCTATTAGACCAATATCTTTAAAATACACTCCTCAATCACTTGCTGGCAAAATGGATAATAATTTGTTAAAGCTTTATACTTTAATATTTAATCGATTTTTAGCTAGTCAAATGTCAAATGCAAAATATGATAGCTTAGTGGTTGAAATTAAAGCTGGAGACTATAAGTTTAAATCTTCAGGTAGAGCTTTAATTTTTGATGGATATACAAAAGTGTTTAATAATGAAGAAGATGATAAATCTGCTGCAATAAATATTCCAAATTTGGTAGAGGGAGAAGAGTTGAAGTTAGAAAAATTAGACAGTGAACAGAAATTCACAAAACCTCCTGTAAGATTTAATGAGTCTACCATAATTAAAGAAATGGAAGATAAAGGAATTGGGCGTCCAGCAACTTATGCTAGCACAATTATGACATTATTAAATCGTGATTATGTGGTAAAACAAGATAAAAATTTGGTTCCAACAGAACTTGGAGAAAAAGTTACAGAATATTTGGAAAAGTATTTTTCAAATCTTATGAATATTAAATTTACAGCTGATATGGAAAAACATTTAGATGAAGTGGAATTTAAAGGCAAAAAATGGGAAGATATTGTAGATGATTTTTATAAAGACTTTATTGTTCATTTAAATGAAGCAGAATTAAATAGTCAAAGTATGAAAAATGAAGCTCAACCTAGCGGTATAATATGTCCAAAATGTGGCGGAATGATGGTGTATAGAGAAGGTAAATTTGGAAAATTTTTAGCTTGTAGCAATTATCCAAGCTGTAAAAACACTCAAAATATAAATGAAGATGTAATTCCAGAAGAAATGGGAGATTGCCCTGTTTGTGGCTCTCCACTTCAAATTAAACGAAGCAAAAAAGGAGATAAATTTTATGGCTGTAGTAATTATCCTAAATGCAATTTTGCATCATGGGATATGCCATTAAAAGAAAAATGTCCTAAATGCGGTCAGCCATTATATAAGCATATTACAGCTAAAAATAAAAGTGAAAAAATATATTGTGCTAATAAGGAATGTAAATAGATGCAAAAAACCATTAATGTAATAGGTGGAGGCTTAGCAGGAAGCGAAGCATGTTTGTACCTTGCAAATAAAGGGTATAAAGTAAATTTATATGATATAAAAGGTAAAAATTTTACACCCGCTCATCATAATAGTAATTATGCAGAGATTGTGTGTAGCAATTCATTTAAAAGCAAAGACCCTAATTCTGCTAGTGGAATTTTAAAACAAGAGCTGTTGGCTCTTGGGTGTAATTTATTAAAAGTGGCTTATGAATGTCAAGTTCCATCTGGAGCCTCATTGGCAGTAGATAGAGAATTGTTTTCTGCAAAAGTAACATCTTTAATAAAATCAAATAAAAATATAACTTTACATGTAGAAGATGTTGACTATATAGATAGCGATGCTATAACTATTATAGCTACAGGGCCTTTAACTACAGATAAAATGTGTAATACTTTAAAAAATATGTTAGGGGGAGAGTTCTTATATTTTTTTGATGCAGCTTCTCCTATTATAGATGCGTCTAGCATAAATATGGATATAGCATTTTTTCAAAGCAGATATGATAAAGGTGGGGAAGATTATTTAAATTGCCCTATGAATAAAGAACAATATTTAAAATTTTATAATGAATTGATAAATGCTGAGAGTGTTGAATTAAAGGATTTTGAAAATAAAAAAGTATTTGAAAGCTGCATGCCTATTGAAGTTATGGCTGGTCGTGGGGAAGATGCTATTCGATTTGGCCCTCTTAAACCTGTAGGGTTAATGGATAAACGAACACAAGTAAAACCTTATGCTGTTGTGCAGTTAAGAAAAGAAAATGTGTTAGCAAATATGTATAATATGGTGGGGTTTCAAACTAATCTTACTTTTGCAGAACAAAAGCGAGTGTTTAGATTAATTCCAGCTTTAGAAAATGCTGAATTTTTGCGTTATGGAGTAATGCATAGGAATAATTTTATTAATTTCCCAAAAGTATGCGATGAATATAGTAGGTTGAAAATTAATAATAATATTTTTATTGCAGGTCAATTAAGTGGGGTGGAAGGATATGTTGAAAGCATAATGAGTGGTCTGTATTGTGCTATGAATATAGTTAACATGTTGGAAAATAGAGAAATGGTAAAATTTGATAATAACACAATTATTGGAGGAATTTATAAATATTTATCCAATGCTAATATAGATAATTTTCAACCTATGAATGCTAATTTAGGCTTATTGGCACCACTAGATATTAAGGATAAACAAAAAAGAAATGAGCAATACTCAAAGCGAAGTAATCAAGCTATGCAAGAGATAATAAAATTGATAAATTAGATATGTAAAAATTTAAATAAAAACTATAAGCAAATAAAAATGATGATATGTAATAATAAAAAATGTTTGCTAATTAAAAATTAATAGTATATAATAAATTTTAGGAGAAAGTTATGGATTTTAAGGCAACAACAATATTAGCTGTTAAAAAAGATGGAAAAACTATTATGGTAGCTGATGGTCAAGTAACTCTTGGTCAAAGCATTATAGCTAAAACAACAGCTCACAAATTAAGAAGAATATATGATGGAAAAGTAATTGTAGGATTTGCAGGAGCAGCTGGTTATGCTGTGCTACTTTGTGAAGAATTTGAAAAATGTTTAAATAAATTTTCAGGAAGTCTTGTAAGAAGTGCAGTAGAATTTGCTAAAAATGTTAGAACTATGCCTCACGGAAGCAATGAAGATGTTATGATGTTGGTAGCAGATAAAGATACTTTACTTATGCTAAGTTCATCAGGAGAAATATTAGAACCAGAGGGTGATGTGTATTCTATAGGTAGTGGAAGTAATTATGCTCTAGCAGCAGCTAAAGCATTAATGCGTAATACAAATATGTCTGCAAAAGAAATTGCTGATGAAGCAATGAAAATTGCTAGTGAAACTTGTGTATTTACAAATTCAAATTACACTTACGAGGAGATTTAATTATGATGACTTGTAAAGAAATTGTTAATAAATTAGATGAATATATTGTAGGGCAATATAAAGCTAAACGTGCAGTATCAATCGCTCTTAGAAATAGATATAGGCGTAGTCAATTACCTAAATCTGTAAGTGATGAAATAATGCCAAAAAACATTATATTAAAAGGTCCTACAGGGGTAGGTAAAACAGAAATAGCAAGAAGGCTAGCTAAGCTTGTTAATGCGCCTTTTGTAAAAGTAGAAGCTACTAAATATACAGAAGTAGGTTATGTTGGTCGTGATGTTGAAAGCATGGTGCGAGATCTTGTGGAAGCTAGTATTCGTGTGGTAAAAAGTGAACAAGTACAAAAAGTTCGTGATAAAGCTTTACATTTAGTAAATAAAAAAATTAAAGACATTTTATACCCTCTAAAAAAACAATTAAAGCCAGAAGAAATGGATACTGAAACTTTTAAAAATCAATTTGAAGCTAGTTTTGATGGAGGATTGTTTGATAAAGATATAATTGAAGTTGAAGTTAACGAACAGCCTAAACCTTTTAATATTTTAGAAGGTGGAGCAGGTGAAATTAATATTGGTCAAATTGTAGGTGGAGTGTTTAAAGGTAATCGCAAAACTAAAAAAATGAGTGTTGAGCGTGCTAGAGAAATATTAATAGAAGAAGAATGTGATAGATTAATTGATCAAGATAATGTAAATAAAGAAGCTATTCATCGTGCTGAACAAGAGGGTATTATATTTATAGATGAGATAGATAAAATTGCTGCGAAAAAAGTTCAAGGTCAAGATGTATCCAGAGAGGGTGTTCAACGAGATATTTTACCAATAGTAGAAGGTTGTGTGGTTAATACTAAATATGGCTCAATTCATACAGACCATATATTATTTATAGCTGCAGGAGCATTTCATATTGCAAGTGTAAGTGATTTAATTCCTGAATTGCAAGGTCGTTTCCCAATTATAGTGGAATTAGATAATTTGGATAAAGATGATTTTGTTAAAATATTAAAATTACAAACAGGGCTAATTAATCAGTATGAACAAATGCTAAAAGTAGATAATATAGATTTAAAATTTACAGATGACGCTATAGAAAAAATTGGAGAGCTTGCTAAACTTGAAAATGAAACTCAAGAAAATCTTGGAGCTAGACGTTTGCAAACTATTTTAGAAAATTTATTAGAAGACATTTCATTTAATGCTAGCAATGAAAATCCTTTAGTAGAAGTTGTAATAGATAAAGTATTTGTAGAAAGCACTTTAACATCAGCATTTAAATCTCATGATTTTAAAAAGTTTGTGTTATAATATGGAATTTTTACAAAGACAAGAACTTTTATTAACTCCTACTCAAATGGATAAAATTTTAAACGCAAATATATTAATTATTGGCCTAGGAGGAGTAGGTGGAGCAGTAGCTCACATGCTGGTGCGGGCAGGTGTTTCTAATTTGACTATTATGGATTTTGATAAAGTGGCTGAAAGTAATATAAATAGGCAGTTTGTAGCCTTTTATTCAACTATTGGAGAATATAAAGTAAATGTATTGAAAAAACAGTTGCTAGATATTAATCCTAATTTAAATTTAATTAGTTTGTGTGAAAAATTTGATTGTAATAATAAAATTGATTTAACAAGATATACTATGATTATAGATTGTATTGACGATATTAAAGCAAAACAATATTTAATATATAAATGCAATCAATTAAATTTAAATTTATTATCTAGTATGGGTGCAGGAAATAGATATTTAGGAAATCCTGAATTTAAAGTGGTAGATATATTTAAAACTGAAAATGATGCCTTGGCAAAAATATTAAGAAAATATTGTAAAGATAATGGCATAAAAAAATTGCAAGTGGTATATACCTCTAATTTTGCAATGAAAAAGACTCCAGTTGGAAGTATATCTTATTATCCAGTAGCTATGGCTTGTACTATAGTATCCTATGTAATAAATGAAATTGTAAAGGAGTGATTTTATGGAAAAATTAACAAGTTCAACATTTAAAAAGGTGAAAGAGAGCGATTTTTGTGTAGTGGATTTTTACGCTACTTGGTGTGCACCTTGCAGAATGTTAAAGCCAATTATGGAAGAAATTGAAACTATTTTAAAAGATGTTGAGTTCTATAATGTAGATGTAGATGAAAGTGAAGATATTGCAAGAGAATATAAAATATTTTCAATCCCTACAATATTGATTTTTAAAAAAGGTCAAGTTGTAGATACAATGGTAGGATTTAATACTAAAGATGAAGTGTTAAAATTCATTGATCAAAATAGATAAAAATGTTGTTTAAAAATACTAGCTAATAGCTAGTGTTTTTTATATATTGAAAAAAACAAAAAAAATAAAAATAAAATAATAAAAAAATAGTCAAAAAATATAAAAAAATTAAAAAATCACTATTGACAAAGAAGCTGTTGTGTTGTACAATAAGCATGGAGATATAAATATGAAAGCTGAAATCTATTTTGATAACGCTTCTACCACTAAAATGAGTGCAGAAGTATTGCAGGCTATGATGCCTGTTATGACAGAATGTTATGGTAATAGCAACTCAGTGCATGGCGTTGGTCGTGATGCTAATAAATATATTGATGAAGCTAGAGATACTATTGCTAAAACTCTTAATGTTAGTCCTAATGAAATATATTTTACATCAGGCGGAACAGAGTCTAATAATTGGGCTATTATTGGCATTGCTATGGCAAATAAAAATAAAGGAAACCATATTATAACATCTAAGTTTGAACATCACTCAGTGCTTGATGCTTGTGAATTCTTAGAAAAAAATGGGTTTACAGTTACCTATCTAGATGTTGATAAAAATGGGTTTGTAAATTTTGCAGAGCTTATTGGAGCTATTACTCCTCAAACAATTTTAATATCAATAATGTCAGCTAATAATGAAGTGGGTACTATACAAAATATTAAAGCTATTGCTCAACTAGCTAAAGAAAAAGGAGTGATTTTCCATACAGATGCAGTTCAGTTGTATGGTTCTATGGAATTTGATTGTCCTGATATGGGTATAGATGCTTTAAGCATATCCTCTCATAAGATTTATGGGCCTAAAGGTGTGGGAGCTTTATATGTTAGCAATAAAGTAAATATAGATAATTTGCACTTTGGAGGAAATCAAGAGCGTGGTAAACGAGGAGGAACTTTAAATGTGGCAGGAATAACAGGCTTTGCTAAAGCTGCTGAAATTGCATATAGGGATTTAAAGCAAAACCAATATAAAATTAAAACATTAAGTGAATATTTTGTAGCTCAATTAACAAAAGAGGTTCCAGATGTTATTATAAATGGTTATCCAAAGCAAAAATTAGCAAAAATAGTGAGTGCAACTTTTGTTGGAGTAGATGGTAGTGCATTACTTATGATGCTTGATTTAAAAGGTGTATATGTTAGCACAGGAAGTGCCTGTATGTCTAATAGCACAGAAGTTTCTCATGTTTTAAAAGCAATGGGTATGACAGACGATCTAGCTAAAAGTACCATTCGTTTTAGTTTTTCTAAAAATAATGAATATGAGGAAGTGGATAAAGCGGTAGCAATAATTAAAGAAAGTGTAGAAAAATTACGTTCATTCTCTCCAACGTATTCCTCAAAATCTAGTATA
The DNA here is from genome assembly GCA_944377145.1 of uncultured Clostridia bacterium. Taxonomy (GTDB): domain Bacteria; phylum Bacillota; class Clostridia; order Christensenellales; family UBA1242; genus Onthoplasma. The sequence goes on along the minus strand of CALWEH010000003.1, from coordinate 103,981 downwards.
AAACAAAAGAGAGGAAGAAAGAAAAATGAAAGCGTGTAGTAGAAAAATTTTAGATTTATTTTATAATGCAAAACATAGTGGACGTATTATTAAGCCTGACGCAATAGGTAGAGTGGGGAATGATAATGACGGTTTGGTAATAGAGCTTAGTTGGCGTGTTGTTAATGGAATTATTACAGATGCTAAATTTAGAGCATTTGGAAATCCTAACGCTATAGCTATTACATCTTTAATAACAGATAATATTATTAATATGTCTGTTGAAAATGCAATGCAGATAGATGAAAGTGTTATTAAAGAAAATCTTGATGAATTATTACCTGAATATTTAGAAGTGTTTGAGATGGTTAAAATGGCTATGACTGAAGCTTATAATAATTATCTAAAACGCCAAACTAAACAACAAAATACCCCAATAGATTATAAACCTGTAGACCAAGATGAAAAAGAAGATGAAGAAAATGATTTAAATGCAGAAATTGAAAAGGAAATATACTCTAATATTTCTCCTGTTAAAGTTGAACGTAGAGGCAGACCAAGAAAATATCCTAAAAATGAAGAGGAAAATTTAACAAGAGAAAAACGAGGAAGAGGACGTCCAAGAAAAGAAGTTTCTCCAGAAGATAATCTTCAACCAACAGAGAAGAGAGGAAGAGGCAGACCTAAAAAAATAGTAGACGAAAATTCAATAGTGCAAGTTGGAGAAAAACGAGGTAGAGGTAGACCAAGAAAAATTGTTGATGAAAATGAGATTGTTGAATTGAAAGAAAAAAGAGGGCGTGGAAGACCTAGAAAAATAGTGGACGAGAGTGAAATAGTTGTTAAAGAAAAAAGAGGAAGAGGGCGTCCAAGGAAAGAAGTCTCTCCAGAAGATACGCTTCAACCAACAGAGAAGAGAGGAAGAGGTAGACCAAGAAAAATAATAGACGAAAATTCAATGGTGCAAGTTGGAGAAAAGCGAGGTAGAGGCAGACCTAGAAAAGAAGAAGTGGCAATAAATAATCAAGTTAATAGTTTGTCAACTAATGAAAGCCAACCATTTAAAGCTAATGCTACAAACTTTGTAAATGAAATGATGTCTAGCTCAAGTTATTCTGATTATGGAGATAATTATGATGTATTTAAATCCAATATTAGAAATATCTTATCAGGAAAAGATGTTCATCAAACATCTAATGAATATAAAGCAAATAATTTAGAGAATGAAGTGAATATTGATTCTCAAGAGTTAGATGTTAATGAAGAAAAACGAGGCAGAGGAAGACCTAAAAAGGCTGTAGAAGAAATAGCTAATCCTCAATTAAACAAACTTGAACCTATGCCTACAGTGAGCTCTTTGAAAAGGAGTTTAACTGCTAATGATAGTGTTAGTATGTTGAATAATACTCAAGATATTGTATTTGCTTCAAAAAATGTTACTACTACAAATATTAATATAAATATGACTAAAACAATTAATAATGAGCAAACTGAGCATGAAGTAAATATTAATAAAGTAGAAGAAAACACTACACTTTCTGCACCTAGAGAAATAGATGAAGATGATCAAGAAGTAGAGGTAGATAGTGAAGAAGATAAAGACTATGATGATATAAATATTAAAGATGAGGCTCCTAAAGGTGGTATAGAAGATTTATTAAAAGCTTTATTAGATGACTAGTAAAAATATTATCGCAATGCGATAATATTTTTTTGCATTTAAAATTATTTTAAATGAATAATTGACAAATTTATACAAAAACTAATATTGGAGGCAGTATGAAAGAATTTTTAATGGGAATGGGTATTGGTTTTGTGGTTGGAGCTATCATGGTAAAATCAAATAAGGATTTATCTAATGCAGTTGAAAAAGGTAAAAAAGCTGTTAATCAAAAAATAGAAGAAGGTAAAGACTTTATTGAAGAAAAGATTATACAACCTAGTAAAAAATCTAGTTCAAGCAAAAAATAAATTAAATTAAAATAAAAGCACTTATATTGAAGTGTTTTTATTTTTATATTATTCAACTAGTTGACTAATTAAATTTAAAGATATTATAATGTTAATATGAAATTAACAAATTTAGATATTAAATTAATAAAAAAATTAAAAAATAAAAAATATCGCAGAAGCGAAGGGTTATTTTTAGTAGAAGGTAGTAAGCTTTGCGAAGAGGCTTTAAATTCTAGTTATACTATTAAATATACCCTTACTAGTAATGAATTTAAATATAACGATTTTCCTAATGTGTGCATAGTAGATGGTAAAATATTAGAAAGCATATCCACTGTAGAAACTGCTCAAGATATTATTTGCGTTTGCGAAATTCCAACTAATACCAATTCTTTTCCATTAGGCAATAGTTTAATATTAGATGGCTTGCAAGACCCTGGGAATGTAGGCACTTTAATTCGAAGTGCAATAGCTTTTAACTTTGAAGATATTTATTTTATAGATTGTCCAGACATATATAGTGAAAAAATAGTAAGAGCTAGTATGGGGGCTATATTTAAAATTAAACCTCATATAATTAGTAGAGATGAATTAATTGCAAATAAAAAGAATATTTGCGATATATTATTATCAGCTATATTAAATGGAAAGGATTTGAGTGAAATTCATTTGATTTCTAAGCGTATTGGTGTTATAATAGGTAATGAAGGGAATGGAGTGAGTAAGCAACTAATAGATGCTTGCGATAAAACCATAACTTTACCAATGTCTGGTAAAATAGAAAGTTTGAATGCTAGCATTGCTGGCAGTATTATAATGTTTGAAATATTTAAAGGAGAAAAATAAATGTCTGGACATAGTAAATGGAATAATATTAAAGGTAAAAAAGAAAAATCTGATGCACAAAGAGCTAAAATGTTTACAATGTTGGGGCGTCAAATAATGGTGGCAATGGCTAATGGCTCTGATCCTGAAAGCAACCCTAGCTTAAAAAACGCTATTCAAAAAGCTAAACAAAATAATATGCCTAACGATAAAATTAAAGCTTTATTAGATAAAAAATCAAATCAAGATATGTCTAATTATAGTGAAATTACATACGAGGGATATGGTGCTGGAGGAGTGGCTGTTGTAGTAAAGTGTTTGACAGACAATAAAAATAGAACTATATCAGATGTTAGATATGCTTTTGATAAGTTTGGAGGAAGCTTAGGTGCTAATGGCTGTGTATCATATTTATTTGATAATAAAGGTGTAATAATATTAGAAAAGAATGATAAATTTGATAGTGATAAAGCAATGGAAGTGGCATTGGAAGCAAATGCTTTAGATTGTGAAGATGATGAAGTGTTTACAGTATATTGCGAGCCAAGTATAAGTGAAGTAAATAAAATATCTTCTATATTTAGCGATGCTGGATATAATGTATTATCTGCTGATGTAGAGATGATTCCTCAAAATTATGTTGCTTTAGATGAAAAACATAAAGAAAGTTTTGAAAAAATGCTTGCAAAACTTGAAGAAAGTGATGATGTGCAAGAAGTTATACACAATTTAGAAGAATAAATGTTTTAGGGGTGAAACAATGGATAAAAATCAAGAGAAGTTCTTTAAATTATTAAAGTTATTAGATGATTGTAGAAATAAATTAAGAGCAACATATAATCTTTTTATATCTTGCCTTGAACAAACTAAATCTATTAAATTGGAAGTGGGTTCTTTGTATACTCAGTTGTTAGATTATCAAGATGAAGTATTACAGTTGCAAGCCTCTAAAAAACCTGTAAAAACAAGATTAACTAAATGCGTAAATGCAATTAATGAATTAAAAACTCACTATGAAGAACTAATCAACCAAGTTGACCATTGTATGGACGATTGTGAAAATTGCAGAAAAACATATAAACATGAAGTGAATTTGTGTTGCCAAACCTATAAAGCTTTAAAATATGATGGAATTAGTGCATCAATTATTAAAGGCTATAAGCAACAAGTAAAGCTTATTAGAGCTATTTTAAATAAAATAGATGAAATAAAAGGGCATTATAAAAACTTGAAAATGGAAATAAAACAAGAAAAAGAAATTTTTATGCAAACTTATAAATCTATTGAAGAAAAAATTAAAAATATAAAATATTAGGTAGAATAATGATAGTTTTAGGTATAGATCCAGGCTACAATATTATAGGCTTTGGAGTAGTAGAAAGCGAGGGAAATCGAGTTATTGATTATGGAGTGATTACAACTCCTAAAAATATGCCTATGAGTGAGAGGTTGAAAATAATTTTTGATGCTACAAACGAATTGATAGATAATTTTAAACCAGATGAAGTGGCTTTTGAAGAATTATTTTTTAACAATAATCAAAAAACAGCTGTACCTGTTGCACAGGCAAGAGGAGTATTATTGTTGGCATGTAAATTAAAGATGAATAATTTATATGAATATACTCCTTTGCAGATAAAACAAGCTTTAACAGGCGTGGGGAGAGCTGAAAAAAAACAGGTGCAATATATGGTGAAATCTATTTTAGGTTTAACAGCTGTTCCAAGGCCAGATGATGCTGCAGATGCTTTAGCTGTAGCACTTTGCCATATACAAACTAATAGTTTGCTTGCAGATAATAGAGTATAAAAAATTTAGAATAAGCTGTTTATTCTAAATTTTTTTTATTGTAGATTTACAAAATTAAAAATTTTAAAGTGGTATACCTCAGGTTAAAGTTAAAAATTTGTTTAGTTATTATAAAGCTGAAATTAAAAGTATATTTTTACATCTGTTTCATAGTTCTTGACAAAATAAGTGTAATATTATATCCTAATTAATAGGAGTAAATATTATGGATAAAAAGCTGGTTAAAGTAAATAAATTAGTAAGAGATAAACAAATAAGATTGCTAGAAAAGTCAAAATCAAATCCTAAATATACTGTTTTGAATGGAAGTAAAAAAACTGCAGAATTGAATAAATTAGTTAAATCTGCAATAGATAAATATACAACTTTATCTGACGGCGCAAAAACTGTTCAAGATAAAGATTTTGATATAAAAGATTGTAAAGAAAGAATTAGATGTTTGGTAGAAATCGAAGAGCTAATAAAAAGTATAGGTGAAAATAATTCTATTGAATGGAGAGATTTGTGGCGTGAAGCCAAACTTAGCATTCCAATCAAACCTCTTAATGAATATATTGACAATTATTTAAAGGCATACAAAGCTAGAATGAGTAAAAGTTCTTATATTGAACACTTAAGATATATTGAATCATCTTTATTTGAAGAGTTGAAAAAATACAGTTTAGAATATGGCAAATTTTATGTAAATTTTCAAAATAGGAGAGTTAACTTAAAGAAAAGTAAAGGAGGGTATGCAGAAGGGTATTATTTATATTCTTATGAAACCAATTTGCAAGAAAACAAATCTATTGAATTAGAAGTGTAAAAAAATATATATATTATTTTAAAATAACTCAAGTATGTTTAATTAATTGGCAAAATAAAACTTCTGTGATATAATTAATTAGAAGTTTTTTTGTTTGAGGAGAAATATGTTAGCATTTTTAAATGGAATATTAAGAGCAAAATATGAAGGAATTGCTATAGTTGAATGTGGTGGGGTTGGATATGAGATTATGGTTACAAATTCCACTTTTTGCAATCTTCCAGATGAAGACGAGCAAGTAAAGATTTATACTTATATGAATGTAAGAGAAGATGAAATTACATTGTTTGGATTCGAAAGCATGGAAGAAAAAAATTTGTTTTTGCAATTAATAACAGTTGGTGGTATTGGAGCAAAAACAGCAATACAAATTCTATCTGGAATAAAGCAAAGCGATTTGGTAAACTCTATTGTAGCTGGAGATGTGCATCTTATAGCAAATATTAAAGGCATTGGCAAGAAAACTGCTGAGCGTATAGTATTAGAGCTTAAAGATAAACTTAATCCTTATGAATATGTATTGCCATTATTTGATAATCAATCTCAATCAGATCCTACAGCTATAGATGATGCTGTACTTGTATTAACTTCACTTGGAATAAATAAGCATGAAGCTAGTCGCCTTGCTAGAAAAGTGGCAACATCTACAGATACGGCTGAACAAATTGTGGCAAAATCATTGCATGAAATGGGAAATTAGTTAAATGAGGGATAAATATGGAACAAGATAATAGATTTATATCAAGTACTAAAAATCTAAGCGATAGTGAAGTTGAGAATAAGCTTCGCCCAACTACATTTGATGAATATGTAGGGCAAGAAAAAATTAAAAATAATCTTAAAGTGTATATTGATGCCGCTAAGAAGAGAAAAGAAGCTCTTGACCATGTGCTTTTATATGGGCCTCCAGGCCTTGGTAAAACAACATTAAGCCATATAATAGCTAATGAAATGGGTAGCCAGATAAAAGTAACTAGTGGTCCAGCTATTGAACATGCTGCAGATTTAGCTGCAGTACTTACAAATCTTAATAAAAATGATGTGTTGTTTATAGATGAGATTCACAGACTAAACAGAAGTGTAGAGGAAATTTTGTATCCAGCAATGGAAGACTATGCTTTGGATTTTATTGTAGGAAAAGGTCCTTCTGCAAGAAGTATGCGTTTAAAAATCCAACCTTTTACATTGATTGGTGCTACAACAAAAGCAGGGAATATATCTAACCCTTTAAGAGATAGATTTGGCGTTTTGGCTCGCTTAGAGATGTATACGCCAGAAGAAATAAAAACTATTTTAATTAGAAGTAGTAAAATTTTGGGAATAACTTTAACTCCTGAATCAGCAGAAGAATTGGCAAGACGCAGTAGAGGAACTCCTCGTATAGCAAATAGAATATTAAAGCGTGTGAGAGATTTTATTCAAGTAGATGGAAAAGATGTATTGGAAGTTGAAGATGCAAAAAAGGCACTTGACTTAATGGATATAGATGAATTGGGCTTAGACTATACAGATAAAAAAATAGTTATGACAATGATTGAAAAATTTGATGGCGGACCTGTAGGATTAGATACTTTAGCAGCATCTACAGGAGAGGAAAGCACCACTATTGAAGATGTTATAGAACCATATTTACTTCAATTAGGATTTATAGCTAGAACTCCAAGAGGAAGAGTGGTTTTGCGTCCAGCTTATGAACATTTTAAACTACCTATTCCTAAACATTTAAATAAAGATATTGAAGATAGCGAAGAGTAAGATATTTTTATTCTATTATTTAAGGGAAATATTATTATGGATTACACAAATATAAATACTTATGACTATAATTTGCCAGAAAATTTAATTGCACAAACTCCTATTGAACCTAGAGATAGTGCAAGACTTATGGTTTATGATAAAAAAACTAATAGCGTTACTCACACTCATTTTTACTCTATTATAGATTATCTAAATGAAGGAGATGTATTAGTTATTAACAATACAAGAGTTATCCCAGCTAGATTATATGGATTTAAATCAACAGGAGCAAAGATTGAGGTATTATTATTAAAAAGGCACAGTTTAAATGTATGGGAATGTTTGTTAAAGCCTGCTAAACGCTTGCATGTTGGTGAAGAATTGGTATTTAATGAAGAATTGAAATGCAAACTTATAGAAATATTACCAAATGGAAATCGTAAGATTGAATTTGTATACAATGGAGTGTTGGAAGACATATTGTCAAGGGTTGGTCAAATGCCTCTTCCTCCATATATTCATGAAAAATTAAAAGATCAAGAAAGATACCAAACAGTATATAATAAAGTTGAAGGAAGTGCGGCGGCACCAACGGCAGGACTGCATTTTACTAAAGATTTAATGCAAAAATTAAAAGATAAAGGGGTAATTTTTGCTGAATTAACACTTGATGTAGGTCTTGGAACATTCCGCCCATGTAAAGAAGATGACATTACCAAACACGATATGCACACAGAACATTATAATATAAGTCAAGAAACATGTGATATTATAAATAAAGCAAAACAGCAAGGTAAACGAATAATAGCAGTTGGAACTACTAGTGTTAGAACTTTAGAAAGTGTGGCAAAATATGGTTTTCCTCTTCAGCCTAAAAGCGAGGATACATCAATATTTATTTATCCGCCATATCAATTTAAAATGGTTGATGCAATTATTACAAATTTTCATCTTCCAAAATCCACTCTTATTATGCTAGTTTCAGCATTTGCTGGTGTGAAAAACACTATGAAATTGTATGATATAGCTGTAAAGGAAAAATATAGATTTTTTTCTTTTGGCGATGCAATGTTTATAAAATAAATTTAAAATGTGATTAAAAGAAAGGGTATTATGGAAAAATTTAGTTTTGAAGTTACACATATAGATAAAAATAGCGGGGCAAGAACAGGAATTTTACATACTCCACATGGAGATATTTTAACTCCAATTTATATGCCTGTTGGAACTCAAGCTACAGTAAAAAGCTTAACAAATCAAGATTTATATGATATTGAAGCACAAATAATATTGGCTAATACATATCATTTGTTTATTAGACCTGGGCATGAGTTAATAAAAAAAGCAGGTGGTTTACATAAATTTATGAATTTTGATAGACCTATGCTTACTGATAGTGGAGGATTTCAAGTTTTTTCTTTGTCTAAATTAAGAAAAATTACAGATGAGGGGGTAGAATTTAGAAATCATTTAAGCGGAGAAAAATTGTTTATAACTCCAGAAAAAGCTATTGAGATAGAAAATGCTTTAGGTGCAGATATTATAATGGCTTTTGATGTATGCAGTGAATATGGCATTAGTTATAAAAAAGCAGAAGAGAATATGTATAGAACGCTTGATTGGTTAAAAAGATGCTATAATGTTCAACACAACGAAAATCAAATGCTATTTCCTATTGTTCAAGGTGCTTTTTATAAAGATTTAAGATTAAAAAGTTTGGAAGAGAGCAAAAAATATTGTAAATGCGGAATTGCTATTGGTGGTTTAAGTGTGGGAGAACCTAAAAGTCTTATGTATGAGATACTAGATGAAATGAAACCTCATTATCCTGAAAATATGCCAAGATATTTGATGGGTGTAGGAAGCCCTGACTGTCTAATAGAGGGTGTGGAAAGAGGTATTGATATGTTTGATTGTGTACTTCAAACACGAATAGCTAGAAATGGAACAGCTTTAACATCTAAAGGAAAAGTGATTTTAAAAAATGCAAAATATAAAGAAGATTTTACCTCTTTAGATGATGAATGTGATTGTTATTGTTGCACTCATCATACAAAAGCTTATTTACATCATTTAATAAAAAGTGGTGAAATCTTAGGAGGCAGATTATTATCATTACATAATTTAAGATTTAGTTTAAAGTTAATGGAAAATATTCGTAAAGCAATAAATGAAGATAGATTTTTAGAATTTAAACACGAATTTTATCAAAAATATGGAGAAAGCTTATAAAAAATATTTTTATTCAATAAATATATTTGACATACTTAAATAGTTATGTTAAATTAAAAGCATGGGGGAAATTATGAATTTTTTAAATCTTTTAGCAGTAGATGTCGCAGATATACTAATGATTGCTATTTTATTACTTTTAGTAGTTTTGATGGTTATGGGTTATGTAAAACGTCGTAAATTTAATACTCAACTTCAAAATCTTCGTGATAATATTAAAATAGGTGATAAAATAATGACTGATACTGGAGTTGTAGGAGAAATTGTAGATATTGCTACAGAAGGTGAATTCAAATATTTTACTATCAAATCAGGAACGGGAAAAGATTTTGGCTTTATAAAAGTGCATGCAAATTCTGTTTATTATGTATTTGATAAAGATGCACCAAAATATGTGTCTACAGAAACAGAAGAAGAAACAGCAAATGTTGAAGAAGAAAATATTAAAGAAGACGAAAAAACTACAAAATAATTTAAAATAATTGTTAAAAATTTTAAAAAGGAGCTAATATATCGCTCTTTTTTTTCATAGTGTATTATGGAGGCAATATGAAAGAAAAATTAAAAAAAATAAATTTAGCGTCAATTACAAATATTTTAAAAGCAAGTTTAATAGGAGTTATCTGCTCAATTTTACTAGTTTTGCTTTTTGCTTTTGTACTAAAATTTGTTGAATTAAACTCAAATGTTATTTCTATTGTAGATCAAATTATAAAAATTATTAGTATTGCTATAGCTGTAATTGTATTAAATAAGAATTGTGAAGGACTTGTGATTAAAAGTTTAATTATGGGTGGAGTGTATTCTATTTTAACATTTATAGTATTTTCTATTTTAGATGGGGGAATAAATTTCTCGCTTGCAATATTTACAGATGTAATATTTTCAGCTGTAGTAGCTGGTATTGTAGCTATTTTGTTAAATATTATTAAAAAGAAATAACTTTTTAAAATATAGGTTTATAAGAGTTTATAGATTATAACTATATGCTTAGAAGGTTTAGTTTTTAAATAATAGGTATTTTTATAAATTTTTAGTCAAAAATTAATTAGTATTATCTTCGTTAATTTATGTTTTGTATTATAAAATATTTAGTTATAGAAATTAGTGTTAGTATATAAAATTTAGTTGACATAAATGAATTAATAAATTATAATAACTAAGAAATTGGGAGAAATTATGACTAAAAATCGTTCTAAAATGCTTATTATTTTTCTATCACTATTATTAATTATTGGATTGGTGGCTAGTTTTATTAGTTTTGTATATCCTTTTTCAATAAATGGTGTTGAATATAAATATACTAGTTTTGTTCACGAATTGGTGCTTGGTAGCGATATTGGAGATGGTGTATTATTAGAATATCAGGCTAATTTGCGTGAAGATTATTCTCAAAATGATGATTTTGACTCATTAATGGAGGATACTATTGTTGGGTTAAAAGATATTTTGGAAGATAGTGGGTTTAAAAATAGCACTATTGTACGCAATGGAGAAAGCGGAATAAGAATAGAAGTAGGCGGAATAGTTGATAAAGATGATAGTAATGAGGTTATCAGCTTGATAGGTTCACCAGAACAGCTTGTATTCAGCTCTAGTGAGAGTGCTGAAGATGCGTTTATGACAGGTGAATATGTAAGTAAAGTTGAAGCTAAGCAGATATCTAATGGTGTGCAAACAGTATATTATGTAGAAATAACATTTACTGATGCAGGCTTTGAAATTATTAAAGATAGATCAGCTGAGATAATAGATGAGGGTGGTTCATTTTATATGCTTCTAGGTTCTACTCAAGTTGGAAGTAGTAGTGAAGCTGTTACAACTAAATCTATTTCAATGACTTCTGATAATTTTGTAGATCTTAAAACTACAGAACAATATGCTATTCAAATAAGAACAGGAATGTTGCCTTTAGATTTGGTATGTAGCTATTACGGAACAATTTCTGCAGGGTTAGGATATAATTCTATGTTGTATATTTGGATTGTTTTAGCTATTATGGTTGTGGCATCATTTGCTTTCTTTATAATTAGATATAAACAAATTGGTGCAATGGCAATGTTTAATATGATGTTTTATCTTGTTTTAGCTTTATTCTTCTTGCAGGCTGTGCCTTTGGTTCATATAAACTTTAGCGGAGTGTTGGCTATAATTTTAAGCTATGTAATAGCGTGCGTTGGTTTAATGTTGACGCTAGAAAATGCAAAACAAGAGTATAAGAAAGGTAAAAAGCTTCATATTTGTTTACATCAAGGTATTAACAATAGCTTAATTTCTAATATAACTATCAATGTTATGCTTATTTTAGCTGGAATTGTATCAGCTTTAATGCCTAATATGGCTATTCAATCATTTGGGATTGTATCATTGGTGCTTGGATTTATAAATATATTTACTTCTCAAGTGCTAATGCGTTTAATGATTAATTTGTATTTACCATTTAATCCAGAAGATGGTAAAAAATGTAACTTCATTAGGGAGGGCTCAAATGATTAATAGAGATTTTTCAAGTTCAGGTAAACAATATATTAAACAAAATAAATTTGTACTAATAGCATTAGCTGTAGTGGTTGTGATGGCTATTATTATGATTTGCACTTTAGGGTTTAATGCAGGTGCTGATGTTAAAGGCTATAGAACTTTTTCTATTAATTTAAGTTCAGTAGATAAAGTTGATATGTCTAATTATGAAAAAGATATCTCATTAGCTTTAAGCTCGAATGATGCAAGTTTGTATTCAGTTCAGTTGGCAGGAGAGGGAGAGCAATCTATTCTCATAGTTAAATATATGGGAGAAATTAAAGATGAAGCAAAAACTAATGCTGAAATAGCTAATGTTTTACAGATAAATGTTGAGGAAATTTCTACTCATTCAAAAGTAAGTCCTAGCATTTTAGCTAAAGATTATATATTTACTATTGCATGTGGATTAATTATAATTGCATTAGCTGTAATTTTTATAGCAATTAGATATAATTTAGCCTGTGCTATAACTGCTTTGGTGTCTTCATTATTAAGTGTTATACTTCTAATAAGCTTAACCGCAATATTTAGATTAACTGTAACAAGTTCATTCTTAGCTATAAACATTATAACTATTTTGTTAGTATTGTGTGAAGGATTTATTTTGTTTGATGGATTAGAGCGAACCAGAGATTCTTTGGAAGATAAAAATGATCGTTCAACTCAATTATCTAAAACACTTGCCTCTGAAGGATTTAGGCAAAAGTTTATGTATGGAGCAATATTTGCTATAGCTTTAATTCTAGTATTTATAGCTCCAAGTGCAATTAAACGAATTTCATTAGTAGCATTGTTTGCAATAGTGGTTGCAATGTTTGTAACAGTTTATGCTTTGCCTTTCTTATGGAGCTTGACAATTACACAAGTAAGTGATAAAATAAGAACAAAGAAAGATAAAAAAACAAAAAAAGCTATTGAAAATAGTGCCACAGGCGAGTTGAATAATAATTATAAGGAAGATCAGGTAATTGAAGTTAAGGAAGATAATGATTTAGAAGAATCTCCATCACAAGACGACAATATAACTATTGATTAATTAAATCGCCTAGTAATAGGCGATTTTTGTTTGAAAAGGTGGATTACATGAAATATATTAATTCTTGTTCTGGAATAGAAATCGATGAACAGTTTGTAACGCAAATGGCAAAAAAATATTTGATAGATGAGCATGTTGTAAGATTGCTATTTGCAAGAAAAATAAATACAGAAAAAGCTTTAAAAGAATATCTAAATCCAAATATTTCACAATTACATTCTCCATTTTTATTTGAAAATATGGCATTAGTTGTAGAAAAAATTAACAAGCATATTGCTTCAAATAGCAAAATATTGATATATGGAGATTATGATGTAGACGGTATAACTGCTACTGCAACTTTATATGATTATTTAAAAAAAAGAGGAGTTAATGTTTCATATTTTTTGCCAAATAGATATATTGATGGCTATGGATTAAATATTGAGACATTGGATAAAGTTTTAGAGAAAGATATTCCAGATTTAATTATAACTGTTGACTGTGGGATAACTGCTAAAAATGAAGTAGAATATGTTAAAAGTAAAAATATTGATATTATAATAACAGATCATCATGAAAGTGATGGGTCTTTGCCAGACTGTTTAATAATAAATCCTAAAATAAGCAATTCATATCCATTTAAATGTTTGTGTGGTGCTGGAGTTGCATTAAAACTTGTGCAAGCTTTAGGCGGAAATGACTCTATTATGCCATATCTTGCTACTACTGCTATTGCAACTATATCAGACATTGTTGAGCTTATAGGTGAGAATAGGGCAATTGTTACAGTTGGTTTAAATAACATAAACACTTTGCCAAAAGGTTTGATTAAATTATTGCATGAATGTGGTGTGGATAGAAAACCTAAAGCTAATGAGATAGCTTTTAAATTAGCCCCTAAAATTAATGCTTCAGGAAGAATGGGTGATGCTGAATTGTCCTTAAAATTATACCTTGAAACTAGACCAAATGAAATAAATAAAATATGCAAAACAATATTAGAATATAATACTAAAAGACAGCAATTATGTAATAAAATATATAATGATGTTAAAGAATATTTAAATAAAAATGATATTTATTCTATGAAAGCTATTATTTACAAATCTAGTGAATGGGAAGCAGGGCTATTAGGAATAGTTTGTGCAAAAATTAGTGATGAATATAATAGGCCTACATGTTTGTTTAGTGATAATAATGGAATTTTAACAGGATCGTGCAGAAGTGTAAATGGAGTAAATGTTCATAGCCTTATGTGTAGTATGAGCGACATTTTAGAGAAATTTGGCGGACATACTATGGCGGCGGGTTTGACTTTAAAAATAGAATATTATGATGAGTTTTGCAAAAAATTTAATGAATATGTAGATAAAAATTTAATCAAAGAAGAGTTTTTGCCTACTAAAAGTTATGATTTAGAAATTTCTGCCCAAGAAGTTAGCGTGTCTTTAATTGAAAGTGTTGATAGAATGGAACCATGTGGGCATGAAAATAATAGACCAATATTTAAATTGTCTATTAGCAATGCTGATGTTACACCTATGAAGTTGCACCCTGAACATTTAACAATAAAATATGGAAATTTATCTTTATTAGCTTTTAATATGGCAAGTATGGAATATATATTGTCTAGTGACACAAAATGTGATATTTTAACAGATTTAAATATTGAAACATTTAGAAATACTACTAAAATAACAGGGATTGTTAAAAGTATTGACTATGAAGATATATATCGCCCAAAAGATATGGATATTATATCTTTCAACTATATTAAACAATTAGCATATAATGATGATGAGCAATACAACTTTGTAAATTATACTCGTGAAAATTTAATAAGGATTTTACTAGATATGGATAAAAGTGTATATGGAACACTTATTATAGCAAGCGACTATAATTCATACTTAAATTTTAAAAGCGTATATGATAATTTAAATATATATAGAAATCGTTTGTTTGAGGTAGAAGATGAGTCTGGAATAAATACTATATTATTAGCTCCTAAAAATTTCAATCATTTTAATTCATTTAAACGAATTATATTTATAGATCCAATTTTACATGCAGGATATATTTCAGCTTTAAATAAAACTACAAAAGCTATTATTTATCTTCCTCATAAAATGCATTTTAGCTATTCTATATTTAAAAATCTTAGTGTAAATAGAAATGTGTTTGCTGAATATTTTAAATTATGTAAATTTGCTTATGATAATAATATTAATGCTAATTCTTCATATCAATTTTTTACTAAAATTTGCAATTCATGCATGCGTAAAAATATGTCATATTTGCAATTTATGGTTTGCCTTACAACTTTTAAGGAACTAAACATTATAGAAACTCAAAATGATTGTAGAATAACAAAAATATATACAGATAAAAAGATGTTAAATGCAAGTGCTTTTTATAATAAATTAAATTTAATAAAATTAGTAAAATAGGAGAAGAAATGAAAGACGTGAATTTTTATATTAAAAATGAAAAGTCGGCAAATTCTTTACAAAAATATATAAATAACACTGATGAGCAAAGCTGCGACCTTATATTTTATATATATGATATACTTAAATCATATAATTTAGATGATGTCAGTTTTATGTCAACAGCTTTATTTGTGATAATTGAAAAACAAGATGTAGATTATTCAGCTATAACTGAAGAATTTGGAGAAGAAGTTAGTAATATGCTAAAAAATTTAAATTCTGTAGGCTTTCAACATTCTCCATCAAATAGTGCTGAACTTGAAAATATTAGAAATATGTTAATAGTTATGTCGCAAGATGTGAGAGTATTAATTATATTGTTATCATACAATTTATATAAAATCGAGCATTTAGAGTTGATGAATGAAGAGGAACAAAAAGTTTTTGTAAAATCTGTAAATGAAATATATGCTCCTTTATCTGCAAGATTGAGTTTAAAAGAAATTAAAAACAAAATGGAAGATGCTTGTTTTAAATTTTTGGAACCTGATGTATATAAACAATTATCTGTTGACGAACGATTAAATAAAGAAGAGCGTCAACATCAAGTAGATGTAGTTGTGCAAAAAATTAATTCAGCGCTTAAAGAGATGAATATAGAGGGGAAAGTATATGGTAGAGAAAAGCATCTTGCTAGTGTGTATAATAAGATAAAATCCAAACAAGTATCTTTAGGTCAAATATATGATTTGATGGCTGTGCGTGTAATAGTTGATACAGTAGAAGAATGTTATGCAGTATTGGGGAAAATTAATTCTATATTTACAATATTGCCAGGAAGATTTAAAGATTATATAGCTACACCAAAACCTAATGGCTATCAATCAATACATACATGTATTTTAGCTGAAAATAATAGGCCTGTAGAGGTGCAAATACGTACTCAAGCTATGCATCATTTTAACGAATATGGTGTTGCAGCTCATTGGATATATAAGGATAAAGGTCATAAAGCCACTAATTTTGATAAGTCTATTAATTGGCTAAAAGAAATAATTGATGAAAATAAAGACTTGTCTAGCAAAGAATTTACTGAAGCTATTAAAATGGATATGTTTAATAGCGAAGTTTACGCTCAAACTCCAAATGGTAAAATAATTAAATTCCCAATAGGGTCTAATTGCATAGATTTTGCCTATGCTGTTCACACAGATATTGGTAATAGATGCGTTGGAGCTAAATTAAATGGGAAATTTGTTCCTTTAACAACTGAACTTAAGAATGGCGATATATGTGAGATTTTGCTTGGACCAGAAAATAAAGGACCTTCACGAGATTGGCTTAAAATAGTTAAAACTAGTTCAGCAAGAACAAAAATAAACAATTATTTTAAAAAGCAATTTGTAGAAGATAATATTAAATTTGGAAAATCAATGTTTGAAACTAGTGCAAAAAATAATCAAGTAAGTGTAACTAGTTTGTTATCAAGCGATAAACTTAATTCTATTTTAAATAAATATTCTTTATCAAATGTTGATGAAATGTATGCAATGATTGGTAGCGGAACATTGAGTGCTGATGGAATTGTGAAAAAATTGATGCCATCTCTTAATCAAATTCCAAAAACATCTACTGTAAAGACAAATAAAGTAAAAGGGAATGTTTTAGTTGATAACAATAGAGGTATGATGACAAGATTTGCTAAATGTTGTTTGCCTATTATGGGAGATGAAATTGTTGGATTTGTATCAATTGGTAAGGGAGTCACTATTCATAGAAAAGACTGTATTAATGTTAAAACCTTAGATAAAAATAGATTTATTCCTGTTAGTTGGGACGATAATCAATCATTATTATATTTAGCTAAAATTAATGTAAAGGGAGATAGTTCTGCTATTGCTAAAATTACTAATTTAATGAGCAAAATGGGAGTTGTGATTAAATTATTTGAAGTAAATCCATCTTCTCCAAATCAATATACTATTACCTTAACATTAAAATCTCATGACGAATTAGATAAAGTGGTTAGCAGGATAAAACAAATTGATAATATTAGCTCTGTAGAAAGAGTGTAAATATAAGGTGGCAAGTTAAAGCCACCTTTTTTATTAAAATTTGTAAATCTCGACATAATATTACAAAAAAAATAGGTTTAAATTTGTAAATCTCGACATAATATTACAAAAAAATAGGCCTAAATTTGTTGATTTTTACAAAATCTTGCAAAAAATATATTAAAATATGTTGATTTCGACAATTAAATATATTTTTTTATAATTAAGAGAATTTTTTATTGGATTTACAATAATTATTAATAGTAAAATATTAAGAATATGTTAAATTTGTAATTTTTAAGCTAAAAATAAGATTATTAGAGTATTATATCATATATAGAAAATATTAATATTTAGTTGCTTAATTTAAGCTTATATGATATATTAATAAAAGGATAGAAGGAAAAAATATATATGGTTTTTACTGTTTTTAATTATGGGTTTTCCATTCCTAAAACTATTTTACTATTATTGTTGTTAGCAGTCGTTTTTGCTATATCTCTTGCTTTTCATGAACTTGCACATGCTTTTGTGGCATACAAGCAGGGAGATGTTACTCCTAAAATGGCTGGAAGATTAACTTTAAATCCACTAGCTCATATTGATGCAGTTGGATTTATAATATTCCTATTTATAGGTGTAGGTTGGGCTAAACCTGTTCCTGTAAATCCAAATAATTTTAAAAAATTTCGTTCTGGAATAGCTAAAGTGTCTATTGCTGGAGTAGTGGCAAACTTTATATTATGTATAGTTGGAAGTTTTTTATATATTTTAACGTTAAATTTATTGGGTGATAGTGCAGACATATTAGTAATATCTATGTTTTGGTTAATGTGGGCAAATGCTTGCCTTATGATATTTAATTTAATCCCAATATATCCGTTAGATGGCTTTAATTTTATTAGTTCATTTATGAAAGGAAATAATAAATTTGTTCAAGGAAATATTCGTTACGGAACTCAAATATTTATAGCGATATTATTAGTAGATTTATTTATAGATTTATTCTTTAATATATCAATTATAGGATATTTATTAACTACATTGGCAAGTTGGATTACAGATCCATTATGTAAGTTGTGGCAATTAATGTTTTAGAGGGGGATATGGCAGAAGAAAAAGAAGAAGTGTTGGAATCAAGTGATAATAGCATAAAATATAAATTGCAAGATTTTGAAGGCCCGCTTGATTTACTGCTTCACTTAATTAAAGAAAAAAAGATGGATATTATGGAAGTTCAGTTATCAGAAATTACTGATCAGTATCTTTCATACATTCAAAATTTTAAAGAAAACGATATGGAATTGGCTACAGAATTTTTAGTAATGGCTACAAGATTAATGGAAATTAAATCTTTTAAAATGCTACCTGTAGAAACTGTAGATGAAGAGGAAGAAGTTATTGACCCTGAATTAGAGCTTAAAATGCAACTACAAGAATATCAATTATTTAAAGAGGCTAGTGAAGGTTTGCATAACATTGAAAATATAGATAGATTTTATAAATCTCCAGACAAGTCAGTTGGAGATCCAAGAATTGTGTTTAATCAGTTTAATTTGGATAAAATGTTAGATGCTTTTGCAATGATTTTGATGCGTGTAGAAGATAAAGAAAATCCAGAAGCATCTAAAAAAATAAATAGAGATAGATGGACTGTGGCGGAAAAATTAGCCTTTTTAAAAGGGGTATTAAAAGAAAATAAAGAAATAAATTTTTTTAG
Source organism: uncultured Clostridia bacterium (assembly GCA_944377145.1). GTDB lineage: Bacteria > Bacillota > Clostridia > Christensenellales > UBA1242 > Onthoplasma. The sequence goes on along the minus strand of CALWEH010000003.1, from coordinate 84,894 downwards.
TTTGTTTGATGAAAATTATTCAAGATTAGAGGTAATTACAGTATTTATGGCTATTTTAGAATTATTAAAGTTTCAATATGCTGAAGTAGTTCAAACTGAAAAATATGGCGATATTATTATAAAAGCAAAAGAAAAGATTTATGAAGAATAATAAGGAGAGTTTTTGATGAAAATTGTAGACATTGCAAAGATAATAGAAGCTGTCTTGTTTGTATCAGGCGATGGGGTAGATAAAGATGAGTTTAAGCGTATATATGATTTGTCAGATAAAGAGTTAAATAAATGTATAGACATTTTAAAAGATAAATATAATGAAAGCAGTGGAATTAATATAATTTCATATAAAAACAAACTTCAATTATGTTCAAATCCAATATATGCTGATAATATTGCTGAAATTTTAAACCCTATTAGAGAAAGAAGCCTAACAAAAGCTGCTTTGGAAACAGTAGCAATAGTGGCATACAAACAGCCTATAACCAGAAGTGAAATTGAACAAATTAGGGGAGTAAATTGTGATTATGCAGTTCAATTATTACAAAATAATAACCTTATAGAAGTGGTTGGTAGAAAAGATGCTGTAGGAAAACCTTTATTGTTTGGAACTACAGATGAATTTTTAAAACGATTTGAATTGTCTAGTTTAGATGATTTGCCTAATCATAAAGAAGTTCTAGACCGCATACGAGTAATTCACAGCGAAGGAGATAGCTTGTATAGAGAGTTTAGCATACCAGAAGAAGATGAAGAAAATAAAGCTGAAAATAATGAACAACAAAATGTAAATAAAGCTGAAAATAATGAAACAGCTAAAGATGAGCAAAATGAAACAGAACAGCAAATAGTTACAGAAAGCCAAACTGAAAATATTGACACTACTCAAGAAAATGTTAATGAAAATAAGCAGAAAATTAGCTGGAAAGACAAATTAAAGGCAAGGTTAGAATCTCAACAAGACGAAGAATTAAATGAAATAGTACATGAGAAAGATATTAAAGAAGAAGATTAAAAGGGGCTATAATGGGTATATTTGGAAATTTTTTTAAGAGAATAAAATATTTTTTTACCAAAAATGAATTAGATGACAACTTTTATGATGAATTGGAGCAAACTCTAATAAGTTCAGACATGGGAGTAAACACAAGCGAGGAAATTATTGAGCAGTTTAAGCAAGAATTAAAGTCAAGAATGATTAAAGATGTGAATGGAGCTCAAAAAGTATTAAGAGAAATTTTAATAGACAAATTAAAGTTTGAAGAAGTTAAATTTAATTATCCATTAATTATTACAGTTGTAGGAGTAAATGGAGTTGGAAAAACTACTTCTATAGCAAAAATGGCTAATTATTTTAATAAACAAAAAAAGAGTGTAATGTTAGTAGCTGGAGATACCTTTAGAGCAGCCGCCACAGAACAATTAGATCAGTGGGCAAATCGTCTTAAAGTAAAAATAGTAAAGCAGGGAGAGGGGGCAGATTCAGCAAGTGTTGTGTTTGATGGAATAACCTCTATGAAAGCAAAAAAAATAGATGTATTAATTGTAGATACAGCTGGAAGATTGCATACCAAATCAAATCTTATGAAAGAATTGGAGAAAATTAATAATATATCTAAAAGAGAATATCCAGAAGCAATGCACATAAATCTCATAGTGCTAGATGCTAGCATCGGGCAAAATTCATTAGCACAAGTTCAAGCTTTTAAAGAGAGCGTAAATATTGATGGTATAATTTTAACAAAGTTAGATGGAACAGCTAAAGGTGGAGTGGCTTATCCAATAGTGAAAGAATTGAATGTTCCAATAGTGTTTACAGGCTTTGGAGAAACTGTTAACGATTTATCAAAATTTAATGTAGAAGAGTTTGTAGATAAAATTTTAATGTAAAAATTATTAAAAACTATTGACACTATAGTATTTATATGATAAAATTTAAATGTTAAGTAATTTTACTTTACATGTAAAAGCAATTACTTAATAAAAGGAGTATAATGGATTTAGTCAAAAGGCTAGAAATTATTGAATTGTTTGATAATTATGGTGCATTACTTAGCGAAAAACAGCAACAGATATTTGACATGTATATAAATAAAAATCTTAGTTATGCTGAAGTGGCTAACATGCTCAATATATCTAGACAAGCGGTAAAATATGCTTTAGATAATGCTGTTAATAGTTTAAATAAATATGAAAATACTCTTCATTTTGTAGAAAAATTGCAAAAAATAAAGCATAAGTTGGAAAAGATTCGATTAGAACCTACAACTAAAGAAATTTCAAATATTTTGGAGGAACTATAATGGCGTTATTTCAAGGATTAGGCGAAAGATTAAACCATATATTTAGCAAACTTACTAAGCGTGGAAAACTAACAGAGCTTGAAATTAAAGAAGCTATGCGTGAAGTGCGTGTAGCACTTTTAGAAGCAGATGTTAACTTTACTGTGGTAAAAAAATTTATAGCTTCAGTTAGTGAAAAAGCTGTTGGGGAAGAGATTCTTAAAAGCTTAACTCCTGCTCAGCAAGTGATTAAAATTGTTAGAGATGAACTTACATCTTTAATGGGAGGGGAAAATGTAAAGCTAGAAGTAGCTTCTAAACCTCCAACAATAATCATGATGTGTGGCCTTCAGGGAAGCGGAAAAACTACATTTAGCGGAAAATTGGCACTATCTTTAAAAAAACAAGGTAAAAAGCCATTGCTTGTAGCTTGTGATGTGTATCGTCCAGCTGCAATAGAACAATTAAAAGTTTTAGGGAAGTCTATTCAAGTAGATGTATTTGAAAGAGGATTAGATAATCCTATAAAAACAAGTAAAGAAGCTATTAAATATGCTGAAAAATTTATGCTAGATACTGTTATTATTGATACAGCTGGTCGCTTGCAAATAGATGAAAAGTTAATGGACGAACTAAAGCAATTAAAGAAAGAATTAAATCCTACTGAAATTTTATTAGTAATAGATTCAATGATTGGTCAAGAAGCGGTAAATGTGTCTACTGCATTTAATGATGCTTTAGATGTAACAGGAGTTGTACTAACAAAATTAGATGGTGATACTCGTGGTGGTGTAGCATTAAGCGTTAGATCAGTTATAGGTAAACCTATTAAATTTTGTAGTGTAGGTGAAAAACTAACTGATTTAGAACCTTTCTATCCTGATCGTATGGCTTCAAGAATTTTAGGAATGGGAGATATACTAACTCTTATAGATAAAGCTCAAGAAGCAGTTGATGAAGCTCAAGTAAAAGAAATGGAAAAAAAGTTTAGAGAAAATTCTTTTACATTTAATGATTATATTTCTCAAATGGACAATTTAAATAAAATGGGTGGATTGAAATCAGTAATATCAATGTTGCCTGGAATGTCTGGCAAATTGCAACAATTAGAAAATGCAATGGACGAGAAATTAATGATTAAAAATAAAGCGATAATTCAATCTATGACAGAAAAAGAGCGTGAAAATCCTGATATAATTAATGGCTCAAGACGCATGAGAATAGCAAAGGGTGCTGGAGTTCAAGTTAGTGATGTAAATCAGTTAATAAGACAATTTAATCAATCAAAAGAAATGATGAAACAACTTAAAAATAATAAGCGTGGAGGAATAAGTGCGCTTATGAAAATGATGAAATAGATATAATATTGCAATGCAATTTTATATAAATATTAAAAATGGAGGAAATTATGGCTGTAAGAATTAGATTAACAAGATTGGGCGACAAGAAATCTCCTTTCTATAGAGTAGTTGTTGCTGATTCAAGAGTAGCTCGTGATGGAAAATTTATTGAGCAAATTGGTACTTACGACCCACTAAAAAATCCTGCTGAAATTAAAATCAATGCAGATTTAGCAAAAAAATGGTTGGCTAATGGTGCTCAACCTACAGAAACTGCAAAAAGCATTTTGCAAACTGCTGGTGTAATTGAAGTTAAAGGTAATAGTGTGGCTAAAACAAATAATAAAAAAAATAAAAAGGCTTAATATATGCAAGAATTAATTGAATTTTTAGTTAAATCTATAGTTGAGGATAAAGATGCTGTAAATATTCAAATGTCAAAAGAAGATAATTGTACTTTATATACAGTAAAAGTATCTTCTAATGACATTGGACATGTGGTAGGAAAAGGCGGAAATGTTGCACAATCTATTCGCACTATAGCAAAGTCTGTAAACCCTCGTCAAAGAGTTAGAATTAAGTTTGATACTATATAGGAGTAAGATGGAACTAATTCAAATAGCAAAAATATTACGCCCTCATGGAGTGAAAGGAGGAGTAAAGGTGTCGGTAAATTTACCTGACATTCCTTTTTCTATTTTTAAAAAAGTGTATTTAGGGAAAAATAAAATTCCAAGTCAAATTACAAAAATAACAAAATTAAATGGATTTTATTCTATAATGTTAGATACAATTCCTTCATGTGATGAGGCTGAAAAATTTAGAAACCAACCAATATATATTAATAGAGAGGAGTATGTTATATTTAAAGATATTATTCTCCCTAGCGACTATATTGGAGTGGAAGTAAAATCAAAAGATGGGAAATTAATTGGTATTGTAGTAAATGTAGAAAATTATGGTAGTGCAGATATTATATCAATTAATTGTAACGGCACTACATATATGGTACCTTATATACCAGATACTCTACAATTTGATAAAAATAAAAAAGAATTTATTATTGATTATAATAGATTTTTGGAGATTAGAGTATGAGAATAGATGTTCTAACTTTATTTCCAGAGATGTTTGAAAGTTTGAATTATAGTATATTAAAACGTGCTCAAGAGGAAAATTTAATTTCAATAAATTTAGTAAATATTAGAGATTTTGCATCTCCTCCACATTATAAATGTGACGATGAACCTTATGGTGGAGGGGCTGGAATGGTTATGCTATGCGAACCTTTATTTAAAGCTATTGAAAGTATTTTAGATGATAATGCTAAAATATATTATATGTCCCCAAGAGGTAAAGTTTTTAATCAAAATATAGCTAAAACTTTATCAAGTTTAGAGCATATTATTTTATTATGTGGGCATTATGAAGGAATTGATCAGAGGGTTATAGATTATTTTCACATTGAAGAATTGTCAATAGGAGATTATGTGCTAACTGGTGGAGAAATTCCTGCCATGGCTGTAATAGATGCTGTTGCAAGATTGATTCCTAATGTAATTACAAATGAAAGCTTAGAAAATGAAAGTTTTTCAAATAATTTATTGGAGTATGATCAATATACTAGACCATTAGAATTTAAAGGTTTAAAAGTTCCAGAAATATTAATTTCAGGGCATCATGCTAATATTGAAAAATGGCGAGAACAAAATTCATTGGAAAACACTAAAAAAAATCGCCCAGACTTATTAAAAAATAAATAAAATATTACAAAATTAAGCATATAATAGCTTAATTTTTTTTAATTGACAATTTTTTTTTGATGTGTTATTCTAAATTAAATATATTTTTGTAAATAAATGAATTTTATAGATAAAATATGTAAACCTTTTATTGAAAGGAGTTAAATATGATTAATTGGTTTCCAGGGCACATGAATAAAACTTTAAAAGAAATGCAGAGTTTGAACAAACTTTGTAATTGTTTTATATATGTGTTAGATGCGAGAAGTCCTCAAGCTTGTTTAAATCCTGAATTTGTAAAAGTTATTGGAAATAAACCTATAGTGTATGTGTTAAATAAAAGCGATAAAGCTGACGATGCATCTACTACAAAATGGAAAATATATTTTAATTCTTTACCAAATAGCAGATGTGTAGTTACAAATGCAACTATTAGTAAATCATGTAAAGTAATTGTAAATGCTATAATGGATTTATTAAAAAATCAAATTGAAGCAAATATAAGCAAACAAGTAACATTTGTATTTAGAGCAATGGTATTAGGTGTGCCAAATTCAGGCAAATCAACTATTGTAAATAATCTTTGCGGTAAGGCTAGAGCTTTAACAGGAGATAAGGCTGGTGTTACAAAAAACATACAATGGGTTAATATAAGTCCAACACTACAAATAATGGACACTCCTGGAACATTATGGCCAAGCTTTGATGATGAAAATCTTGCATATCAATTAGCATATATTGGAAGTATTAAAGATGATATATTAAATATTGTAGAAATTGCAGGGAAATTGGCTGTTACATTATTAAATATAAAGTCGAATTTTGTAGAATATTACAAATTAGATGCTAATTTAAAATTTGATGTAAATAATCCTCAACATTGTTTATCAATATTAGAGTTAGTTGCTAAAAAGCGAGGTTGCATATTAAAAGGAAATGAAATAGATTATGAGCGTGTAGCAAAACTAATTCTTAATGATTTTAGAAAAGGAAGCTTAGGAAAAATAACTTTCACTTTGCCTAATGATTTATTAAAAGGATAAAAAATGATATATACAAAACCTTTATTTGATTATGATTTAAATTTACATAAAAAATATAATTTGATTGCTGGAATAGATGAGGTTGGTAGAGGGCCTTTAGCAGGACCTGTAGTTACAGCTTGTGTTATTATGCCTTATGATGAAATGATAGAGGGGGTATATGATAGTAAACATATTACAGCTAAAAAGAGAGAAAAATTATATGATTTAATTTTATCAAAGGCTATTTCTTATTCTATAACATTGGAAAATGAAAAAATTATTGATGAAATCAACATTTTGCAAGCTACAAAAAAATCAATGCTAAATTCATATACTACTCTTAGTATAAAACCAGATTTACTATTAGTAGATGCAGTAAAATTAGATGTTCCTTGTGATACGATTTCAATAATAAGAGGGGATAGTACAAGTTATGCTATTGCTTGTGCATCAATTTTAGCAAAAGTTTTTAGAGATAGATTGATGAATGAGTATGCAAAATCTTATCCAATGTATGATTTTGAAAATAATAAAGGATATGGCACTAAAAAACATATTGAAGCTTTAAAACAATTTGGAAAATGTCCTATTCATAGAGATAGTTTTATAACTCATTTTGTAAGTTAATTTTGATATAAAAAATTTTTATTTTTAATATCTACAAAAATATTGAAAAAATTAAAAAATATTGTAAAAAATATCTTTAAAATAAAATTTAAGTATTAAATTAATTTAAAATAATGGCATATACAAGGAAAATAATATATTTTCAATGATATAATGGTGATATAATATAATTGAGAAATATTTTTATGTTTTGCGAATAGATGCTTGTTTTATTTGATGAAAAATGGAGATGTAAAATGTTAAATACAAAAATATTGGGTGAAAAATATGAAAATATGGCAATTTATTATTTAAAAAAAGAAAAATATAAAATACTTACTAGAAATTTTAATTGTCCAGCAGGGGAGATTGACATAATTGCGTATGATAAACAAACTAAATATATTGTATTTGTAGAAGTTAAATATAGGGCAACTTGTTTGTTTGGTCGCCCTGTTGAAGCTGTAACTGAAGATAAAATGCGTAAAATACATATAACATCACAAGTGTATTTAAAATTAAAAGGGTGGCTTGATAAAAATTATAGATATGATGTTGTAGAAATTTTAGATGATGATATAAGGCATATTGTTAATGCTTTTTAAAAAATAAATTTTTTATTTTAAGCGATTTTTATATTTATGTTAAATTTTGACGAATTTTGTCAATTTTTTTTATTTTAAGCATTGACAAAAATTGATTTTTAAGATATAATGCAATTAACAATTTATTTTTTAGGAGAAATGTTATGAAAGAAGTACAGTTTTTAACCTCTAATGAACTAGAGGAGATTTTTGCGTCTATTAAAGCAACTAGCAATGATTATTTAGGAGATAAAATATATAATAATTATTTGCCATATATAGATGAATTTGCTCAAAAATACAGACTAAATAAAGATGATGTAAAAGATATTTTTAATGAAAACTTTTCATTCTTATATGATAAAGTTGTAAACAATATTCTTAATCCTAGCTGGTTTGAATCTAGACTTAAATATTTAATGGATATTGATTGTGAAGAATTGACTAAGAAAGATTCTAATGCTGATGAGTTTAAAAGCAAATTATTATTACAGTCTTATCAAAATGAGATGGAATTTACAGATATTGAAAAAAGCGTAGCAAATGAAGAATTTGCTTCACAATCGCTATTATTTACTATTAATTTCTTAAATGATTTGAAAGCTAATCCAGATAAAGCTATTAAATATAATTTAGATGAAATGAAAATTAATATGATAAAAGATTATTATGGAATAAATCAAGAGAGGAGAGCTCTTAAATTAAAAGAGATTGCGTCTAAATATGGTTTGAATGAAAAAGTGGCTCAAGCAAGATTAGTTAAAGCTTTAAGTGTAGTAAGAAAAATGGACGAATTTCAGCCTATTAAACAAAACTTGCGCTAGTAATAAATTTAGTAAAAGAAATTTAATAAAAACTCTTGCTTAAATTGTTTTTGTGTGATATAATTAATTAGTTTGAATGGTCCGCTGTATCCAATTACAAGAACATTCTAAGGAGGTATATGATGAATCCAATTATCGAACAAATTGAAAAAGAATCAATGAAATCAAATATCACTCCATTTAATATTGGCGACACTTTAAAAGTGTATTTTAAAGTTGTTGAGGGTGATAAAGAGAGAATCCAAGCTTATGAGGGAACTTGTATTGCAAAAAAGGGTTCTGGAATTCGTGAAACTTTCACGGTAAGACGTATTTCTTTCGGTGTTGGCGTTGAGCGTACTTTCCCACTACATTCACCTCGTATAGACAAGATTGAAGTAGTGCGTAAAGGTCGTGTAAGACGTGCTAAACTTTACTATCTTCGTGATAGAAAAGGCAAAGCTGTTAAAGTTAAAGAAAGCAAATAATAAATTTATTTTAAAATTTGATGAGTTTTCTCATCATTTTTTTATACAATTTAAGGGTTTTGATTTGATTTTTGGAGTTTTATAGTTTAAATTGGTTGCTATTTTTTCAATTTTAATATATACTCCTATAAGTAAATATTAATAATTTAAAAATTTAAGGAGAATTTTTATGAATGAAATGGTTAATGAATATATGGAGAGTTATAAGCAAGATTTAGATAAGATTTTTGATAAATTGCAAGATGAATTTGCTACAATTAGAGTAGGAAGAGCCAATCCAAAATTAGTTGAAAAAATTATGGTTGAATATTATGGTTCACGTGTGCCATTATCTCAAGCTTCTAATATAACAGTGGCAGAAGCTAGAATGTTGGTAGTTTCTCCTTGGGACGCTAGCTTAATAAAAGGAATTAAGTCAGCTATTGATGAAGCTAATTTAGGAGTAAGTTGTAGTGATGATGGTCAAAAAATTCGTATAAATTTTCCTCAACTAACAGAAGAACGCCGTGTTCAATATGCTAAAGATGCTAAAAAAATATTAGAGAATTTTAAAATTACAATGAGAAATGCTAGACGAGATGTGTTGGATATATTTAAAGAAATGAAAAAAGAAGCAGAAATAAGCGAAGATGAATATAATACATTAGATAAATCTGTTCAAAAGCATTTAGATGAAGTTATAGCAAAGGCTGACCAACTTTGCGATAAAAAAGTAGCAGAAATTATGGAGGTTTAATTTGGAATTAGCAGAATTAAAAACCATGTATAAACTGCCAACACATATTGGGTTTATAATAGATGGTAATGGACGATGGGCTAAAAAACGAAATTTGCCACGCAGTCAGGGTCACATTAAAGGCTTTAATAGATTAGAGAAAGTGTATAAAATGGTTAGAGAGTTAGGTATTAAATATATATCCATTTATGCTTTTTCTACAGAAAATTGGAATAGACCAAAAGAAGAAGTAGATGGCTTGATGAAGTTGTTTAGAAGAGTTATTAAAGATTTTTATAATAAAAATAAATATGAAGATACTAGAATAGAATTTTTTGGAGATTTAAATAGATTTGAAGAAGATATTAAAACTGGTGCTCTTGATATAATGGAAAGAACTAAAAATAATAAAGATTTTCATATCAATATATGTATGAATTATGGAGGACGAGAAGATATTGTTCAAGCTGTAAATAAGTTGATAAAGCAGGGCAAAACATTGGTTACTATAGAAGATATCTCTCAAAACTTATATAGCAAAAATTGTCCAGATCCAGATTTTATTATTCGTACAAGTGGGGAATGTAGGCTTAGCAATTTTATGCCTTGGCAAAGTACATATTCTGAGTTATATTTTCCTAAAGTGTTATGGCCAGATTTTAGTAAAAAAGATTTAATTGAAGCCATAAAAGAGTATTCTTCACGAGATAGAAGATTTGGTGCTATTAAGGAGTAGAAATTTATGAAAAAAAGAGCAATTTCCAGCATTTTTATAATGTTAGCAATAATTTTAGCTATTGCATCAAAATTTTTAGTTAATGAGATTTTTGATGTATTTATTGCTGTTATAAGCATAGTTGGAAGTATTGAAATGTGCAACTTGTTAGAAAAACGTGAAATAAAAGTAAGTAAATTTTTATCAAGTATGTTCATAGTGGCATTATATGGAGCTATAATTTTCCCTACTAATGCAGGAGCAGAATTGTATCAAATTTTACTATATATGCTTTTAGCATTTGTGATATACTCGTTAATTATATTTATATATGAAATTATTATAAACAAAGAAAATAAATTTGAACAAGCTTTAAATATTACATTAAACTCACTAAAAGTAATGATTTATCCTAATCTTTTATTATCTGTATTTTTCATTATAAATCATATAGAAGTTTTTAGTGCAGTGGCGATTAAAGTTCCTTACTTCTCTTTTATATTAATCGTATTTATTTGGGGAATAGCAATTTTAAGCGATACATTTGCTTATATAGTTGGCAGTAGTTTGAGAGGACCAAAACTTTGCCCTAAAATTAGCCCTAACAAAAGTTGGAGCGGAGCAATAGGTGGAGCAATAGGTGGAGCTGTAATGGGCCTAATCACATATTTTATTATTAAAAATGTGTCTAGCCTAAGCGTAATTTTGACATCTACACATTTAAATCTTGCATGGTTCATAGTGCTAGGATTTTTAGGCTCAGTTGTAAGTCAAATTGGAGATATATTTGAAAGTTGGTTAAAACGAAAAGCAGGAGTGAAAGACTCTGGAAATTTTATACCAGGGCATGGTGGAATGTTGGATAGAATAGATGCTTTGATATTTTGCTTAGTGTTTGTAGGCGGAATGTTAATGTTTTTAATTTAACTTTTATTATTTTATTCATATATTTGGACAACTTGGCAATATAATATATTAAGACTAAATTATTTAAAGGAGTATGCGTGAATTATATATTATCAATAGGCTCTACATTATCTTATGTTTGGTATGTATTAATTGCAATATTTGCACTACTACTAATGGTAATGATACATGAGTTTGGGCATTATATAGCGGGTAAAATATTAGGCTTTAAAATCAATGAATTTTCAGTAGGATTTGGACCTAAAATTTTTCAAAAAAAGAAAAAAAATGGAGAGCTATTTAGCTTAAGAGTTATCCCTTTAGGAGGCTATTGTGCTTTTGACGGAGAAGATGAAAATAGTAATAGCCCTACAGCATTTAATAATCAAAAACCTTGGAAAAGATTAATAGTATTGTTCTCAGGAGCATTTTTTAATTTTCTATCAGCTATAATTTTTTCATATATTTTATTAGTAAGTTTTGGATATGAAGATGTGAGTGTAAAAACTATTTCTAATACATCTTTTCAATATCAAGAAGTTAATCATTTAGAAGAAGGGGATAGAATATATGGAATTAATGGTGTAGAATTTGATTTCGTACATGACGAATATTTTAATGGATTATTAACAGATTATGTTAGTAATAATCTTGATTTTGAAGAAGATAGTTGGACTAGTAATGGTGTATTATATAGCACAGTTCCACTAAATGTAGAGCGTGATGACAAAAATTTAGTGGTAAATGGAGTATTACAACAGCAAATTCAAGATGGAGAAGAAGTATGGAGCTTTGCTTCTGTAGATGGAAATGATTTTGAAATTGAAACATATAGGTATGGGTTTATAGAGGCAATAGGAGAAAGTTTTGATTTTAGTTTTAGATGGGTTCATAAAATTTTTATTATACTAGGTGATTTATTTACAGGGCAGTTATCAATTAAATCTTTAGGAGGGCCTGTAACTACAATTAAAGTTATGGCTGAAAGTACTCAACAAAGCTTTAGTTATTTATTTATTTTATTGCCTGTTATTGCTGTGAATTTAGCTGTATTTAACTTACTTCCAATTCCATCATTAGATGGGGCTCGTATGGTATTTGTGCTTATTGAATGGATTAGAAGAAAGCCTATCAATAGAAATGTAGAGGCGTATATTCATGGTTTTGGCTTGCTAGCTTTGTTTGGATTTGTTATATTAGTAGATATAATTCAGTTTTTAGCTTAAATATATATGGTAAAAAATCAAGAAATTTCTCTTGATTTTTTTATTTTGTTTGATATAATAATAAATATGGATATTACAAGTGAAATAAACAGCTATGAAGGGTTAAAATTAAAAGAAGTTACATTTAATATGCATACTCATGTTTGCACAGTTGTTTTTTTATATAATCCAACACTTTTTAAAGTTGCTGATAAAGTAGAGGAAATTGAAAATTTATTAAAATCAAGTTTGCCTCAAAATGTGATAATTGAAACAAAATTTAATAAATGTACCTTAGATAAATCTAACATTGCATTGTTTATTTTAACAATGATTACAAATAATTTTCCAAGTTTATCTAAAAATTTTTCATTAGATGATATAAAATTAACTATTGATGATATGAATATTTCTGTAGATTTATATATAGATTCACAGATGTATGAATTTTCAAATAAATTGGGTAGAGAGCAAGATATTGAAAAAAAATTGCAAGAAAACTTTTTTGGAAAGTTTAAAGTGATTTTGCATAAAAAACAAGATTATACTGGTGAAAATGTAAATGTTATTGCTGATAATAAAGAATTTCAAGATAGTATTAAATTTTTTGAAAATAAAGTGCTATATAAAATATCTAATGTACAGCATATAGTTGGGAAGGCAGAATATAATATGGCACTTGATTTTAGTAAAGTTCAAGAAAATATGGCTGATTGTGTAGTATGTGGTAGTGTGGTTAAAATAGATAAACGAAGTTATATAAGAAAAACTACTAGAAATAATAGAACTACAGAGCAGGAGAGATATTTTTTCACTATTACCATTATGAATGATGGGAAATATTTGAATTGTTCATTATTTCCTCGTGTTGCTGAAGAAAAAAAATGCGAGGTAGTTCAAGCTGGAAATAAAATAGCTTTATTTGGGAAATTTGATAACTATAAAGGGCGTATTAATTTTACTGCCAATTCGTTATGTATATGTGACTTTGAGAAATATATACCTCCTGTGAAATATAAACATGTAAATGAGCATTACCATACAGTAATCCCTCAACCTTATGAAGATTTTGAACAAAGTAATATGTTTGAGGAAATTAATGGTAAATCATCTAATGATGCTTTAAATAAAGATTATGTAGTATTTGACTTTGAAACTACAGGATTAGAAAGTAGTAAAGATGAAATAATAGAAATAGGTGCTGTAAAAATATCAAAAGGGAAAATAGTATCGACTTTTTCAACTTTTGTTAAACCTAGTGTGTTAATACCTCAAGAAATTACTGATTTAACACATATAACAAATGAAATGGTAGAAAATGCTCCAGCTATAAATTATGTTATTCCAGATTTTTATAAATATTGTTATGGTTGCGGATTAGTGGCTCATAATATAGCTTTTGATTATGGATTTTTATCTAATATAGCAAAAAAGATGATGTATAATTTTGATAATCCTCAATATGATACAATGATTTTAGCAAGAAATAAATTAAAAGGATTAAAAAATTATAAATTAGGCACTATAACAGAGGCTCTTGGAGTATCTTTAGTAGGTGCCCATCGTGCAGTAAATGATTGTTTGGCAACAGCAAAAGCATTTTTAAAATTAATATAAAAAGACAAATATTTTATTTGTCTTTTTTGTTATATTACAATATTTGAAATATATTTGTTAACCCTTTTCTTTTCTGCTAAATGTAGATTTACAATTTTATCAATAATTTGTTGAGATATTAAAGAAATTTCATCTCTAGTTATATTAAGGGTGTTTATAATATCTTGAACATTGTCTTTATTATCATCATTAAATATACTAAATAGTCTAAACATTATATATTTATCTCTCTTATTTAAAGAATTTACCACTTTATATACTAATTTAGTATTTAAATCTTTAACTGTTAACATATAATTTGATGATGAAATTATTTTCTCTGCTAAAGAAGAGCTGTCTTTACATTTTAAATAAAATGAGTATTTATACACTAAAGCTCTATATGCCATGCTTTTTAATCTTCTAACATATAACAAATTTTTATTTAGATGAGTGGCTATTTCAGATTCATTATACTTTCTATTAAATCCTATACCAAAAGTCATTTTCAAAATAACTCTTTGTTTTTCATTTAATATTTTATCATTTGTTAAATCAACTAATGTTATATTATTAATTTTTGATGTTATTGCAATTATTGTGTTAGAGAAACTTTCCATATTTTTTCCTTTTTGTAGTTATAACACAATTATATAATTATGTCAATATAAGGGTTAAAATTAAACTATATCTATGTATAAATATAAAATTTTAAAAATTTTAAATAAATTTATTAAAAACTATTGTAAAATAATTAGTTTTATGTTAATATATAAATGCGGAGTAGGAGTGGGCTTGATCCCACTCCTCATTGTTTGAAATAAGATATTTATTGAAAAATAAAAAGGAGAGTGTATGAGAACTGCTGATTTAGTATATCAAGCAATTAGTCCTCTATTTGAAGGGAGTGATATTCAATTAGTTGAAGTTGAATATGTAAAAAAATATGATAATATGCATTTAATTGTGTATATAGATAAGCTAGATGGAGTTAGTATAGAAGATTGTGAAAAAGTAAGCAAATTAATAGACCCAATAATTGACCAGCTAAATCCTACAAATGATGAAAGCTTTTGTCTAGATGTATCATCATACGGAATTGATAAACCATTAAAGTATGATTGGCAGTTTGATAAATATTTAAATAAGAAAGTAAGTGTTAGCTTGTATAAAAAAGTAGAAGATTTAAAAACATTTGATGCAATATTAAAAGCATATAAAGATAATTTTGAATTTGATATAAATGGAAAAGTTGTAAACATTTCAAAAGATTTAGTGGCACAAATTACGCCATATATTGAGTTTTAAGGAGAGATATTATGATTAATAAAGATTTTTTTGAAGCTTTGAAAGATTTAGAGATTGAGCGTGGAATTCCTCAAGAAACTATGATTTCTATGATGGAAGCTGCTTTAACAGCTGCATATAAAAAGACTTTTGGAGAGGCAAGGTCTGCACAGGTAAAACTAATACCTGAAAAGTATACTATAAAAATTTATTCATATAAAACTGTTGTAGAAGAAGTCGAAGATCCAGATAAAGAAATAAGCTTAAAAGAAGCTCAAGAGATAAAAAAATCTTATAAAATTGGCGATTTAGTTTTGAAAGAAGAAAATCCAAAAAACTTTAATCGTATAGCAGTTCAAACTGCAAAACAAGTTGTAGTGCAGAATATTAAAGAGATAGAAAAGAAAACTATATACAACGATATTGCAGAAAAAGAAGGAAAACTAATAGTTGCAAGTGTTAGAAGAATTGATGGAGATAAAATTTATTTAGAAATTGGTGGAACAAACTTAGAAGGTTTATTAACAGAAAAAGATTGTTTGCCAGAAGATAGATTTAGAATTGGAGATAAAATAAAGGTATTTGTACGCCATATAAAAGACGATTATAAAGGAACAGTTGTTCAAGTAACTCGTACTAGTCCTACATTTGTTAAAAAAATGTTAGAAATGGAAGTGCCTGAAATTGCTAATGGAGATATTGAAATAGTAGCCATAGCTCGTGAACCAGGCCTTAGAACAAAAGTGGCGGTTAAAACCAATATTCCAGGATTAGATGCTGTAGGAGCATGCATTGGAAATAAAGGCATGAGAATTAATACTATTATCAATGAATTGCATGGAGAAAAGATAGATATTATAAATTATTCTCAAGATCCAAAAGAATACATTATTTCAGCTCTTAATCCAGCAACTGTTAATGAAGTAATTGTAAACGAATCAACTCAAGAAGCTCAAGTTTTAGTGCCTGAAAATAAATTGTCACTTGCCATAGGGAAAGGTGGGCATAATGTTCGTTTGGCAGCTAAAATCACAGGATATAAGCTAGATGTTAAAGGTGAAAAAGAGCGTGCACATACAAATGATGTTGTAGTTGCTAATGATGTGAATATTATAGTAGATGATGTAGACGAGAATATTTTTGATGATATTGATGATTAGGTGAATATGCATAATAAATTTGAACGTAGATGTATTGCTTGTAGGCAAGTAAAATTAAAACAAGAAATGCTTAAAATATCTAGAATTAATAATGAATATCTAATAGATGAAAGCTATAAACTAAATGGTAGAAGTGCATATATTTGTAAAAATAATGAATGTATATCAAAAGCTATTGAAAAAAAACTATTAAATAGGGCTTTTAAAACAAATTTAGATGAAATTTATAATAAATTGAGAGGTTATATTGAATAATTTAATAAAAACTTATATTGGGTTTAGTATAAAATCAAGGTCTGTGATTATAGGTCAAGATCAATTAAAGAAAAATAAAAGCAAAGTATATTTAATAATATATTGTAAAACAGCTAGTCAAAATTTAAAAGACCTTGCATTAAGGTTGGGCGAAAAATATGGTTGTAATACATTATGTTTAGATGAAAATTTGCAAGAGTATACAAACATACAAGGTTGTAAAATTTTAGGATTAAAAAATAGTTCACTTAGCGAAGCTATACTTAAAGTGGCGGAAAATAAAAATGAGATAGGAGAAAATAATGGAAAATAAACAAAAAGTATCATTTGATAATATTAATTTATTAAAATCTTTCATAAAGGAAGGTAAATTTTCCGCACTTACAGGAAATATTAAAGATTTGAAAATAAAAATGGATAATTTATGTAAAAGTGCTAGAAATAGAGAAAAAAATCTAACACTTCAAATTCAATCTGAAAAAGAAAAAAGTATAAAAGAGGAAAAGGTTAAAGCTGTAGAACCAAGTCCTAAAAAAGAAGTAGAACAACCTATAAACCAAAATGATAACACATCTTCAAAAGTAAAAACTCAAAATAACCAAGCGCGCCCAATTAATAATCGCCGTAATGAAAACCAATATAATCAAACTAAACCTCAAGGTCAATATAACCAAAATAATAGGAATTTTAATCGTCCTCAACAAAGTCAAGATTTTAATAGAAACAAACTAAATTCAACTCAACATGGTTTTTCACGCAATACTCAGCAAAACAAACCATTTAATAAACCTATAAAACCAATAGCTAAGCCAAGTTTTATGAATAAACCAAAGCCTATATTCGATAAACCTATTATAGAAAGTCAACCTCAACGTGATTACTCTAATAAAAAGAAAGGTGGAGTGCAATACGAAGAGAAAAAGACATATACCAAACGAGATTTATTGCGTAGAGGTATGATAGAAGAAGAAAATACAGAAGATAGAATGTTGTCTAGAAAAGTTCGCACTAAGAAAAAAGAAGAAAAACCTGTAGTTGTAAAACCAGCAGGTCCAGCAATAATCACAACAGATAATATTACAGTTAAATTGTTAAGTGAAGTTACAGGTAAAAGCGTAAGTGAAATAATAAAGAAATTTATGCTTTTAGGAATGATGGTTACAATAAATTCAGTCATTGATTTCCAAACTGCAGAACTTATTGCAAATGAAATGGGTGTAGAACTTATTCAAAAATTAGACAAAACAAGTGAAGAAAAATTAAAAGAAGTTCAACATACAATTTCAAATTATAGTGATGAAGAAGCTCAACCTCGTCCTCCAATTGTAACAGTTATGGGACATGTTGACCATGGTAAAACTTCTTTATTAGACTATATTAGAAAATCTAAAGTTACTTTAGGTGAAGCTGGTGGTATTACTCAACATATAGGGGCATATAAAGTAAATGTTAATGGTAAATATATAACATTTATAGATACTCCAGGTCATGAAGCATTTACTGATATGCGTGCAAGAGGAACATCTGTAACAGATATTGCTGTTCTTGTTGTGGCTGCAGATGATGGTATAATGCCTCAAACAATAGAGGCAATTAATCATATAAAATCTGCTAATGTTCCAATGATTGTGGCTATAAATAAAATGGATAAGCCTCAGGCAAATCCAGATAGAATAATGCAACAATTAGCAGAAAATGGTGTATTGCCAGAAGCTTGGGGAGGAGATGCTATTATAGTTCCAATTTCAGCTCTAACAGGAATGGGAATAGATAAACTTTTAGATACTATTCTTTTGGTGGCGGAAATGGCAGAATTAAAAGCAAATCCTAACGCTCCTGCAATGGGAACTATTTTGGAATCTAAACTAGATAAAGGTAGAGGAGTGGTTGCTTCATTAATTGTAAGAAATGGTAGTTTGCATATTGGAGATACTCTTGTAAGTGGAACATGTATTTGTAAAGTTAAAGCAATGATTGATGAAAATAATAAAAGCATTAAAGTTGCAACTCCATCAATGCCTGTATCAGTGCTTGGTTTTAGTGAAGTGCCTATAGCTGGAGAAAACTTTACAGTTGTTGATGAGAAATTGTCTAAAGAAATTGTAGAGGAACGTAAAAATAAAATAAAAAATGAATTAGCAAATTCTACTAGTGCTAATACTATTGAAGATTTAATGGCTAAAACAAGTGAAGGAAACATGAAAATATTAAATGTGTTATTAAAAACTGATGTGGGAGGTTCACTTGAAGCTATTAAACAATCTATCGCTAAAATTAACAATGATGAAGTAAAAGTAAATATATTGCATAGTGCGGTAGGTGGAATTTCTGAATCAGATGTTATTCTTGCAAATGCTTCTAATGCAATTATTTTAGGATTTAATACACATATTGATAGCAAGGTTAAAACTGTAGCAGAAAGATTAAAAGTTAATATTAAAAATTATCGTATTATATATGAATTGCTAGATGATTTAGAAGCAATTATGAAGGGAATGAAAGAGCCTAAATACGAAAAAGTAGAATTAGGTAAAGCTGAAGTACTTATGGTATTTAAGCTTACAGGAGTAGGAATAGTAGCAGGAAGTATTGTTCGTGATGGAGTGGTAGCTAGAAATACTCATGCTAGAGTTATTCGTGACGGTGAAGTTATTGTAGAAGATTGTGATTTAATATCTGTAAAAATTGTTAAAGATGATGTTAAAGAAGCTGGTAAAGGAAGAGAGTGTGGTATTAAATTATCATTCAACGATATTAAAGTGGGAGATATAATTGAATGTTTTTCACTTAAAAGGATTGAAGAATAATGAAAAATAATAGATTAGAAAGAGTTAATGCTGAATTGCAAAAAGAAATAGCCACAATAATAAATAACGACTTGCGTGATCCTCAAATAACCTCGCTTATAGGAGTGAGTGAAGTGAGTGTATCACCAGATTTATCAACTGCTAAAGTGTTTTTATCTATTTATGGCGGAGATAGTGAAGAGGTATTGAATAGAATTAAGGGAGCAGGATCATTTATTAGGGGAAAATTATCTCAAAGAATTCGTTTGAGAATTACTCCACGTTTAGAATTCTTTTTAGATAATTCTCAAGCTTATGGTCAAAAAATAGATAGTTTATTAAACAATATATCTTATTCTACTAATCCTGACGATAAATTTGATTATGAGGAAGATTAATGAGAGGAATTTTATTAGTAGATAAAAGACCTGAATGGACAAGTTTTAATGTAGTAAGTTATTGTAAGCGAGTGTTTGGAACTAAAGAAGTAGGGCATTTAGGTACTCTTGACCCAATGGCTACAGGAGTATTAGCTATAACTATAGGAAGTGCTACAAAGTTATTTGACATATTCTTAAATAAATCAAAAACATATATAGCTGAGTTTACTTTTGGATATTCAACAGACACTTTAGATGCAGATGGGAAAATAGATGCTGTTTTAAAAGATTTTGATACAGATAAAATGTTAGAAGTGGCTAAAAACAGTGATGAAATTGTTAAAATTCAAGATGGAATTATTCCAACATTAGAACAAATTAAAGCTGTATTACCTAAGTTTATAGGAGAAATAGAGCAAATACCTCCTAAATATAGTGCAAAAAAAATAAATGGCAAAAATGCTTATGACATGGCAAGAAGTGGTAAAGAATTTGAATTGAATCCTTGCAAAGTGAAAATAAATTCTATTGAAATATTAAATTATAATAAAAATGTGTTAACATTAAAAATTGATTGTGGTGCTGGAACTTATATTCGTTCTTTATCTAGAGATATTGCATATAGTTTAAATAGCTTAGCTACAATGACAAGTTTAAGAAGAATAAGATTAGGAAAATTTGATATTTCAGAGTGTATAGACATAAAAGCTATGGCAGATGAAGATATCAGGTCTAGGTTACTTCCTATAGATAGTGCATTGGATTATATGCCAATAATAGATCAAGTAGATGATGTGAGAAGGCTAATTCAAGGTCAAACTTTAATATTAAATATTAAAGATGGTGAGTATAGGCTATATATGTATAAACAATTTGTTGGAATAGCTGTGGCAATAAATAAACATATAAAAATGATAAAATATTTTAAACTGTAATTCTTTACAGTTTTTTAATGTAAATTCTATATTTATCAAGAGTTTATTACAAAATATATGCAAATTAAATATATATTAAATATAAAAATTTATATAAATACTTTTCAAAAAGTGTTTTATATGTTATAATAAAACGTAAAATTTTAAAAGGAGAATGTTATGATTAGTGCAGGAGATATAAGAAAAGGTGTAATTTTTGATGATGGATCAAGCAATGATCCAAAAAACCCAAATTTATTTTTAGTGGTTGATTTCCAACATGTAAAACCAGGAAAAGGTGCTGCATTTGTAAGAACTACACTTAAAAATGTAATTACAGGCAAGGTTATAGAAAGAACATATAATCCATCTGAAAAAATTGATGATGTATCAATTGAGAGAAGAGAAATGCAGTATTTATACAATGAAGGTGGATTGTATTATTTCATGGATAATGAAACTTATGAGCAAATTCCATTTAATTATGAAACAGTAGCTGATGCTATGAAATTTATGGTAGAGAATACTACAGCTCAAGTTCAATTTTATAAAGGTACAGCTATAAATGTTGAACCTCCAATGTTTGTAGAATTAACAATTACTCAATGCGAACCAGGAGTTCGTGGAGATACAGCTAAATCTGGTAATAAACCAGCAAAGCTTGAAACAGGATATACAATTCAAGTTCCTTTATTTGTAAATGAAGGAGACCGTGTGCGTGTAGATACTCGTACAGGTGAATATATGGAGAGGTTATAAAATTATACAAAATTTAGCAAAATAGCACGAATATTGTGCTATTTTTTTTATCTGTTCTAATATTAGCTATAAAGTTATATCAATATGTAAAAGAGTTTTTATTAAAACTTTTTATATAGGAGCTATAGTATGTTAAGAAAATATTTACCAGAAGTTATATATAATTCAATAGCAAGATATATAAATTATGCTGATATAAATGAAATTAGGCTAAGAGTGAATTGCCCGCTAATAGTATGTATTAAAAATAAAAAATATTTTGTAGGAGAAAAAGGATTTTGTGACTATTCACATGCAATTATTTGTACATACGAAATGATGCAAGAATTTGTATATAAATTATGTGAT
The DNA here is from genome assembly GCA_944377145.1 of uncultured Clostridia bacterium. Taxonomy (GTDB): domain Bacteria; phylum Bacillota; class Clostridia; order Christensenellales; family UBA1242; genus Onthoplasma. The sequence continues at coordinate 63,004 of CALWEH010000003.1, read as the reverse complement.
AATGCTGTATATGCTGTAAACGACCAATTAAAACAAGGTTTTGTAACATTACCTAAGGGAGTGAGAGTAGGAATATGTGGGGAAGTTGTATACAACGATAATGAAGTGGTTACTATTAAAAATTTTCAATCAGCAAATATTCGAATTCCTCACAATATTAAGGGTTGTAGCTTATTAGCTTTAGATTATATGATGGATAAAGAGTTTTTAAATACATTAGTAATTTCACCTGCAGGTGCAGGGAAAACCACCTTTATTAGAGATGTGATATATCAATTATCTAATCAAAACTATTGTTATAATGTATTAGTAGCAGATGAAAGGAATGAAATAGCTTCAGTATATAATGGAGTTGCAGAAATACCTTTGGGAAACTTTGCTGATATTTATTCAAATTGTAGCAAAGAATTTGCTTTTAAGCATGGATTGAGAACAATGAAGCCTGATATATTTGTTACAGATGAAATAGATGTAGATAAAGATATTCAAAGTATAATTGATGCTACAAATTCAGGAGTTAAAGTATTGGCAACTATTCATAGTGATAGTATAACGCAATTAAAAGCAAAAAGAGGATTTGATTTTATTACTTCAAATAAAATATTTGATAGATATATTGTTTTAGGAGATCAAGAAGGTCCAGGAACTTTAACAGGTATATATGATGCAAAGCTTCAATGTATGTATTGTAGGTGATTATGAAATATATTTTAATGATATGTTTAATATGTGTCATAATGCTTGTTGCTCAAGGGGTTTGTAAACAATATAAAGATAGGTATTTATTATTTGAATCTTTAAGCGAATTTTTTAGGCAAATGCGATTAAATTTAGGATTTCAAAAACAAAAGATAAAAGAGATATTAAATCAAACCAATTTAAAGAAAACTAACAAAGACATATATACAGCTTATTTACAATATTTAGAAGAAGGAACAAACCTAGATTTAAGTTTTGTACATATTTTAGATGATGCTGAAGAAGAGTATATCGCTAAAATGCTTCACTCTTTAGGCAAGCATGATACAGCTGGAGAAATAAAGCAATTAGAAGCTTATGACATGTATTTAAAAGATAAAATAACAAAGACTTTAAATGAAAAAGAAAAATATTGTCCTCTTATTACTAAATTGTCATTTTTATTTGCTATTGGACTTGCTATATTATTTATTTAAAAGATATAAAAATTAAGGAGAAAAAAGTGTCAGTAGATATTATATTTAAAATTGCGGGTATAGGGCTTATAACTGCTATAGTCAATCAAATACTAAAACATTTAGGTAAAGAAGAAATTGCATCTGTAACCACATTAGCTGGACTTATAATTTGTTTATTAATGGTATTAGATTTAGTGCAAAATCTATTAGATACTGTTAAAAATTTATTTTCATTTTGAGGTAATATATGGATGTGGTAAAAGTGGTTATTGCCGGACTTATTACAGTAATAGCAAGTATTATAGTTCGTCAAATTAAACCTGAAATTGCTATGCTTATAAATATTGCCGGCTGTATAATTATAATTATTTTTTCAATACAATTACTACAGAATGTGTTTGGCAATTTCATGGGCATATTTAATAAAACAGGCGTAAGTAATTCACTTTTTGTTCCTGTATTAAAAATAATTGGAATTGGATATTTATGCGAATTTGGAGCAAATTTATGTATAGATGGCGGCTGCAATAGTATTGCAGACAAAATTTTATTTTGTGGTAAAATTTCTATTTTAATAATTGCTTTGCCTATTATAAACAGTGTGCTTGACATTGTAATGGAGCTATTATGATAAAATTAAGAAATCGTCCAGAGTATGTTAAGCGTACTTGCATTTTATTAGTTATAATAATTTCATTTTTTGCACTTATTGTTCAACCAACATATACATATTGTGCTACCACTAGCATAGTTAGCATGAGTGAAGAATTAGGCTCAAATGTTGAAGATTTATTGTATGATATAGATTTTACTCCTCTTGAAGAAGCAGTTAGTAACTTTGATGAAAATCAAGTAAAAATGTTTTCATTAAATAATGTAAAAGATAAAGTGCAGAGTGTTATAAACGGAGAGCAAGCAGTAGATTATTCAATGCTGATTGAAATTATATTTCAAGTAATAATGCAATTAATAATTCAATATGTGCCTATGTTTGCTTTAATTGTTGGGATAGGGGTAATAGCTAGCCTGTTAGGGCAAATAAAGAGTAAATTTGCTGAAAAATCAACAGCAGATATTGTTCATTTTGTATGTTTTTGCTTGATAGTTGTAGTTATGGCAACTAGCATAAAAAGGCTTATAAACAGCACCTCAGACACTTTAGGTATAATGGAAAATCAAATAAATATTTTATTTCCCATTATACTAACTCTCATGGTAGGAATAGGCTCTGTTTCAAGTGTAGGAGTATTTCAACCTGTTTTGGCTATTATGAGCAATATTATTAGCATAATAATATTAAAAGTAGTTATGCCAATATTTATTTTTACTTTTGTACTTAATATTATAGGGCATTTATCTAACAATGTTAAATTGGACAAGTTTAATTCTTTTTTAAATAGTTTATTTAAATGGATTATAGGAGTTACATTTACAATATTTTTTGCAGTAATATCTATTCAAGGAATATCAGCAGGGGCTTTTGATTCAGTTTCATTAAGAACTGCAAAATTCACTATTAGCAGTTATGTTCCTGTTATGGGAGGATATTTATCTCAAGGAATGGATTTAATTCTTGCAAGTGGAGTTTTAATTAAAAATTCAATAGGTTTGGTGGGAATATTATTAATAATTTCATCTATTCTTTCTCCAATATTAGAAATTATAATATTTAGTTTGATGTTAAAAGCAGTGAGTGCAATATTACAACCATTAAATAATGGTAGAATTACAAACTTCTTGCATAGTACATCTAAAACTATTACAATGCTATCTACATGTATTATAGTAGTTGGATTTATGTACTTTTTATCTATAGGATTGTGTATGGCGTCAGCTAATGTGGTGTAAGGAGGAATGATGAGTGGATATTTGTTAACATTATTAGGGATTGTATTATTAGGTGTGTTAATAGAAGTGATATTACCGTCAGGAACTACATCTAAGTATATATCAGGAATATTTTCTATATTTGTAATGTTTGTAATACTTTCTCCAATATTAACTTGGATTAAGAGTGATTATAAATTAAGCGATTATTTTACTAAAACAGATATACAATTAAATGAAAAATTATTATACAATATAAATAACTCTAAATTAGGTGAAATTGAACAAATTATTATAGAAGAATTAAATACAAACGGATACACCAATGTTAAGATAGATATACAGTTTGAAATGGAGGCGGATAATGTAAAAATAACACAAGTTTTGGTGGATTTGCAAAATTTAGTCATTAATCAAAATACTGTGAATATAAATAAATATGTATATATTAGACAAGTTGTTATGAGCCATATAGCTGTAACTGAGGAGGTGATAGTATTTTGTGAGTGAAAAACCTCAAAAGAGCAAATTTAAATGGGTAGAAAAACTTAAGAATATAAAGCATATAGAAATATACATAACTATAATATTTGCAATAATACTTATATTAATATTCTTCTCATCTACAGGAGATAAGGAAAAAGATAATTATTCAAACTCAACAGAAGCAACATCATCTATTACAAGTTATGTAGAAAATATGGAAACAAAACTTGAGCAAATATTATCTCAAATCCAAGGAGCAAGTGATGTAAATGTTATGATTACTTTAGATATGAGTGGAACGAATGTTAAAGACGATGTGATAGAAACTACAGAGTTCCCAACTATCAAAGGGGTGATTATAGTGGCAAAGGGGGTGGAAAATACAGGCGTTAAAATGAATATATTAAAAGCAGTACAAGCAGTTATAGATATATCGAGTGGCAGAATAGAAATATTGTTAAGTAATTAAATATAAAAAATTATATAATTAAAGGAGTAAATTATGACTAAGAAAAAGAAAATTATCATTTTATCTATTATGGTTGGATTATTAGTAATTACAGGATATATTAATGTTATGCTAAATAATTCATTATCATCAAATTCATCAAAAACAAATACATCTCAACCAACTTCAACTATGAGTGAAAGCTTTTATGTTACATACAAAACAGAGAGAGAAAGTACTCGTAAACAGGAAATTCAGTTTTATGAAGCTATAATTACTAGTGCATCATCTTCACAAGATGCTAAGCAAGAAGCAGAAAAAAATAAATTAAATTTAATTAATCAAATGGAAAAAGAATTAGTAATAGAAGGTATACTTGTAGGTAAAGGTTTTGATGATGCCATTATTACGCAAAGTGAAACTAATGTAAATGTATTTATTAAATCTCCTGAGATAGATAGAAATCAAATGATAATTATTACTGATGTTGTATGTGAGCAGTTGGGAGTACCTGAGGAAGATATTATAATAATTCCGTCAGAATAATTGCAAAATAGATACCTTTGTGCTATAATAACTTACAAGGAGATATGTATATGGCACAAAAAGTAAGAGATACATTTAATAATACCCATATAAATAAAAATATGCTGTTGTCTATTGTAACCCTTGCTACTAAAGAAATAGCAGGAGTAATTGATGTAACACAACCGCCATTTCAAAATATAAAAAGAATATTTTCACAAAATATAGGAGATGGTGTTAGCATTAAATTTACTCAAATAGGGTTAATCATTGATGTATACATAATAGTTGAAATTGGATATAGTGTAAACGATGTAGTATATCGTGTACAGCAAAATATTAAAAATAGTATATCTACAATGATAGAAATGCCTATTAAAGCAATTAATGTTCATATAGTAGATGCAGAAAAACACCCTCAATAATATTTGGGGGATTTTTCTAGTTTAGGAGAAATTATGAGTAGAATTCAATCAAGAGAAAATGCTTTTAAAATTATTTATTCAAAATTATATGTAAAAGAAGAGGAGATTTTGCCTATTGAAAATATAGATGAATTCTGCTCATCTATTATTTCAGCTTTTACAGAGCATTATGATGAGATAAATAAAGTGGTGGCGGAAAATTTAAAAGGTATTACATTAAATAGAGTGTATAAAATAGACCTTGCACTTATATATGAAGCTATTGCTGAAATTTTTTATATTCCAGGAAGTGAATATAAAATAGTTATTAATGAAGTGGTTGAATTAGCTAAAAAATATTCTACAGAGCGTAGCCCTAGCTTTATAAATGGGTTTTTGGCAGGCTTAATAAAACAATGATTAGTTTAACTGTTAGTCAATTAAATAAAAGAATTAAAGATATTTTAGAAAATGAAGTTATATTAGAGCATGTTACAGTAATGGGAGAAATATCTTCTTTTTCTATTACAAGAGGAATAGCCTATTTTAATATAAAAGATGATGATAGTTTATTAAGTTGTGTAATGTTTAATTGCTATAATAGTTATAATATTGGAGATAAAGTTTTAGTTACAGGTGGAGTGAATTATTATGTTAAAGGTGGGAAATTATCCTTTAATGTTAGTCAAATAGAAGCTGTGGGACAGGGAGATTTATATAAGCAATATTTAGAGCTTAAAGCTAAGCTTGAAAGCGAAGGTTTATTTGATTTAAAATATAAAAAGGCTATCCCTAAATATATTAAACGCATAGGAGTAGTTAGCTCAAAAACAGGTGCTGTTTTACAAGATATTATAAATATTGTTTCTAGAAGAAATCCAACAATAGATATAGTGTTAAAAGATGTACAAGTTCAAGGAATTGTTGCAAAACAGCAAATTATAGATGGAATTAATTTTTTTTCGAATTATGATGGTGTAGATGTAGTAATTGTTGCTCGTGGAGGTGGTTCACTTGAAGATTTGCAACCCTTTAATGAAGAAGATGTTGCAAGAGCTTGCTTTAACTGTAAAAAGCCTATAATATCTGCCGTGGGGCATGAAACTGATTTTACTATTATAGATTTTGTTGCTGATTTGCGTGCTCCAACTCCATCTGCAGCAGCAGAATTAGTGTCTTTTGATTATTATGATACATGCTCAATATTATTGGGATATATAGATGAATTTAATAAATTTATAGATAAATATTATATTGAAAATAATATGATATTAGATAATTATATTTCTACTCTTCAAAATTGTATTATTAATATTGTTCATGGATTAGAAATAAAAATTAGAAATTTAAATAATAAATGCTTAAATTCTATTGAAAATAAAATAGATGATACAATATATAGGGTAAATATAGTGTTGAATACACTAGATAAATTAAATCCTATAAACTTATTAAAAACAGGATATGCTATAATAAATAAAGATGATATTAGATTAAAAGACTATACAAACCTTAATAAAGATGATATAATACAGATATCTACTTTAACCAATGAGATTACAGCCAAGGTAATAAAAAATAAGGAGAGAAAGTTATGAATTTAGAGAAGGATATGAAGCGATTAGAGGTGATAGCTCAAACTTTAGATAGTGGTGAAAAGAGTTTGGAAGAATGTTTAAAACTTTATGAAGAGGGAGTAAAGCTTGCTAAAGCTTGTTTAGATAGTTTAGAGCAAACAAAAGGCAAGATTACTGAAATTAAAGAAGGTATTGGGGAGGAAGATTTAAATGGCTAAACAGGAATTTGTAAAAGAAGTAGCAGATATTAATACAGATTTTGCAGGTTGGTATACAGATGTTGTAATTAAAACAGATATGGTGGATTATGGACCTGTAAAAGGAACAATGGTTATAAAGCCTTATGGATATGCTATATGGGAATTATTAAAAAGCTATGTAGACAAACGCTTTAAACAGGTTGGCGTTCAAAATGCTTATTTCCCAATGTTTATTCCAGAAAGTTATTTAAAGCGTGAAGCTGAGCATGTAGAAGGTTTTGCTCCAGAAGTGGCTGTAGTTACATACGCTGGAGGGCAGGAATTAAATGAAAAACTAGTAATTCGTCCAACTAGCGAAACTATTATATGTGAGATGTATGCTAAATGGATTAAAAGTTATAGGGATTTGCCTGTAAGAATGAATCAATGGTGTAATGCTGTTAGATGGGAAAAGACTACTAGACCTTTCCTTAGAACAAGTGAATTTTTATGGCAAGAAGGGCATACAGTTTATGCTAGTCAGGAAGAAGCTGATCAAGATGTTGAGAGAATGTTAAATATTTATATTGATTTAGCTGAAAAAATATTAGCTATTCCTGTATTAAGTGGGCGTAAGAGTGATAGAGAAAAATTTGCTGGGGCAGTTGCTACCTATGGAATAGAAGCTATAATGCCTGATGGCAAATGTTTACAAGCTGGAACAAGCCATAATTTAGGTCAAAATTTTGCTAAAGCTAGCAATATTAGATTTTTAAATAAAGATGGTATATTAGAATATGGTTACTCAACCTCTTGGGGAATTAGTACACGATTAATAGGGGCATTAGTTATGGTGCATGGAGATGAAAGGGGTTTGAAATTACCTCCAAATGTAGCTCCAATACAAGTGGTAATAATTCCTGTAGCTACTCATAAAGAAGAAGTAATAATAAAGTCTAAAGAAGTAGAGGAGAAACTATCAAATTTAGGTATTAGAGTTAAATTAGATGATAGTAAAAACACTCCTGGCTGGAAATTTAATGAATATGAGATGAAAGGGGTTCCTATACGTATTGAAATAGGCCCTAGAGATATTGAAAATGGAGTAGTAACTATAGTTCGCCGTGATAGTTTGGAAAAAAGTCAAATAGAATTTGATAATATTGAAAAAACAATTCCAGAATTATTAAATGATATACAAAATAATATGTATAAACTAGCAAAACAAAATCTTGACAATGCAATAGTAGAATGTGATGATTTTGATACACTTGTAAAAGAAGTTGAAAATAAAAAAGTTGTTTTAGCTTATCATTGTGGAGATAGTAAATGTGAAGAAGAAATTAAGAATAAAACAACTATTAAAACTCGTGTTATTCATTCTTATGACGAAAATCACAAGTGTGTATACTGTGGTAAGCAGTCTAAGTATAGAATTTATTTTGGAAAACAATATTAAAAATTAATTAAAAAACACCTTATAAATAGGTGTTTTTTTGTTTAAAATTATATATTACAGTAAATAATTTATTATATAATAAAAATAATAAAATTTAAACATTTACTTCATGTTAATAAAATTTTCTATTTTTATAAGGGCGAATTATTTATAAAGTTTATTACATTACTATTTAAAATTTATAAAAATATTTGGCATGATAAGTAAGAATAAGGCAGGAGATATGGTAAAATAAGAAAGAATAAGATAAAATGTTGAGCTAATTAATGTGTTTTGCGAATAGATGCAAACCTAAAATTATACACAAAACATATAAGCCCATCAAAGAAGAATATTATTCATAAAAAGAAGAAGAAGATATAATTTAATTAATATAAAATAAATTTTTATAAAACAATAAAATTAAAAAAGCCCAATAAAATATAGGCTTTTTCTTTTAATTTTTAAAATTTGGTACCCGTAAGGGGAGTCGAACCCCTGTCTTAGCCGTGAGAGGGCCATGTCCTAACCACTAGACTATACGGGCAAATAATAGATGATATTGGTATAATAGCATATATTTTTTTAAATTTCAACCATTTTAATAAAATAAATTGACAAAATTGCAATATATGGTAAAATTAACATGTATTTTAAATTTTTACAAATGAGGTAGGAGATATTAACTTGAAAGAGGTAAGACAATTTTGCAAATTATTTAATTATAGACCTATTGTCTTAATTTTTTTAAGTTTAATATTTGGAATTTTATTTACAACTTTTATACAAACTCAAACGCTTTTAGTTATTATAATCAGTATAGTTGTATTATGTATTAATATTTTTTATTGTATTATACATCAAACATTTAAATATATAATTATAATGTTATTATGTTTTATAATTGGCGCTGGAATTTATAGTTTGTATTTAAATAAGGTTCAATATAAGCAGGAATATGTTACAAATAAATTTATTATAGGGTCAGTATTTAAAATTTCAAATAGAGAGTCTTATTTAGAGTTATTTCTTGAAGATGTTAAAATTGATGGTGAAGATAGAGATTATAATATTAGAGTAAAATATTATAATATATATAATTCAGGATATGAAGCTATATCTTTAGGAGATTTTATAGGTTTTACTCCAACTTCATATATAGATAGTATAAATTATTTTGGTGAAGAGGGAATTCCTTATACATATTATACAGACAATAATATTGGTGCAGACCTGGTTTGTGAAGAAATTGAAATTTTATCTCAAAAAGATAATTTAAGATTTTCTATTTTAAACCGTGTTAGAGAAAATTTAAGTTTAGGGCTTAATAATTTTAATGGGGAATTAATTTATTCTGCAATGTTTGGCGATAGAACACACTTAGGGCAGGATTTATATATAGCATATCAACATTCAGGTGTAGTACATTTATTATCAGTATCAGGCTTGCATGTAGCACTTATAGTGGCAATATTATATTGGATATTAAATAAATTTAAAGTTCAAGGCTGGCTTAAAGTAGCTATTGTAGCAGTATTTTTATTTATATATGCTTATTTATGTTCTTTTTCATATTCAGTGCTTAGAGCTGTGATAATGAGTTTAGTATTAATTATAGCTCCAATATTTTTTAAAGAATATGATATTTTAAATAGTATATGTTTTGCAGGCTGTATAATATTATTTATCAATCCTAGTACAGTGTATAATGTGAGTGCATTATTAAGCTTTGGTTGTGTATTTGGAATTGCAATGCTTACGCCTATATTTAAAGCATGGTTTAAACATTTATCTATCCCAGAATTTATAAAAGATGGCTTCTGTATAAGTTTATCTACATTTATAAGCACTTTTATAGTTATGGCATATTATTTTGATGGAGTAAATCCAATTAGTTTAATTTCTAACATTATAATTTTGCCAATTTTCTCAGTATTATTTACTATAGCATTTGTTATAACTATTATTAGCTTAATTTTACCTTTTGTATCATATTTGTTAGTTTTAATAAATCCATTGTTTGAATTTACAAATTGGGCTATAATATTTATATCTAATATTTCAATAGAAATACCAATGATTAGTGTTAATTATTTAACAATAATCTTATCTTTCATACTGTTAAGTTTAATGAGTAAATATAATTTACAGAAAGGATTTAATAAGTTTGCATTAGTAAATTTAGGTATTTGTGTTATGACTGTTCAAATGGCGTGTATAAATCCATAATTAATAAAGGGGAAAATATGAAATTTTTAGAATTAAAGAAAAGTTTAAATAAACCAAAATCAATATATTCTCTAGTAGGAGATGATGAATTTTTGTTATCTCAAGCTTTAAGAATTATTAAAGAAGAACTTGTTACAAGTTTTGAGGAATTTAATTATACTAAAATAGACATGGAAAACACTAAAGTAAGTGATTATAAAAATATATTAAATACTATGCCATTTGGAGATAGTTATAGAGTGGTAGTATTTTCTATGCCAAATATAGAGCAGGTGAAAGCAATTAATCAGTTAACTAATCAGGATTTAGAAAGAGTAATAATAGTTTGCATTCAACCAGCCTTTAAGGTGGATAGGGCAGAGAATATTGACTGCAATCATTTAGGGAGAGAAGATTTAATTAAATGGCTTAATAATTATTTTTTTAAATTAAACATTAAAATAGAAAAAAAGGCTTTTGATTATATAATAGATTTGTCTGAAAATGATATGTCTTATTTAAATAGCGAATTATCAAAATTAATAGCATACACAAACAATAAAACTATTACAATAAAAGATGTAGATGAAATTTTTACAAAAAATAAAAATTATTTTATATATCATCTTTCTTCAAGTATTGATAATAAAGATAAAAAAGCTCAGTTTGACATATTAAATACTCTAACATTATCTCAAAATATTGGAGATATATTTATGTTTTTAGGAAGCTATTTTAGAAGAATGTTTTATTGCAGTGTTTCTAAATTAAACAGTGAAGAATTGGCATCTTTGCTTAAAGTAAAGCCTTATGCTATTGAAAAAGCAAAGCAATTTGTAAATAAAAATAAGCCAAAATATTACATTGACTTATATAATAAATATATAGAGCTTGATTATAGTATTAAGTTAGGGGATATTTCATATCAAAATGCTATGTATGAATTGCTATTAAATATTGAAAAAAAATAGTGCCAAACGCACTATTTTTTAATTTAATTTATTTAAATATTTGCTTAATCTGCTTTTCTTTCTATCTGCATTAGACTTGTGTATAATATTTTTAGATGCTGCTGAGTCTACTAAAGATATAGTTTCAGCTAGCAACTTTGTAGCCAATTCTTTATCTCCAGCATCAACGCTTGCTTTGAATTTTTTAATATATGTATTAATTTCAGATTTAACTCTTTTATTTTCAAGCGTTTGTCTTTCAATAGTGTTAATACGCTTCTTTGCTGATTTGATATTAGCCATTTCAACCTCCAATAAGTAAATTATAGCAAATAACAAAACATTATGCAAGATATTTTAACAAAATTTTCAAATAATTCATAAATTTTATTATGTTTATACCTTATTCTACTCCTATAGCTTTAATAGATAGTGGCATAGGAGGGTTATGTTTATTAAAATATTTAACTCGAAAATATCCTAATGAAAATTATGTGTATCTTGCAGATAATGAGAATATGCCTTATGGAAATAAAACTGCTCAATTTTTACAAAAAAGATTACTGAATTTAATAAATTATTTATATGAAAATTTTCATGTTAAATTAGTAATATTAGCATGCAATACTGCTAGTGCTTCTTCATTAGAGTATTTATCAAAAAATAGCCCTGTAAAAGTTGTAGGATTAAATATATTAAACCTAATAAAAGATAAAGATTATAAAATTCTTTGCACAAAACTAACAGCTAAAAAATATAAAGAATTAAATATATATATCTGCAATAAATTAGCACAATATATTGAAGAAAATATTTTTAATAAAACATTATTAATTAAAAAGATTAAATCTGTTTTGACAAAAGCAAATATTATAGAAAATAATATAATATTAGGCTGTACACATTATGAGCTAATATCTAATATTTTTAAAAATGTACAATCTAATAAAAACTTTATATTACCATGTTTTGATTTTGTAAATCAATTACAAATTACACCTTCTCAAACTAAAGTAGGGGATATATTAATGTTGTCTACAAAACCTTCTAAATCATATATTGATAAATTGTGGCAAATATATAAAAATTAAATATACCATTTAGTTTTAGTTTGTTGACTTTTAATAAAATGTTCATTTAAAATATTTACTAAAAATTCTTCAGGATTTAATTTAATAGTAGGGCTTGTAAATTTTTCTTTAGTGTACTTATTTGTAGCTATTGCATAATATTGTACATTTTTATATTTAAATACTTTATCATCAAGCATAACATCTGTATAACCTCCAATTAGGTTTGATGAATTTTCTGTTTTTCTAAATATCTGGTATTCGAATATTGGATTATAATTTAATTCTATTTTGGCACCTTTTGTAGTTAGGCTTACATTAAACTGCAAATCAGGTGTTTCACATGTAGAAGATTCTTCTGGAATATTTTGGATTTTAAATATATCATAAATTTTATACATTTCAGCTAAATCTTCTGGAGCTGAAGCTAAATTATGTAAATTATTATATTCAATACTATCAACCGCCACCTTAACAATATTTTCATTTAATTCAAAATTTTTAGGAGTATGAGAAGTATATATATTCTCAAGTATTTTTTTATTAATCATTGTAGGATAAAATGAACTACTATAATTTTGTTCTAAACCCTTAGAACTAGCATCTCCACACCAAGATAATACTAAATGTTCAGTGGTATATGCTATATTCCATAAATCTGTATTTTTATCTTGAATTTGAGCTGTTCCTGTTTTACTAGCTACTTCAAATGGAAGTTCATTAAGACGTTTGGCAGTACCAGATTGAGCAGATGTTTTTAACATATCGTTTATTAACATACAATCCTCTTGTTCAAATACTTTATTTGAATAATCGCTATCCTGATATAATATATTGCCATCACTATCTTCAATTCGAGATATAAAAGTTAAACCTTTGTCTATCCCATTATTTTGTAATATACTATAAGCTCTAGCTAAATTAATAATACTTACTCCATTTTCAATATCTCCTAAGGCTAAAGATTCTGTTGGATTAGAAATATTGCCTAAATGAAATTTATTTGCATATTCGCATGCGACATCTAATCCCACTTTATTTAATAGTTTTACACTACAAACATTAGAAGAATGAGCTAATGCCTCTCTTACACTAGTCCAACCTAAATAATGACCTCCAGCATTGTTAGGGGAATATCCTTCAGTTATTTTTTCATCTAAAATAGGGGTTAGAGGAGAAACTATATTGTTTGCTATGGCTGGCATATATACAACCAAAGGTTTTATTGTAGAAGCTGGATTTCTTTTCATTTTACTTAAATCAAAATAACTATCTCCACAATAAGCCAATACTTTTCCTGAATTGTCAGCTATAAGGCTAATTTTATCAGCATCAATATTAGTAGACATCATTGCCTTTTCAGCTATTAGCTGTAAATCATTATCCATATATGTATAAAGTTTTAATTCTTGCCTTAATAATTCTTTTTCAGTTATGTTTAATAAATTACATGCTTCAATAATAGCTTGATGATTATAGCTATTATCATAATTATTCTTTTTAAAACTTATATTTACTTCTTTATTTATATTTTCTTCATATTCTTCTTTTGAGATATATCCATTTTCATACATTTGATTTAAAACTATATTTTTGCGAGCAAAACAATTATCTGGGTGATTAATTGGGGAGTAGTATGCAGGAGATTTAATAAGCCCTGCTAATATAGCAGATTCATTTAATGTTAATTCACTTGCTGATTTGTCAAAATATAAATTACTAGCACTTTCAATTCCATAAGCATTGCTTCCAAAATAAATAGAATTTAAATACATATTTAAAATTTCTTCTTTAGTAAAGTTTTTTTCAGTTTTTATAGATAATAATATTTCTTTAAATTTTCTAGAATATGTTTTTTCACTGTTTAACAATATATTTTTTACTAATTGTTGAGTTATAGTAGAAGCTCCTTGTGATTTTGAGCCACTCTTAAGATTTACTAATCCTGCTTTCACAATTCTTTTTAAATCATAACCATTATGAGAATAAAATCGTTTATCTTCTATAGCTATAAATGCGTTTATAGTATATGAATTTAATTGAGATGTAGATATTATTTTTTTATTACTAGAATAAGATATTGGATTAGATGATGAGGTATTATCATATATTTCAATCCCTAAACTAGTTGAACTTAACGCTTCAATATCTAATGGAGTAGAAATATATGAAATGCTAACAAAGACAAATGTAGATAAAAAGAGTATTGCTATAAATACTAATATAGCAATTAATATATATTTAAGTTTACTTTTTCTTTTTTGCATTATCTATATTGTTTGCGAAATTACTCTTTTTATGTCTAATTATATCAAAAATATGATTGCGAATTTGTGCGGAAATTACTACTTTTTTTTATAAATAGTTGAAAATGCAATCCTTTTATATTATAATATACTTATTATGATGAATTATAAAGACAAAAAATATCATGTGGTAACTTATGGGTGCCAGATGAATGTTCATGAAAGTGAAAAAATAACAGGAATTCTTCAAAGTCTTGGAATGACTAGCATAGATAAACCTGAATTGGCTGATGTAGTTGTATTTAACACTTGCTGTATTCGTGAGGGAGCAGAAGATAGAGCTTTTTCAAATATCTCTGCTTTAAAAAAATATAAAGCTAAAAATCCAGAAATGGTTATAGTAGTGTGTGGTTGTATGCCTCAACAAAAACAAGGAAAATACGATTTTAAAACAAAATTGCCTTTTGTAGATATAGTTATAGGTACACATAATATTAATATGCTAGGAAGTTATTTACAACAAATATCTGAAAATAGAAGCAGAATATTTGAAATATTAGAACAGCCTGTTGATAGTTGTGAAATAACAAATGTAGTTAGAGACGACAAGATAAATGCTTATGTAAATATTATTTATGGTTGCAATAAGTTTTGTACTTATTGTATAGTTCCTTATGTTCGAGGAAGAGAGCGTAGTAGAGCTTATGAGGATATAGAAGCAGAGGTAAAAGAGCTTGTAAATAAGGGTTATAGATATATTACTTTATTAGGTCAAAATGTTAACTCTTATGGTAAAGATTTAAATAATGGAATGGATTTTGCCACACTTTTATCAAAACTTTCTCAAATTGAAGGCGAGTTTAAATTAAAATTTATGACTTCTCACCCTATAGATTTTAATAAAAATGTTATTAAAGTGATGAAACAACAGCCTAAAGTAGCAAAATGTTTGCATTTACCTGTACAGTCTGGAAATGATGAAATATTATTTAAAATGAACAGACATTATACTATAAAACACTATTATAGTTTAATCAAAACTACAAAACGCCAAGTTAAAAATGTATCGTTAAGTACAGATATTATAGTGGGATTTCCTAATGAAAGTGAACAAGCTTTTGAAGATACTATTAAATTACTAAAAAAAGTTAAATTTGACCAAGTATTTGCTTTTATGTATTCAAAACGCACAGGAACTCCAGCTTGTACATTCCCAGATCAAATTGAAGAAAGTGTAAAAAATAGGCGTTTAAATAAGCTTTTAAGAGAACAAAAATTTATAAATAAACATTTACTTAATTATTGCGTTGGCAAAACTTATAATTGTTTAATAATAGTAAAAAATGGCGTAACTATGGGCTTAACTGATGGTGGGCGTGAAATTTATTTGCCTAATGATAGTGGGGTAATGGAAAACCATTTTGCAAATGTTAAGGTTGAAGGAATTAGAAACCATAAATTGTCAGGAGTAATTAAATGAAAGTCGAAGGAAAAAAAGAAATATCACCAATGATGACTAAATATTTGGCTATGAAAGAACAGTATAAAGATACTATACTGTTTTATCGTTTAGGTGATTTTTATGAAATGTTTTTTGACGATGCAGAATTAGTTAGCAAAGAATTAGGCCTTACTTTAACAGGAAAAGATTGTGGGTTAGATGAGCGTGCTCCTATGTGTGGAGTTCCTTTTCATGCTTATGAATCTTATGTTTCAAAATTAATATCAAAAGGCTATAAAGTAGCAATATGTGAACAATTAGGCAACACTCCAAAACAGGGTGAAAAAGTTGTTGAACGTGAAGTTGTGAGAGTAATTACTCCAGGAACAGTTATTGATGAATCTATGGTGCAACAAAGTGTGAATAACTATATAATGAGTATATATCAAATAAACTACACCATATCTTTTGCTTATGCAGATATTTCAACAGGTGAATTTGGAGTTGGAAAAAGTGTTAAAAATAGTGAAATTTATATAAATGATCAAATAGTTTGCATCAATCCAGCTGAAATTATATGCAATGCTCAAATGAAACAAACCTCATCTAATTTGCCTATAGTAACAAAAGAAGGTTGTGCTAAATTTTATCAATATTATGATTGGGCTTATGGATTAGATAGTGCTAAAAATGCTATATTAGAACAATATAATTTAGCATCTTTAGTAGGTTATGATTTTGATGATGAAGCTTGTATAAAAGCTATTGGTAGTTTATTAATATATTTAAAAGAAACTCAAAAAAGAGATTTAAAGCATTTAAATATGCCTAGATTAATTAAAGACGAACAATATATGTATATTGATAATAATACCAGACGCAACTTAGAGCTTGAAAAGCGAATGAAAGATGGAAGTCGTAATGGTTCTCTTTTATGGGTTTTAGATAAAACTTCTACTAATGCAGGAGCTAGATTAATGCGAAATTGGGTAAGTAAGCCTTTACAAAATAGAGAGGAAATTTTAAAAAGGTTAAATGCTGTAGAATATTTAGTTAACAATCCAAGCGTAAGAGTAAGTTTAATAAAAGAATTGGAAAATATTTATGATATTGAACGATTAGTAGCTCGTCTTTCTTATGGTACAATTATGCCAAGAGAACTTAACGCTTTAGCTTATTCTATTCCTCCTACATTGAATATAAAGAAAATATTAACTCAATATTCAAACAATGAACTATCAAATTTAGGTAATAAAATAAGGGACTTTCAAGATTTATATACAGCTATAACACATATAATAGCAGATCAACCAAGTTCAATTTATAAAGATGGAGATTATATAAGAGAAGGATATGATGAAGAGCTTGACCGTTTAAGGCATCTAAAAGAACATAGTTTAGGCTTTTTAAATGAACTTGAAACTCGAGAGAGAGAAAAAACAGGCATTAAAAATTTAAAAATAGGCTATAATAAAGTATTTGGTTATTATATTGAAATAGGCAAACAATATGCTGATTTAGTTCCTTTTACATATACTCGAAAACAAACAATAAGCAATAATGAACGATATATAACAGAAGAATTAAAACAATATGAAAATGATATTTTGTCTAGCAAAGAAAATGCAATAAAATTAGAGGCTGAATTATATGAAAACTTTAAAAATTCTATTATGCCTTATTGTAGTTCTATTCAAGAATTAGCTAGTATAATTTCAAGATTAGATTGTTTGGTTAGTTTAGCTACTGTGGCTGTAAATAATAAATATTGCAAGCCAGAGATTACAACAAATGATGAGATAAGTATAAAAAATGGTAGACACCCTGTAGTAGAATTATTATTGCATCAAGGTAGCTTTATAAGCAATGATACTTATCTTAATTCGAATGAAGATCGCACAATGATTTTAACAGGGCCAAATATGGCAGGGAAAAGCACATATATGCGTCAAGTAGCTTTAATTACACTTATGGCACATATTGGAAGTTATGTTCCAGCTTCAGAAGCCAGAATTTGTATAGTAGACCGTATATTTACTCGTATTGGTGCAAGTGATGATTTGGCAATAGGGCAAAGCACTTTTATGGTAGAAATGGTAGAGGTAAGTAATATATTAACTTTTGCTACAAATAAAAGCTTGATAATTTTAGATGAAGTTGGTAGAGGAACATCTACAAATGATGGCATGAGTATAGCTTCATCTGTAGTAGAATATTTGTCTAAAACTTTAAATTGCAAAACACTTTTTGCTACACATTATCATGAATTAATGCATCTTGAGGGCAATTTAAGTGGAGTAAAAAATTATTGTATTTCTATAAAAGAAATTGGAGGAGAACTTGTATTTTTGCGTAAAATTATGAGAGGTTCTGCTACAAAAAGTTATGGAATTGAAGTAGCTTCTTTAGCTGGTATTCCTAAGCAAGTAATTGATAGAGCAAAAGAAATTTTAGCAGAATTAGAGCAGGGTAAGACAAGTTATTCTTGTTCAAATGATAATGCAATTATTGATACATTAAAAAATATAGATATTAATACCATTACCCCAATGGTAGCTTTTGATACTTTAACTCATTTAGTTGAAATGGTAAAGGAGTAAAATTATGGCAATTAATATTTTAGATAAAGCAGTAGCAAATCGTATAGCTGCAGGAGAGGTTGTAGAAAAACCTGCTTCTATTGTAAAAGAATTGTTGGATAATAGTATTGATGCTAAAGCAACTGAAATTAGAGTAGAAATAAAAAATGGTGGAATAGATTTAATAAGCGTTTCAGATAATGGAATAGGTATTGAGCCAGATGATGTAAAAAAGGCGTTTTTACCTCATGCCACAAGCAAAATTTCTAGTATTGAAGATCTTGATAATATCTCAACATTAGGATTTAGAGGGGAAGCTTTAGCAAGTATTGCAAGTGTAGCACAAGTGACCCTTATATCTAAGCCTCAAAAATATGAGTATGCAAGCAAAATTAGTGTAAATGGAGGAGAATTTGGCTCTATTGTAGCAACAGCCAATCAAGATGGCACTATGGTAGAAGTTAAAAATCTATTTTATAACACTCCTGCAAGAAGAAAATTTTTGCGTAGGCCAAAAAGTGAAGAAGCTGATATAACTAATATAATTACTAGATATATTTTATCTCACCCTAACATAAAAATTAAATATATTGCAGATAATAAGGCCATTTTCGATAGTTCTGGAACAAATTTATTTGATGCAATATGCTGTGTATATGGTATAGATATGGCTAAAAATATATTGCATGTTGAATATTCTCAAGGCAATATTAAATTAGACGGCTATATAGGAAAGGTATCATATACTAAACCAAATACTAGTTATCAAACATTGATTATTAATGGAAGATATGTAGTTGATGAAGGAATATCTAAAGCTGTTTATATGGCTTATGAAGAATTTTTAATGAGCAGACAATTTCCTTTCTTTGTAATTAATTTAACTATTCCTTATAATGAAATTGATGTAAATGTTCATCCAAGCAAAATAAAAGTAAAATTTACTTCTCCAAACCTATTATTTGATATATTTTATAGAGCTGTAAGGCAAACTATTTATACAAGTATTAATCCAGCTAAAGAAACTGCTTTTCCAGATGAAAATAGGCAAAATTATGAATTTAAAGATATTAATGATGAAAATACTGAAATTAAACAAATAGATTTGCAAATTAAAGAAAATGTTAAAGAAGAACCAATAATAGATGAAAAGAAATATGAAGAATGGCTAGATATAGATAATAAAGAAAAAAATAAAGAAGATGAGATTGATATAAAACCTGTAGACCCAATTTATCATAACAATGAATATTTTAGTAAAACTATCAGGTTTGAAAAAATGGTTCCTGAATATAATATGTCAATTTTTGATAATAAGCTTAGTTCTAGCGAAGAACATCCTGCATATCAATCTATTCAAAATTTTAGTGAATATAAGGTAATAGGGGAGATATTTAATGAATTCTTAATTCTTGAGAAGGAAGATGTAATGCTTTTAGTGGATTTT
Source organism: uncultured Clostridia bacterium (assembly GCA_944377145.1). GTDB lineage: Bacteria > Bacillota > Clostridia > Christensenellales > UBA1242 > Onthoplasma. The sequence goes on along the minus strand of CALWEH010000003.1, from coordinate 43,022 downwards.
CATGCAGGTCACGAAAGATTACTTTACGATAAATTTGTTTCTCAGCTAAAAAATCAAAATATAGCCATTCAGCCTTTATTAGTTCCATATATTCATAAATTAAATGTGCAAGAAATGGAATATATTTTAAATTTAGTAGATAAATTACATTCTCTTGGATTTGACATTTCTCAGTTTGGGCCAACTGAAATTCGTATATCAAGCATACCAGCTGTTTTTAGTGATATTAATTTGAAAACATTTGTTGAAGATTTATTACATGATATGGGAAATCAACTTCCAAAATTAGATACTGAATTAGATAATATGTTAATGCAAAAAGCTTGTAAATCTGCTGTAAAATCTGGAATGACTTTAACTAATATGCAAATAAATGAACTATTAAAAAATTTCGATATAAAAAAGCCTGTATTATTATGTCCTCATGGAAGACCTATAGTAACAGTATTAAAATTAAGTCAAATTGAAAAATGGTTTAAGAGGATAGTATAGCTATGTCAAAAGTTATTATAATTACAGGTTTGACTGGCTCTGGTAAAAGTGGACTTGCTGTAGACATAGCAAAAAAATATAATGGTGAAATCATATCTTGCGATTCAGTTCAAATATATAAGGGGTTAGATATTGGCTCTGCTAAAATAACAAAAGATGAGATGCAGGGAATTCCTCATCATTTAATTGATATTGTTTCTCCAAAAGAAAATTATAGCGTTGGAGAGTTTGTTAAAAGTTGTGAACAATTAATTAAGCAAATTATAGCAAAAGGCAAACTTCCTATTTTAGTGGGGGGAACAGGGTTATATATAAAAGCTTTAGTAGAAGGATATAATTTTAGTGAAGTAGAAAAAAATGAGGAATTTCGACAAAAATATTCATCTCTAGCAAAAGAATTTGGTAATCAATATATATGGAATGAGTTAAATAAATTAGCTCCAGATATGGCTAAAAATGTACACCCAAATAATGTAAAGCGTGTAATTAGATATTTAGAAATAGCTAGTTTTGGCAAAGCTGAAAACCATACTAATAGTGTACTCTCTAATTATAGCACACTAATTGTAGGTATTATTGATGATAGGTCTATAATATATGATAAGATTAATAAGCGTGTTGATAATATGATTTCTAAAGGATTGCAAAAGGAGGTTCAAACTTTATTAGATAGTGGAATTACTTTAGATAATAATAGTTTAAATACGATTGGTTATAGAGAAATGGCTCAATATTTATTAGGCGAAATTAGCTATGAAAAATGTATAGAATTAATAAAACAACATACTAGAAATTATTGTAAACGACAATTAACTTTTATGAAAACTATTAAAAATTTACAAATGCTTAAATTAGAAGAAGCAAGAAAGAAAATAGAGGAGTTTTTAAATGATAACACTTAATAACAAGGCAATAGACTTTGTAGCAAAATGCGAAAAAAAATGTGAAAATGAATTTTCAAAAATTGAACAAGTGGAATATGAAAATCAGTTAAAAGTGTTAAATGCTTTTAATAAATCAGGTTTAAGTGAAAGGCATTTTATAGGAAGTTTTGGCTATGGATATGGAGATATAGGGAAAGAAATTACAAATGAAATTTTTGCTGACATTTTTAAAACTGAAACTGCTTTTGCATCTCCAATGCTTGCATGCGGTACGGCTACAATTTCTCATACATTATTAGGTATATTGCGTCCAAATGATTTAATGTTATGTGTAAGTGGAACTCCTTACGATACATTAAAAGATGTGTTATTTGGAACTGATATAGACATAGGAAGTTTAAAAGATTACAATATTAACTATGAGCAAATAGATTTGGTAGACAATGATTTTAATTATGATAAAATCATAAAATATTTACAATCTAATAAAGTTAAAATGTTGTATGTTCAACGTTCAAGAGGTTATGAATGGAGAAATGCTATTACTATACAACAAATGGAGAAATTATTTAGTAAAGTGCGTAAAATTGCACCTGAAGTTATAATAGTAGTAGATAATTGCTATGGTGAATTTGTAGAGAATAGAGAACCTAGTGAAGTGGGTGCAGATATTGTTATGGGTTCAATGATTAAAAATATTGGAGGAGGAATTGCTCCAACAGGCGGATATGTTGCTGGAAAAAAAGATTTAATAAATAAGATTGCTTGTCATGTTTTCTCTCCAGCTTTAGGGCTTGATACAGGCTCATATAGTGAGGGATATAAATTAATTTTACAAGGATTATTTGTTGCTCCTCATGTAGTAGCTCAAGCAAAAAAGGTAGCAAGGTTAACAGCAGAATGTGCTACTAAATTAGGATATGATGTTATTCCAAATAAAAATCAACCAATGAGTGATATTGTGTGTTGTATAAAATTTAATAACCCTGACATATTAATCCAGTTTTGTAAGAATATTCAAAAAGCTTCACCTGTAGAAAGTGGTTCAGTTTTAGAGCCTAGCGAAATGTCTGGTTATGAAGATAAAATTATAATGGCATCAGGCAGTTTTAATCAAGGTTCTAGTATAGAATTGTCTTGTGACGCTCCTATTAGAGAACCTTATGTAGCCTATTTACAAGGTTCGTTATCATATATGCATGGAAAAATAGCCTTAACTTATGCTATACAAAACACATTTAATATATAAAAAAATTAAGCGAAATCCGCTTAATTTTTTTTATTTTTTATAAATCTCGTTTTTTAAATACAGTTTTTCCTATTAACAATACTAAAGCTGTAATACCTATTACATATACTAAACTAATCCAAATATTCATACCTGAATATACTACATTGTTAAATAAACGGGATAGCACACTATCAGTTGTCATTCTATTTGCTCCAAAATATGCGAATAAATTAATGTTTGCGAAAGGATAGAATTTCAACCAAGAATTAGCTCCAAAGAATAAAGGTAAAATCATATTAATGCAATAGAATACTAAACTTAAAATCATAGTTAATAATTCAGATTTAATACAGCTACTCAACATAATAGTTATTGCACTATATAATAGTACCATAATCATTAGACTTAATATAAATATTAATAATACTACTATAGGGTGAACTACTATTACAGAACTTCCATTTATAATCATTAATATATTTGCTGAATTTACACCATATTGAATAGCTCCAACAATAAATGAGGTAATAGTTCCAAATGCTAATAATATGAAAGATATTATTGCAATAGCCATATATTTACCAAAGAATAAAGAACCTCTTTTTACAGGTCTAATAGCTGTAAAACGCATATATCCATTATTAATTTCTCCACTAATAGAATGTGCTGATAAATATATAGCAAATATTATAACTACCACTGAGAATATCGACATAGTAAAGAAAGTAAAATCATAGGCATTTGCTTCATAATTTGATGTATGTGTAATAGAAAAGCTATTTGCATAATCTTTAGGGTTTGAATTATGTTCAATATAATATTGATATTCTACCACTAATTCTTCCTGTTCATATAATGAAACATCTGCATATCCTAATAAGTTGCTACGCTGTAATTTACTTTCTACTTGACTTAAAGCTTGTACACAAATAGAACTTTTAAAAGCTTGTTCAAATACTATAGCAGAATTTGCATATCTATTATATAAAGTATTTAATTCTTCCATAGCATTTTCATCAGTTTGAAGGGTAGGAGTAGCTATTGCAGATTGATTTAAAATATGCATTTTTTGTGCAATTTCTTCCATTCTTAAACTAATAACAGAGTGATATCCGCCACCTTCAATAAATTTATTAGAAACATCATTTAAGTTAGGGTATATTAAATTTTGCAAGCAATTATATAATTGATTTCTATATTCATCAAAATATAAGTTGGCAGCATTTTTATGATTGGCAGGAGAAGAAAAATTTATATCAATCTTTTCTAATACACTTATTAAGTCTAGATAATTATTATTAGTTGTTAAAATATAATATCCAGAACCATCTTTAGTATAGGTTAAAGTGTCATTAAGAGCTGTCTGCAAACTATCAAAATGAGAATTTATAGTTGACAATAATATATTATATTCTTCATTTGAGCCATTCATATCTCTATATTGCAAACACACTTTATCAAATTCATTAAATAAATTTGTAATAGTTTGAGAATTATTATAAATATTATAGTCGCTAGATTCAAAATTGTAACTATTTGCAGTATTAGCAACATTTACAACAATTTCATCATAACTATCTTTTATGCCAGAAGAAATGAAATTATCATACATTTCAGATATACTATCTCCTTGAAGAGATAGGGTAGAAGATTGTCTTTCAATAGGGTCATATATAAATACACTAGCTACCAATAATACTGCCATGAATATAACAAGCAGATATATTCCTATACGAGATAAAAGTTTTTTTAATTCAAACGAAATAACTTTTCCCATAATTCCTCCTAAAATAAATTATTTTTAGAACTTCCATTAAGTAGTTCAAAGTATATTTCTTCAAGTGATTTTTCAATTTTTGTTGTTTTATATATTTTAATGTGCTTATTGGTAAGGAAAGTTATTAGCTGTGCCAAATACTTCTCTTTAACAGGAACAATAATGGTGTTGCCAGCAACTTTAACCTTAATATTATATTTTCGTTGTAAAAGTTGACCAGCATAATTAGGGTAATTAACATACAAACAAACTTTTTGTTTATTTTCCATTTCTTCCTTAATATCTTCCATAGCTCTAAAACTTAATAATTTACCAGCACGAATTACAGCAATTTGGTCACAAATTTGCTCTAACTCAGCAAGATTATGGCTAGATATAATAATTGCCATTCGTTCACGACTAGCAAGTTTTACTAATAAATTACGAATATCTTTAATCCCATTTGGATCTAATCCATTTGTTGGTTCATCTAATATTAATAATTTAGGTTTATTTAATAATGCTTGGGCAATGCCTAACCTTTGCTTCATACCTAAAGAATAGGTAGATACTTTTTTATTTATAAAATCTTCCATTTTTAATAGCTTTATAATATTTGGAATACGTTGAATGGCAGGGGAGCCATAAAAACTTGCAAACAATTTAAGATTAGCTTTTCCTGTTAAATATGGATATAATTGAGGAGTTTCTACAACAGCACCAACAGAAGCTATAGCTTTTTTAAAGCTATTATCTATGTTATAACCATTAATATAAATACTACCTGAAGATATACTTGTAAGCCCACAAATCATTTTAATTGTAGTAGATTTACCAGCACCATTAGGCCCAATAAAACCAAAAATTTCACCTTCAAATAGCATTAGTGAAAGATTTTCTACTACAGGTTTTTTATTGTATAATTTTGTAACATTTTTTAACTTTAATACTGGAAACAAAATTTTACCCCCTTAAAAATTTGATATTATTAATAAATATATTAACACAATTTTCATGAAAAGTAAATAGATTAAATATATATAAAAATTAAATAATTTAATAAAAATTAAAAATAAACTTATATAAAGCGCTAAATTAACATATAATTTAATATAGGAAATATGAAAAATAAAGAAACAAGCTCTTGTGTTTTAATGATAATATCTATGATTGTGCTATTTAGCATAATGTTTTTTAATATATTTATATTTTTAAACAATATTGTTTGGTTGAATATTATATTATATTTTATAATTGGACTATTAATTGCTTTAACAATATTTGGCTATTTATTTCATAAAGACACATATTTTAAGCTTGGAGTGGTAGGAAGCATTTTATTAACCATTATATATACAATTTATTTTATTATAGTGAAAACAAACATTTTACAGCAACTTACTTCTTTTGAGGATTTAAGACAATTAATACTAGGCTTTGGAGGCTGGGGGATATTAACATATATTGTAATAAATTTATTGCAATGCATTGTTATTCCTGTTCCAACAACGCTAACAGTTCTAGTGGGTACTGCAATATATGGCCCTTTTGTAGCTTTTTTATATGCAACCATAGGTGTTATAATTGGCTCAAGTATTGCATTTGTAATAGGAAGATATTGTTCAAGACCAGTTATTAATTGGATTTTTGGTAAAGAAAAGATAGACAAATATCAAAATATTTTAAAAAATAGAACAGGCATAATATTATTCTTAACTTTAATTTTACCATTATTTCCTGATGACTTAATTTGCATGCTTGCTGGTATAAGTGAAATTTCGTATCCTAAATTTTTAATAATATCTATAATAGCTAGAAGTGTAGGGCTTGCTGTGATTAGTTTTTTTGGCAGTGGGAAAATAATTCCTTTTTCAGGGTGGGGAATTATTGCTTGGATAGCTATAGCTATTGTCAGCTTAATAGTGGTAATTATAGCATTTAAGAAAAGAGAAAAAATAAAGGCTTTTTTAAAATTAAAATAAAGCCTTTATTTGTTTATTTACGATATTCTTTATAGCATATTGCACTATAGATGAAATCTAATATAATAGCAAAACTGAAAATCAATGGAGCATAAAAATTTGCAAAATTAGTTATTTTAAATATAGAACTAATATTTACAACTTGATTTAAATTATAAGCAAATATTAATATTACAACGGTTAAAAATAGTGATAATTTTATAAAAAAGTCTTTTGAAATAGAATAATAAAATTGTTTAGTGCTATATTTTAATCTTAGGTTTGTTAAATTTCGTATAAGTAGAAGAGGGTAGAATATAAATATTAAACTAAATATAATTGCAGTTAAATAATATATTTTTGAAAACCCAAATTTAAATCCTAAAATAATGCTTATAATAAGCATTATTAGCATGCTGGAACAGGTTAATATACACTTTATAATATGCTTATTTATAGCTTTTCTTCGCTTAATAGTATTTTTATCTGTAGAAAAATCTATATAATTAATATATTTTATTTTTTCAACATCATCAATAATACTAGGCGAGTAGGGCGAAATATCTTCATCTTTTACAATTAAATTCTCGTTAGGTGATAATTTACTATATAGCTTATTATCTGCTTTTTTTACCTTGATAGGTTCTATTTTTTTTGTAAATGTTGCATTTTCATCATTTTTATTTTCAACTAGTTCATTTAATTGTGTTTTTTCTTTGCTATCTTTTTTATCTAACTCATCATTTAAAGTTTTATATTTACTATAGTCAAAATTATCATTGCTAGTTTCCATTGCATCGAAAATGTTTACTTCAACAGTTGAACCAGGGGAATTAATCTTATCAGCTTCTTCTTGTTCATCTGGAGTATTTGAATAATTAAATGTAGTAATTTCTGCATTGCTAACAAGGTTTATAGGAGTTATGATAGGAGGAGTGTCATCAAATTGATTAAATTGTGCAGTTTCTTGCTCAATTTTAACATTACTGTCTTTTTCTATATTTAAATCTTGTGAAGAAGGCTGCTCTTTTACAACTTCTAAATTATCTGGCTTATTTGGTTCTATATTATTTTCATAACTAGAATTTAATACTAACTCATTTAGAGGAGGGTAGGTATCTAACTGAGCTTTACCATTCTCTGTTAATTTATAATAATGCCTTTTTCCTCCTATTTCACTATCTTGCCAATATGAAGAAATAAATTTCCCTTGCTCTAATTTTTTCAATAAACTATATAGGGTAGGTTGCTTGATTGTAATTTTACCATTAGAACAATCTTCAATCTGCTTTACAATTTCATAACCATATTTATCACCATCTACTAATTGATATAGAATTAAAGGAATTAAATCAGTTGTTTTCATATTTTACCCCTTTTTATACAAAGTATAAAAAATTATAACATTAAAGTCAAATCTTTTTATTTAAAAGGGAGATTTTTTGTCGAAAGTGTAAGTTATAATACACAAAGTCGTAGCAAAGGGAGAGGAAATTTAAAATGTTTTAATATAAATGCAAATACAGCTGATGAGGTAGGTGAGCAAAATGGAATATATCAAATTGTTCGCAAAATACAGATTTGTCATACATTTGTCATACAATAAAATACAAAGTGTAGAGTGTATAGAGGAGGGTAGTACACAATGGATATTAATAGTATCGTAGAGCTTGTAAGTATAGGTCTATCAGTAGTAGCTATGTTAGTAGCTATCATTAAAGGTAGAAAATCTAAAGAATATACTGTGGAAGAACTTGCTCAAAAAGTTAATTCAAAAATTAAAAAATACACTGATAAACAGTGTGCAAAAAATAATATTACAATAGCTGATGTTGCTAGTGTAAATAAAGTGGAGGAGTAAATATGGAAAACGAATTTATAAAAGGTCATAAAATAATAGAGGAAATAACCGAAATATTCATAAAAAATAAAATATCAAATGGAACAGCTCGTGGAATATTAATAAGTATGTTACTAGCGTTACCAATAAAAAAGGAAATATTTAAGGAGGAACAAGATGGCGAAAGCACAAGTATTGAAGAATAAAAAGAAAAATGCACGTGTATTTAGAAAGACAGCTAATAAAATAGATAAAACCAATTTGACTACTTCAAATATGCGTGGAGGAGTAAGAATGTAATGTTTGCTCATATAGTGATTTTTACTGATGAGGGGAAACAAGTAATTAATAATATTAGACCATTTATGGTTTTACATCTAATTATGGACCTTGTAAACAACTCAGACAAGGTTATTATCGTTAAAAGTGCAAAATCATTGCAAAAAGACGAAGTTTTAGAGTTGGTCGACTAAAATGTCAAAAAAAGTATCAAAACGCCTAGAATGGCGCAAAAAATTGATTTTAAGGAGTAATTATGAAATATATTTTAACAGTAACTAAAGATACAGTAGCTGAAGAAGCTCAAAGAGCAATTATGCTTTATGAAAATGAAAATACTGCAAAACGTGCCTGGGGGAATGGTATTAATCTAGTATTAAAACAAGGTAACCCTGATAATATACCTGTTAGCGATTTGGAATTATGGAAAATTGCAGAATTTGATACTCAAACTATGGAAATCACAGCTTGTAAAGAATTTATATGTAGTGGTGCACAGTTTGTAGTAAATTTTGTACCTACACATACACAAGAAATACCAAAACCACAATTATTAAATGATGAAGAAATAAAAGGGGAATAATATGAAATTTTTTACACAATATGACAGACCACCACGTATGCAAGAAAATTTTACTAAACGTGAACAAAAAACATATGTGGAAGATATAGACAAAAAAACAGGGGAACGTATTTTACGTGAAGATGTGCCTGTTGATATTTATGAAAAAATACAAGAATACGCTGAAGAAACAAAGATAAGTAATTTGTTTAAACGATATAATATGACCTTAAATTTAAAAGATAATCTTAAACTTGATGAAAATCAAATTATTGATATGACTAATTTACCTGAAAACTTAATAGAAACTATGGCTGTTATTGATAATGCTAAAAATATATTCGAAAGACAATCTACAGAAATTAAGCAAAAGTTTAATAATGACTTTAAACAGTTTATTGCAGGTAGTGAAAATGGACAAATTGTAGAGATATTAAACCAAGAATTAAAAACACAGCATACGCAACCTAAAATGCCTAGTTATCAAGAAATATTGAACACCATGCAAAAACAGAATGAAATGATTGCCAGTTTAACAGCTAATAAACAAGAACAAACAACAGCACAAAAGGAGATTATAAATGAGTAATTTAATATATAATTTTGCAGAAAACATAGTAAATAAAAATATTCGTACTAAGTTTAAATGTCCGCATAATCATAAAACAACAGGTAATACTGGTGACTTAATCCCTATTTATCGTAAAGAAATTTTACCAGGGGATATAATTACAATGGATGTACGTTCATTAATTAAAATGACTACACCTAACTTTCAAACAATGGATATAGCTTTTGCTGATATAGCATTTTACTTTGTACCAAATAGATTATTATGGAAACATTGGAAAGATTTTCAAGGTGAAAAAACTGTAGGACCACATCAAACACAACCACAATACACTATACCTATGGTAACAGCTCCAAGTGGGGGTTGGGGTGAAAATACTATTGCAGATTATTTAGGTTTCCCTACTAAAATTAGTAATATACAAGTTAACGCCTTATATGGCCGTGCATATGCTTTAATTTGGAATGAATGGTATCGTGACCAAAATAGACAAGACTTTACTGATTTTACAACAGATGATGCTAATATTACAGGTAGCAATGGTGATAACTATGTAACAGATCCTATTAAGTATGGTAAATGTTTAAAAGTTGCTAAAATACATGACTATTTTACAAGTACATTATTACAACCTCAAGCAGGTGACCCTGTAACACTTCCTTTAGGTGATACTGCACCTGTTATAGGTAATGGTAAAACATTAGGATTAACTGATGGATCTCAAACATGGGGGATTGGTTCTCAATATCTAGCAAATAGAGATGCTATTAGTACGTATACAAAAAGTATAGGAACTAATGTAGGAACACCACTAACAGGGGAACCAATTGCAGTAACAAAAACACTTGGTATAAGCAATGATCCTGAAAAATCAGGTGTAATTACAGACTTATCAACAGCAACAGCTATAACTGTTAATCAATTAAGACAAGCTTTCCAATTACAAAAAGTATTAGAAGCTAATGCTAGAAGTGGAACACGTTATGTAGAAATATTAAAAAATCGTTGGAATGTTACACCTAGTGATGCAACTTTACAACGTCCAGAATATTTAGGAGGCAAACGTATACCATTAAATATTGAAATGGTTGTACAAACTTCAAGTACTAATGAAACAAGTCCTCTTGGTCAAATAGCTGGATTTAGTAATACATTCGATAACAGCTTTATGTTCCAGAAAGGCTTTGAAGAACATGGCATTCTTATGGGATTTGTATATGTTAGACATCAAAGAACATATCAACAAGGATTACATAAAATGTTTACACGTAAAAATATGGAAGATTACTATATGCCAGAATTCCAAAATTTAGGCGAACAACCTGTATATAACTATGAAATATTTGCACAAGGTACAAGTCAAGATAATGAAGTATTTGGATATCAAGAATATGGTGCAGAATATCGTTACGAACAAAATAGAGTATCAGGACAATTTAGAAGTAATGCTACTAATTCATTCGATAATTGGCACTATGCTGATGACTATGAAAATCTTCCTGTAAATAATGAAGATTGGATAGTTGAAAATGGAACAGCTATTGATAGAACTTTAACTATTACAAGTAGTATTGCTAATCAATTCTATTTCGACTTCTATTTTGATGAAACGGATGTTCGTACAATGCCTCCACATAGTATACCTGGCTTTATTGACCACCACTAGGAGATGCTTATGAGTTTTTTATTAGGTGGATTAATTGCTGGAGGACTAGGACTTGCTGGATCTTTAATAGGTACAGCAGTCAATGCTAATGAAAATAAAAAAAATCGTAAATTCAGTGCAGATGAAGCTCAAAAACAACGTGACTGGGAAACCCAAATGTCTAATACTGCTTATCAACGTGGCACTGAAGACATGATAAAAGCAGGAGTAAATCCTGCTATGGCATATAGTGGAGGAGCAAGTGGTGCTTCAACACCTCATGGTGCAGCTGCTCAATCATCTGGAAGCTCATCAACTGCATTTGATATGATTAATTCAGCAGCTAATCTAGCAGCAGCTTTTAACTATGATAAAAATAAAAATAACGATGTAAATCTAAAACAAATTAGTAAAGCTACAGCTTATATACAACGTAATGGATATAAAAATATTGAAGAACTTAATAAAAGTTTCTTTACTGATTTAAACAAAGTTAAAATTTAATTTTTATCCAAACTGACACTAAAAAGGTGTCAGTCGGCACAATTAAGAACAAGGAAATAAATGTGCCGCCTCTTTCGAGGTTGGTATTTAGGAGATATATGTGTACCAGAACTTATTATAGAATTCAAGGTTATCAATATACTCCAAAAGGTAATATACCTTTCACAAAAATATTATCAAATATTGATGAAGATAATTATAAAAATAATGTAAGGTATACAAAAATTGATAGAATTCCATGTGGTCAATGTCTTGAATGTAGACTACAACATGCTAAAGAATGGGCTTTTCGTTGTGTAAAAGAAGCTCAAAAATATACTGATAATGTCATGCTAACATTAACTTATAACGATGAAAATATCCTAAGAAGTAAAGGTATTGACCCTAAAACAGGTGAAGTCTATGACACTGTAACGCTACGTAAGAAAGACCATCAAGATTTTATGAAAAGGTTAAGAAAACATTATAAAAATCAAAAAATAAGGTTTTTCTTATGTGGTGAGTATGGTGAAGAACGTGGAAGACCACACTATCACATAATATTATTTAACTTAAAAGTTGAGGATATGAAACCATATAAAATATCAAAATGTGAGTGGAGCAAAGAAAAGAATATGCTTTTCAAAAGCAAAACAATGGATAAGCTATGGGGTAAAGGATTTGTAGACCTTAACGAAGTTAATTATGAAACTTGTAGATATGTTGCAGGTTATGTAACTAAAAAATACAAGGGGAGTGATAGTAAAGAACATTATATGTTAAGAGGACAAGTTCCAGAATATACTTGCATGAGTAGACGTCCAGGTATTGCAAATGAATTCTTTGAGGATAATAAAGAAAAATTCTTTGAAGATAAACCTATGTATGCAGTAACCAAAAAAGGTTTGAAAAAAGTTAAAAGCAGATACTTTGATAAACTTATGGAAAAAGAATGTGAAGATAGGTTTAAACAACTTAAAGAAGAACGTAAAATTAAATCTGATAAAATGTGGGATAATATTTTAGATAAAACAGATATATCTAAATATGAGTATATCAATAACCAAGAAAGCAAATTTGAAATAAAAAATAGGCTATTTAAAAAGAGGACGAATTTATAAAGGGAAAAATAAGAGAGGCGAGCCTCTGCACTGCATTTTTATATAATTTTTTGTAAATTGCTTGACTTTATTTGAATAAATAGTCTATAATTATATTGTATCCTATAAGGGTGCAAGGGAAAAGTAAGAGAGCGGGCGATAGCCTGCTTTTTTATTGACAAAATATGACAAGTATTGTAATATCTGGATAGGAGGCAATATGTTTGATATATTTGGTATAATGACCTTTGTGATGAGTATTTTTATATTATATTATGTAGAAAAAATATATAAGCAAGAGTTCAAGAAAAAGAAAGAAGATAAAAAAAATAAAGATGAGAAATAAAATTCTCATTTTTTTTAAATTTTTGTGAAAATCGTTTGACAAATGCTAAACAAATAATTTATCATAAAAATGTATAACAAATGCTAAACGAAAAGGGAGGTGAAAAAATTAATGAGACAAACAACGAATAAAAGAGATATTCCTAAAATAGAACCTATGACACAAATTGCAGCTAGAGTAACAACTAAAACTCAAGACAGATTAATAGAAATAGCCTCAAAAAAAGGCAAAAGATACACTAGCTTTATAAGAGAAATACTAGAAAACTATGTTAAAAACTATGACCTATAGAAAATAGGGGATAGTAGGGGTCTTAAAATGGAATATATCAAATTGTTCGCAAAATACAGATTTTGCGAAAACTTGAACTTTTTTGCTGTTTCCATTTTTTTAATTTTATTAAAATTTTAGTTTTTATTAAACATCTTAATTTTATTTATCTTTTCGTTTTAAATGTTTTTATATCTCTATTAACATCATTTATTCTCCAATACTTTTTATATGTATTTACAAAACATTATTTATATAAAATAAAAAAGATACTAAGAAATTATAATATTTTCCTAGTATCTTATATAATTTACATAATACATTATATAGTGTGCATAATACGATTTACTACACTTTATTTAGTATTTGGTGTTATAACAGATTTACCGCCCATATAAGGTTGCAAAGCTTTAGGAATTTTAATAGAACCGTCTTTTTGAAGATTGTTTTCAATAAAAGCGATCAAGCCTCTTGGAGTTGCAAGAACAGTGTTATTAAGAGTATGAACGAATTGATTTCCCTCGCTTGTTTTCATACGTATTCCCAAACGTCTAGCTTGAGCATCTCCTAAAATAGAACAGCTACCAACTTCAAAATATTTTTTTTGACGAGGGCTCCAAGCTTCAATATCACAAGATTTAACTTTCAAATCTGCCAAATCACCACTACAACATTCTAAAGTTCTTACAGGAATATCTAAACTGCGGAAAAAGTCTACAGTAAATCTCCACATTTTGTTATACCAATCCATACTTTCAGCTGGTGTAGAAATTACAATCATTTCTTGTTTTTCAAATTGGTGAACTCTATATAAACCTCTTTCTTCAATTCCATGAGCACCTACTTCTTTTCTAAAGCAAGGAGAATAGCTTGTTAAAGTTATAGGTAATTCGCTTTCTTGAAGTATTTGTTCTTTAAATTTTCCAATCATTGAATGTTCACTAGTTCCAATTAAGTATAAATCCTCACCTTCTATCTTATACATCATGGCATCCATTTCTTCAAAAGACATAACTCCATTTACTACATCTCCTCTAATCATAAAAGGAGGTATATAATAAGTAAAACCTTTATCTATCATAAAATCACGAGCATAAGAAAGCATAGCAGAATGAATACGAGCCATATCACCTTTTAAATAATAAAAACCATTACCACTAGTTCGAGATGCACTAACTTTATCTACCCCATCAAAACTTGCTAAAATGTCTGCATGATAAGGTATTTCAAAATCTGGAACAATAGGCTCGCCAAAACGCTCATTTTCTACATTTTCACTATCATCTTTACCTATAGGAACGCTTGGGTCTATAATGTTAGGAATTGTAAGCATATTTTTTCTTAACTCTGCACTTAGTTCATTTTCTTTTTCTTCTAATTCACTTAAATGAGAATTTATATCAATAACTTGCTGTTTTTTTGCGTTAGCTTCATCTATAAGCTTATTTTTCATTAAAGAGCCTATTTCATTGCTAATCAAATTACGAGTAGCACGCAAATTATCACATTCTGTTCGCAAATCACGAACTTTTGCATCTAAATCTAAAATTTTATCAACTAAAGGCAACTTATGGTCTTGAAATTTCTTTTTAATATTTTCCTTAACAAGTTCAGGATTATTTCTTATTAAATTAATGTCTATCATATATAACTCCTATAAAATTATTTAAAGTATAACATGTTAACACAACTTTTGCAACTAATAAATATATTCCTTTTCCCTCTCATTTAAAAATTTTTGAATTATTATTATAAATTGGTTGATTTTGCGAACAGTTATTGTTATAATATTGATATGAGTGATAATTATTTTATAGATAGGAATAGAAAAAATTTAAGAAAATTAAATGAATTGTTAGATGAGTTGCCTAGTTTTTGTAGCATATATTTTGTAGGTGTTGCTTCAAGGACTACTCCCCTAACACGTATTAATTATGCTAGAGATTTGAAAATATTTTTTACATATTTATATAATTTCGAGCGAACATTTTTTAATAAATCTAATCAAACTATTCAAATTGAAGATTTAAATAAAATTGATAGCCTTATGATTGAGAGGTTTGTATCGTATTTAATGAGCTATGATAATGAAGAAGGTGTTGTTCGTTCTAATGCTGATAGAGGTCTTGCAAGGAAACTATCTAGTGTAAGGTCATTTTTTCAGTTTATGTTTGATAAAGACCTTATTTCAGCTAATGTAGTTACAAAAGTAAAAATGCCAAAGATTATAAAGAAAGATATTATAAAGTTAGAAGAAGATGAAGTTGAAGATTTGTTAAAAGTAAGTGAAACTCTTGAAGGATTTGGAGAGCATCAACAAAAATATATTGAAAGATTTATCCCCCGTGATACAGCAATGCTTTCATTATTATTAGGAACAGGAATTCGTGTAAGTGAGCTTGTAGGACTTAATGTTGATGATATAGATTTTAAATATAATAGCTTTAAAGTTACAAGAAAAGGTGGCGGACAAGCGATTTTGTATTTTTCAGATGAAATTAAAGATGCTTTAATTAAATATCTTGATTTTAGAGATAGTTTAAAATTGCCAGAATCAGAAAAAGCTTTATGGATTAGTATTCAAGGCAAAAGAATGGGTGTTCGTTCAGTAGAAAATTTAGTAAAGAAATATGCTAGAATATCTGCCCCACTCAAAAAAATTAGCCCACATAAATTGCGTAGTACCTATGGAACAAATTTATATCGAGAAACAAAAGATATATCAATAGTTGCAGAAGTTTTGGGTCATAAAGATGTAAACACTACTAAAAAATACTATGCTGCAATTAGCGAAAATATAAGAAAAGATGTGGCGAATAAGGTTAAATTACATAAAAATTAAAAAAATTAGAACCAATGTTTGACATGTATATTTTAAATATGTTATACTTTTTTGAAAAAAAATAATAATTTTAGGAGAAAATATGCGAAGAATAGACCAAGCGTATGAATTTATAAAAGGCTATATAAATGAAAAAGGGTATCCTCCTACTATTAGAGAAATTGGAGATGCTATAGGAGTAAGTTCCACTTCTACTGTGGCATATTATTTACGCAAGTTAGAAGAAGATAATAGAATTGTTAAAGGGTGTTATAAAAATAGATCTATTCAGTTGATGGAAACTATTCAAAATAAACTTGACGCTTCAAATCTTGTTACTATGCCTGTAATTGGTGAACTTTCAATGGGAGCTCCTTTATTAGATAAGGTTAATATTGTAGAAACTTTTGCTTTTACAGGGTCATTATTTAAAGGTTATGATATGTTTATTATGCAAGTAAAAGATGATTCTATGACAAGTTCAGGCATTTTATATAAAGATTATGTTGTGGTTAGTAGGCAAAATGTAGCAAGAAATGGAGAAATTGTGGTAGCAATGTTAGATAAAAAGCCTACAGTTACAAGAATTTATAAAGAATTTAATTTATTTAAACTCCAACCTGATAGTAAACATACTCCTCAATATGCTGAAAAAGTACTTATATTAGGCAAAGTGGTAGGAGTTATTAGAACAGAAGTTAAATAAAAAGAGGTTTACCCTCTTTTTTTAATAAATATTAGTTATGTTTACTAATTTCTTCTCGAGCTAATTCATCGCAACGGTTATTAAACTCATTATCACTATGCCCTTTTACTTTAATCCACTCTATTTTATGAATTTTATTTAAATCTATTAATTCTTGCCATAATTCTTGATTTTCTACAGGGCGTTTGTTTGAATTTTTAAAATTATTTTTTATCCATTTATCAATCCAACCTTGATTAAACGCATTTATTAAATATGCACTATCAGAATACAATTTTACTTCACATGGTTCTTTTAATAATTTTAATGCTTCAATAGGAGCTGTTAATTCCATTTTATTATTTGTTGTAAGGATATTATATCCACTTATTTCTTTTCGTTTATTTTTATAAAAAAGAATAGCTCCCCATCCTCCTGAACCAGGATTTCCGCTACAAGCCCCATCTGTATAAATTTCTACTTGTTTCATATATAATATATTATAACATATTTTTAACATAAACGCAATTAATTTGAAAATTAACTTACAAATGAAAAATATATTTTAATTACTTGACATTAACTAATAGATGTAATATAATATTTATGTTTAAATATTTAGGGGAGTGGCTCAACGGTAGAGTAGCGGTCTCCAAAACCGTAGGTTGCGTGTTCGAATCGCGTCTCCCCTGCCAATTAAAAAACACAAACATTAAGTTTGTGTTTTTTTTGTTATTTTGCAATATCAGTAAATCTAGACTCTCTAATTACATATACTTTTATTTGACCTGGGTATTCAAGTTCTTTTTCAATTTTTTGAGCAATATCTCTAGCTAAAACTTCAGCTTTAGCATCATCTATTTCGTCAGGTTTAACCATAACACGCACTTCTCTACCTGCTTGAATAGCATAAGCAGTTTCAATACCATCAAAACTTGTGGCAATAGCTTCCAAATTTTGTAATCTTTTAATATAGTTTTCCAAACTTTCACGTCTAGCTCCTGGACGAGCACTGCTTATAGTATCAGCCGCTTGTACAAGCACTGCTTCAAGAGTTTGTGGTTCTACATCATTGTGATGAGCTTGAATACAGTGAATTACAGCATCACTTTCTTTATATTTTTTAGCTAATTCCACACCAATAGATACGTGAGTTCCATCTACTTCATGGTCAACTGCTTTTCCAATATCATGTAATAATCCAGCACGTTTTGCTACTTTTGCATTTGCTCCAATTTCTATAGCTAACATACTTGCAATATATGCAACTTCTAATGAATGATTTAATACATTTTGCCCATAGCTTGTACGATATTTTAACCTACCTAATGTTTTTACAAGCTCTGGATGAAGATTATGAATATCTGCATCAAAGCAAGCATTTTCACCTGCCTCTTTAATTGTCTGCTCTACATCTTTTCGAACTTTATTAACGAGCTCCTCAATTCTTGCAGGATGAATTCTTCCATCCATAATCAATTTTTCAAGTGCAATACGAGCAATTTCTCTTCTTACAGGGTCAAATCCTGATAATGTAATAGCTTCAGGCGTGTCATCTACTATTAAATCAACTCCTGTAGCACTTTCTAAAGCTCGTATATTACGCCCTTCACGACCAATAATCCTTCCTTTCATTTCTTCGCTAGGTAGATTAACAACCGAAACTGTAGCTTCAGCAGTTTGATCTGCTGCACATCTTTGAATAGCCAAGGTGATAATATTTCTAGCTATTTTATCTGCATCATTCTTTGTTTGTTCTTCAATTTCCTTTATTTTTTTAGATGCGTCAATTTTTGCTTCTTGAGTATATTTAGCTATAATCTCTTCTTTTGCTTGTTCTTTAGTATATCCAGCAACTTCTTCTAGTTTTGAAATTATTTGACTTTTAATATCATCTAATTCTTGATCTTTTTTAACTAAGTTTTGTTCTAGATCTGATAATTTTTCTTTTTGTAAATCAAGTAGTTCTAGTTTCTTATCTAAATTTTCTTCTTTTTTATCCAAATTACTTTCTCTAAGTGTTATACGTTCTTCACTTCGCTTAGCTTCTTCTCTTCTTTGACGATTTTCTTCTTCAAAAGTAGATTTTAGCAAATTTATTTCATCAGTAGTTTGTTTTAACTGCTGTTGTTTAATAATTTTCGCTTGTGCGTAAGCATCCTCTAATATTTTATTTGCTTGTGCTTTACTATTTTGTACTTTTTTATTATATAAAATTTTGTTTAACACAACACCTGCAACTATCCCCAATCCCAAAGCAACAATTACAGATATAACTATTGTTAATATTAAAGGAGCGCCACTAAGAGCAAGCAGTTTACTGCTTATCATCATAGTTTTATTCCTTTTAAAGTATCCATGATACTAAGTATAGTATAAAATAAAAAATTCTTAATGTCAAGCATTAAAGAATTTTTAAAATTTTTTTATTTAAACCAAATTTATAGCTCTATAATAGTAATATTATTTATAGCGATATTAATTAGGTTTTCCAAATCTATTCTTTGTTCCTCTTTTTCTGCAATAACTATTTTAGGTTTAATTACAGGATTTTGAGGTAAAAATACTGTACAACAATCTTCATAAGGCAAAATAGATGTTTCAAAAGTATCTATTTCGTTTGCAATTTTTATAATCTCATCTTTGTTAAAACTAATTAAAGGTCGCATTATAGGATATTGAGCTACACTATTTGTAACTGTTATACTTTCAATAGTTTGAGAGGCTACTTGCCCTAAACTCTCCCCTGTTATAATAGTTTTATAACCATATTTTTCACATAATATATTGGAAACTTTTATCATAGCTCTGCGTAAAAGTGTGATAGCATATTCTTCTTTACAATGCAAATGAAATTGTTCTTGCAAATTTGACATAGACACAATATACATATATTTACAACCAATATATGTTTTAATTTTTTTTGCTAAACTGATAACTTTTTCTCTAGCTTGAGGACTTGTGTATGGAAAACTATCAAAATGTAATACATCTTGACGAAGTCCTCTCTTAGCCATTTGAAAACCTGCTACAGGACTATCAATTCCTCCAGACAATAACAATAATCCATCTCTATGCTCTCCTAAAGGCATACCTCCATAACTATATATAATCTTATCGAAAATATAAGTTTGCCCATTTTCTCTAATGTCAACATGAAATATAGTTTCTGGATTATGAACATCAACAACTGCATTTTTATTATTTTCAAGTATAATTGCTCCTAAACGCTTAGCCATTTCATTAGAATGAATTGGAAAAGTTTTATCAGCTCTATTGCAATCTACTTTAAAACTTCCTAATACCTCTATTGTTTTAAAATAATTAACTATAGCATTTTCATTAGAATCTAATACTTGTGCAACACTTATTGAATATACGCCAAATACCTTTTTAATTTCATTTATAATATTATCTTCTTCATCTAAAATATAATTGCTAACAACAATACGATTTTGAATAGGCGTTATATCTTTTTTGAAATCTTTCAATGCTGTTTTTATATTTGTGTATAACAACTTCAAAAAATATCCCTTATTTTTTCCTTTTAAATGAATTTCTGAAAATCTTATTAATATAACTTTTTCCATATAAAACCTCTTTTCAATATATAGAGTGTTATCTAAATAATACACCATATATTTAGTATTATTTAAAATTTATAACCTGTTTTGTTATAATACATTATAACGCTATTATTTATAGCATTTGCAAGCTCAATTAAATCATCTTTTGTTTTATTCATATCAAAACTAATACGAATTGCTCCTAAGATATATTTTTGTTCTACTCCTATTTCTTGCAAAACCCTGTTTGATGTGTTTTTGCTATTACAAGCTGAACCTGTTCCTATTAAAAATCCATCTTGCTCTAATAAGTGAACCAATGTTTCTCCTCTAAGTGAAGGAAAACAAATAGATATTATATTAGGCACACAATTTTCTAAAGATATCAACTTATATGGTAATGAGATATTTTGTAAAAAAGTTTGCTTTAACTCTTCCATATAATCATAATCATAATTAGACAATGTAATAGCTTTACTAAAAGCCATAATAGCAGGATAATTTTCAGTACCACCTCGTAAATTAAGTTCTTGACCTCCCCCATAAATATATGGAGTAAATTTATTAGGATTTGCAATATACATTCCAGCAATTCCTTTAACGCCGTTTATTTTATGTGATGATATAGTATAAAAATCAACATTCATATCTACCATATTTAGTTTTAATTTGTGTAAAGCTTGCACACCATCGCTATGGATTAAAACATTAGGATTTATACTCTTACATTTTTTTGCAATATATTTAATATTGTTAATAGCTCCTGTTTCGTTGCTTACATGGATTAATGAAATAAAAGCAGTTTTATCATCTATCATTTCAAACAACTTTTCTTGATTTACACTTCCATTACTATTTAAAGGAGCGAATTGAATATTATATCCCTCCTCAATCATTGCTTTTGCTGTAGCGTATATGGAAGAATGTTCTCCAGCTGATACAATATATTTCTTATCTTTTCTTTTAATGCAATTACGCAAAATTGCATTATTGCTTTCAGTAGCACAAGATGTAAAAATAAAGGTGGATTTATTAGCTCCTCCTAAATATCTTAAAATAGTTTCACGTGCCATCTCAATTTTATTTTTTACACTCAAACTAGGTGTATATAAAGAAGATGGATTAAAATATTCATTATTTGCATTAATATATTCTTGCAACACTTCTTTATTAACACTAGTTGTGGCGGCATTATCAAAATATTTATAATTCATGCTAATGATTATACCAAACAATAAAACATTTTTCAATCATTTAATTTAAAATTTTATAAAATTTAAATTAAGGAACTAAATTTAAAAAACTGTCACTCATGCCAGAATTAAAATATACATTAGGAACTTTTCCTATTATCACACTTTCACAAAGAAGGACTTGTTGTTTTACATTTATAGTTTGTTTTTTTATAGGCAATGTCATTTCTACTTGAGCATTTACCTCTAAATATATTCTATGTAAAGTATTGTTTATACCAACACTTGTAAAAGTTGAATCAAACCTGCTTCCAACAATGCTTATTGGAGTGGCAGTTAATTTAACAAGTGGTCCTCTACCCATAAATAAAGTTATACCACTAAGAGTTCCTAAAGGAATTTTTAAATAATCTTGATTTAACATTTTCATTTGTTCATGAGCATTTTTCACCACAGCCCTTGTAATTGTATTAATCATATATTGATTAGCAGATATAAAACTTACCTCTCCATTTTCATTGTAAGATATATTTATCATATTATCATAATTAAGGGATTCATTTATTGTATTACTAACAGACACATTTAAAGCTTGTTCAGTTAAAGATGTAATTTGAGCAATGCAATATGTTTTTATAATAGGAACTAAAGTTAATAAATAATAGCTAATAATTATGCAAAAAAACACCACTAAAATAAATAGTTTAGGTATAAAACGCTTTAAACGTGATGTTTTCCTCATAAAAGAAATATATGTTTAAAAATCAATATTTATTTCAAATGTTTAGTTTTACTATTAAAAATTAAAGCTATAATAAATGCGAAGAATATAGCTGTAGCTATTCCTCCTGCTGTAGCTTCTAATCCTCCTTGAAAAACTCCTAAAATCCCACTAGTTTTAGCTCCGTCTATAGCTCCTTTTGCCAAACTTGCTCCAAACCCTATAATTGGAACAGAAGCACCAGCTTTTGCGAAATCTTTAAAATATGGGTAAACTCCTATAGTTTGAAGAATTATTCCAATAGTTAAAAATAGAACTAATATTCTTGCTGTAGTAATATTTGTGCGAACAACTAAAATTTGACCTAAAGCGCAAATAAGTCCACCTACAACAAAAGAAACAAGATAATCTAAAATATTTAATTCCATTATTCTCCTCCTTCTATACATACTGCATGAGCTATTCCAGGAATAGAATCTCCTTGCTGGGTTGTAGTAGTGCTTAATAAAGCTCCTGTAGCCACTAACAATACTTTTTTAAAATCTCCATTTCTTAATTTGTGTAAAATATATGAATTAAACACTGTAGCACTACAGCCACTTCCACTTCCGCCCATGAAAACTTTTTCTCTTTTATTATATATTAAATTACCACAATCACTATAATTTTGACCTAATTTAATACCTTTTCTTTCTAATAAATCAACCAATATCTCACTTCCCAATTTCCCCAAATCTCCTGTAGCAATTAAATCGTAATCTTCAACTTTAGAGTTTGTTCCTTGTAAATGAGTCGTAATAGTATCCATTGCAGCAGGAGCCATACACGCTCCCATATTATTTACATCTTTAATGCCAAAATCTACCACTTTACCAAATGTAGCACTTGTAATCATTGGGCCTTTCCCTTCATGAGATAATATACTAGCACCTCCTCCTGTAACAGTCCATTGAGAAGTTGGTGGACGCTGATTTCCTAATTCTAAAGGAAATCTATATTGCCGTTCAGCACTAGAAAAATGGCTTGCTGTGGCACAACATACTTTTTTAAATACTTGTCTATCTACCAAACAAGCTCCAAGAGCTAAACTTTCTGCCATTGTAGCACAAGCACTATATAAGCCAATAAAAGTTATACCAAATTTTCTAGCTGCAAATGATGAGCTTATTATTTGATTTAATAAATCTCCTCCTAATAAAGCGTCAATGTCGTCTAATTGAAGATTAGCATTATCAATAGCACCAAATATAATATGTTCTAATAATTTACGCTCTGCTTTTTCAAAACTAGATTCATTTAAAGTATCATCTTCTAATTTATAGTGTAAATAATCTTTTATTGGTCCTTTACTTTCTAAAGGTCCTCCAATGCTAAAATTTCCTATTATTCTAGGCTTGTTATTAAATATTACTGTTTGTTTATTTGTACTAAACATAATTCCCCTTTTTAAATAATTAAATAGATTAATCCAGCCAACACGCTACCAACTACCCCACACACAATTACAGGGCCTGCAATGCTAAACATTTTAACGCAAATTCCAAATATTATTCCTTCTTTTTTAAATTCCATTGAAGGACTTACTATTGAATTTGCAAATCCTGTAATAGGTATAACAGAACCAGCTCCAGCAAAAGCTCCAATCCAATCAAATATGCCAAGACCTGTTAAAATTGCAGTTATAGCTATTATTGTGCTAAGCATTGCACTGCCTAATTGTGCCTCACTAAGAGTTGGAAACCAATAAGCATATAAATCATAAAATAATTGTCCAACACAGCATATAAGCCCTCCTACTACAAAAGCCTTTAATAAAGCTTGCCAGAATTTAGTTTTAGGAACTTTAGCTTCAACATAAGTATTATAATTTTGATTACGTTTCTCACTATCCATAATTTTCTCCTATTATTATCATGCCCGAAAAATTATTTTTAAAACAAATTATTATGCATTTTTAAAATTTAATAAAAATATAAAAATATTATCAAATAAATATTTTATAAATTTTTACACATTATAGTTGTAGGAGGAAATGTATATGAATAAATACATTAAATTATTTGCATTATCGTCAGGTTTATTAGGAGCTCTTGTTCCAAGTGCAATAGATTTAGATAATGATATGCAAAATAAATTATCACAAATATATGAAAGTGTTGATGATATGGAAGAGTTAAACTCTTCAACATCTAGATTAAATTATGAGATTGATGTTAATTCAAATGATAAGAATGTAACATTTAGTACAACTAATGAAGATGGAAGCCAAACTGATTTAACAGAACAAGAAACTATAAATTATCTAAATTCCACTTTAGAACAAGTTAATAGTGAATATGAAGAGTTAAAACAAACTTTAATTAACGCTATACAAGACACTATGGATTATTTAGATAAATATGAAGAACAAGAACTTACTAATGAGCAAAAATTATATATTAAAGAGCATAGTAATTCTATTAAATTTTTAGCAAACACATTAGAAAATCTAAGTTCAGATGTTATAAAAACTATTGATGGTTGTGAAAATTGTGACGACTTTGAAAAGGTTGCTGGTATATATATGCTTACTATAAATAACCTTGAAGAAAAAATAGAAGCCTTGCAAAATAGTTTAACTTCTTTAAATATGATTAATAGTTTATCAAGTCCTTATTATAATAGAACAGCCCATCACTTTCCAAATGGAGTTGTTTATGGTTTTCGTTTTGGAACAAATCCTTCATTAAATAATACTGAACAAAATCAAGATTCTCAATTAGAGAATGAAAATAATGAACAAGAAAATTCTACAAATCAAAATGAGCTAGAAAATAATCAAGAAAATGAAAATCAAGAGAACAATTCACAAGATAATAATACAAATTCAAATACAGAACAACAAACTTTAAATGATAGTTCAACAGATTTAGATAGTACAGAGGAAGAAAAACCTACAACATTTGGATTAAAGTCTAATATTGATAGTTATGCCCCTACTAAAAGAAATATAGACACCTTTTTTAATACAGCTTTATTAGGTAATGAATATAATATGTATGGAGGTATGCCAAATATGTATGGTATGCCTTATGGAAATGCTGGTTATGGAAATATGTATGGTTATGGATTTGGAAACCCTTATAATGGTGGCGGATTAAATTCTAACAATATCAATAAAGAAGTATTAGAAAATCATAATAATTCTAATAATGTAAATTCTATTTCAAATATAGAGGCAGAACCAAAACAAGATGTTCAAAAACCAAAAAAAGTTAGAGCTAAAAAAGCAAAAAATGTAGATAGTTATAAAGGGGTAACTGTTAAATCTAATATAAATACTATGGGTGAAAGTAAAATAGCAAAATTTTTTAAAGAAAAATTTAATAATATGAGAAATAAAATAAAAAATCAAAAAAATGATAATGCTGAGAGTTCTCAAGATTTAACTAAAAATTTACCTGAACATCCTGTAACTCAACAAACAAATATTGAGAATAATGAAAATAGTATAAACAATGCTGAAAATGTTAAAGAAGATTTAATTAATAGTGAAAATACTGCTGAGATAAAAAAAGAAGAGTTAATTAAAGCTAGATAAATTATTAATTATAAAAAATTCAAACTAGATTTTGTTTGAATTTTTTTATATTATTTAATCATAGTTTTAAAATTTTCTAATATTTTATTTTCAATCCTTGAAATTTGCACTTGTGAAACACCCATAGTTTTAGCTATTTCACTTTGAGTTTTATCCAAATAATATCTCATAATTACTATCTGTTTTTCTCTTGCTGGTAGACTTTCAATTAAATCTCTAATCGCAATTTTATCTACTAATTTATCTGCTGAAAAATTATCTTGAGTGTGTTCTGCCAAGGTATCATCATCTTCATCAAATTTTTCATCAATAGATAATAATTGATTTGATGCTTCTAAAGTAAACACAACTTCTTGAGCATCTAAATTAAATTGTTTTGAAATTTCTTCAATAGTTGGCTCTCTTCCTTTCTCTGATTGAAAAAGAGAGATAAAATTTTTAATTTGTATAGCATTATGTTTAATACTTCTTGATACTTTGATACTTCCATCATCACGCAAAAACCTTTTTACTTCTCCAGCAATCATAGGTACAGCATAAGTGGAAAATTTAACATTAAATTCTGTACTAAAATTATTAATAGCTTTTATAAATCCCATACTTCCTAATTGATATAAATCATCATCTTCTACCCCTTTATTTTTATATCTACGAATTACACTTTTTATAAGGGGAGAATTTTCAATTATTAATTTTTCTTTAGCAAACTCATCTCCTGCCTGAGCTAAAGATAGAAGATTTAAAGTTTCCTCATTAGATAGCATATTATACCGCCTGTTTGTTTTCTATACGTTTACTCATCTCCACAATTAAACCTTTATTTCCATTGTGCTTGACAATTAATGAATCCATAAAGCTATCCATTACAGTAAATCCCATTCCACTACGCTCTTCCTCAGGCTTTGTTGTGTAGAAAGGGCTCATAGCTTGCTCTATATCAGCAATACCTACTCCATTATCTTTTATTACAATATGTAATTTATCTTGTTCACGTCTTAATAGCATTACAATTTCTCCAACTTTATTTGGATATGCGTGTACAACGCAATTTGTAACAGCTTCACTAACAGCAGTTTTAATATCTCCTATTTCATCTAATGTTGGATTAAACTGCAAGCAAAAAGCTGCTACACAAGTTCTAGCAAAAGCTTCATTTTCAGGCAATGATTTAAATTTAATTTCTATTTGATTTTTCATATTATCTCCTTTATGATATTTTTGGCATAATGTCATATAGTCCAGACATTTGGAATATTTTTTCAGCTTGTTTTGATGGATTTATAATATAAATTGGAATATTTCTATGTTGTAGTTTCTTATATCTTCCCAACATAACTCCTATGCCTGTGCTGTCCATAAATTCTAGTTGAGATAAATCCATTATTACTTTATTAAATCGTTTTTCATTTTCAAATAAATTGTCTAAATTATTTCTTACAAATGGTGCACAACTTTCATCTAGCTCTCCAATTAATAGCACATATAGAGCTTGATTGTGCAATTTTGTTTTAACTTGCATACCCCTTGCCTCCTTAACAACAAGTGTAACATAAAAATATTAAAAAAAAAGAGCAAGTCTTGTCTAAAAACCTACTCTTTTTGTTGTATTTTAAATTATTTTTATAAAAACAAATTCATTTATTATATTTTCTTTATCTCATAACCATCTTTGCTGTCTAATACTTGATATCCTAAATCAGCAATTTTATTTCTATACATATCAGCATTTGCCCAATCTTTATTCAATTTAGAATTCCAACGAAGATTTGCCAATTCTTTTACTTGTTCTGGTATCTCTTCTGTTTTACAATCTAAATCAAATCCTAAAATTTTATTAAATTTCATCATTAATAAATATATATCGTTTGACTTTTCTTCTTTAAGCATTTTCCAAATCACTGCAAGAGCTATTGGCATATTTAAATCATAATTAATAGCTTCTAGAAAGTCTTTTTCATATTCTTCAGTATTTATATTAGCTTTACCGTTTTTATGCTCTAATGTTAATTGTTTTAAACTATATAATGAATTTTTAGCAGACTGCATAGCTTCAAAAGTAAAATTTTGCTGTTTAGAATAATGTGCCATAAAATAAAAATACCTAAATACTTCTGGCTCAAATCCTTTAGCAATTAAATCGTCTAAAGTGTAAATATTATTTAGACTTTTACTCATTTTACCACCATCAACTTGTAAAAATTCAAGATGCATCCAAGTATTTACCACTTTATGCCCTTCTAAACAATCACTTTGTGCAATCTCATTTTCATGATGTATAGGTTTATGGTCTACCCCACCTGTGTGAATATCTATATGGTCTCCTAGAAATTTTTTACCAATGGTAGAACATTCTATATGCCAGCCTGGATATCCTAATCCCCATGGACTTTCCCATTTCATTATATGTTCTTTAGGAGCTTTTATCCAAACTGTAAAATCTTGAGGATTACGCTTTTCTTTATCTACTTCAATTCTAGCTCCAGCTTTATCTTGCTCAATGATTTTCCCACTAAGTTTTCCATAGTCAGGGAATTTAGATATGTCAAAATATATTCCTTTACTAGTTTCATAAGCATAGCCTTTATCCAACAATCCTTCTACAAATTTAATTATATCTTCTATCACAGTAGTTGCAGGGCAAATATGTTCAGGTAAATCAATATTTAGTCTTTTAGCTTCTTGCATAAAAATATTGGTATAATATTTAGCTATTTCCCATGGAGATTTATTTTCTCTTTTACTTGCCACTAGCATTTTGTCATCACCTTCATCTGCATCACTAGTTAAATGCCCTACATCAGTAATATTCATAACACCATTAATGTCATACCCGTTATATTTTAATACTCTTCTAATATTATCCATAAATAAATAAGCTCTCATGTTACCAATATGAGGATAATAATATACTGTAGGACCACAGCTGTACATAGTAACCTTTTCGCCATAAGGTTTAAAATTCTCTTTTTGCCTTGTTAATGAATTATATAATTTTAACATTCTTTCCTCCATATTTTATATGATTAATTTAAATTTAGGTTTCTTAAATTATTATTGTTTAATAAAAATAGTCAAGAGTTGCGATCTCTTGACTAGATGAATTTAAATAATCATTAGATTGCACAACTTAAAATTTGTACAAATTATTTGTACATTAATTTATTTTAAGTTACAACAACATCTCTTCATATTTATTATTATATATTAAATCTTCTACTATGTCAATCATTTTTATTATACACTTTGTTTTTACAATGCTCATATTCTTCTATTAACTTTTTAAATTCACTTAATTTACCTTTAAATATATATTCATATCCATCTTTAAATATAATTTTTTTATCTGGTTCAATAATTTTTATTATATTGCTAACATTTATTATTAAATATTCTATTATATAAAAATAAGTATTTCTATCTAATTTACACCCTCTACCAATAGCTTTTAATATTCTTAATATTTTTGCCTCATCTTGAGTGGTTGTATTTTTTAATATATATTTTAATATTTTGCCATTATGTTGTTGTGTTAAACAAATGCTAAAAAATTTAGAAGATTTGTGTATTCCTATTAAATTAAAATCTTCTAAATGATTTATTTTATTGTTTTCAATTTGTATAATGTCTTCTTGCATTAATTAAATTTTATATAATTAAATATAGCTTGTCAATCTTTTCTTTTATAAATAACATTCTTCTTTGATGGGCTTATATGTTTTGTATATAATTTTAGGTTTGCATCTATTCGCAAAATACATTAATTAACTCAACATTTTATCTTATTCTTTCTTATTTTACCATATCTCCTGCCTTATTCTTATTTATCATGCCAAATATTTTATATAAAGATATTTATAATCAATTCTTATCTCTTATCCTCTTCCCCACCCTTTCTGCAACTACTATTTTATGTAATATAAAAAACTAGATAAAACACAATCTTATCTAGTTTTTCATCTTAATTGTTAGATCTTTATAAACTTTTTATATAATTATATCTGTATTATAATCTTCTTTAAAGTTGCGTATGCCTTTAATAAGTGATACACATACAATAATTAAAATAAATCCAACAGCTACTGCACTTGTTATAGCACTAAGAATAAACATGTCTTCCCCTACTGGTCCATTTACAACTATTAATGTATTTTGTAAAGTTAGAACAGAAATTATTGCATCAATCAAATTTATTAATCTTAATTGGCGAAAAATTAAATTTCTGTTAGTTTTATTTTTAACATACATAATAATAGAATATGTTATTTTATATGTAGTATAACTAGCTAAAGTTATTGCTGTAATCATTCCAAAATTCACTTCTTTTTTATTCATAACCATTAAAGAAATTGGAGTAATTAAAGCAAGGTTAAGCACTAATAGTAAGATTGAGATAGTGATAAATATTTTATATCTTGTTTTTATTTTAACTTGATGGCTAGCAGTTTTAATACGTCTTTCTGTAGTCAAAATTATTATTTTCATTATAGTTAGAAGTATAAAATAAACACATATACTACCATTCCATATTGAAGAGTTAACTATTCCCAATATACCATTATACAAAGCAAATAGGATTGTAATAACAAAAGAAATAGTTGTATTAATATAAAGCCTCAATTCTTTATTTTTATATATATCTTTAATCTTCACTTTTTAACCTTTTATTTATACTATCTTGCACACAATCTAATATTATATTTAAAATATTATCAATATCTTCCTCACAATTTAAATTAACCCATTTCATAATTAATCCAACCACTCCATTTGTAAAAAATTCAAAAATGAATATTTTTTTGTTTTTCTCTATATCAAATTTATTGAGTATTGGCTCAAAAACTTCTTTATACATCTTTTGAAAAGTAGCATCAACATTGAATAAATATGGTTTTTTGTGAATGATTTTAAATACTCTTTTATTATCTTTTATAAACATCAAATATGGCTTTAAATATTCTGGAGTTAAAAAAAACAAATCTTCAATATTCCCATTATTTATCTTAGAAATTATCAAATCTTTATTAAATGATTTCATAAAATGTGCCTAAAAGAAAAAATACCACTGTATATGTGGTATTTTATTTATTTTAACTACAAAATATAGTATGGTGGGAAGAGATGGATTCGAACCATCGAAGTCATAAGACGACGGATTTACAGTCCGTAGCATTTGGCCGCTCTGCAATCTTCCCAAATTGGAGCTAGTGAAGGGAATCGAACCCCCAACCTGCTGATTACAAGTCAGCTGCTCTACCGTTGAGCCACACTAGCATACTAAGGTTATTCGGTTTTAACCCCAGCAGATTTTCGAATTGAAAACCTTGTGATGGTGCCTCGAGTCGGAATCGAACCAACGACACAAGGATTTTCAGTCCTTTGCTCTACCGACTGAGCTATCGAGGCATTGGCGACCCGGAAGAGGCTCGAACTCTCGACCTCCAGCGTGACAGGCTGGCGCTCTAACCAACTGAGCTACCGGGCCAAAACCATTATACTTTTTATTATTATACTCATTCTACTACCATATATAATAAATGGTGGACCTTCACGGACTCGAACCGCGGACCGACCGGTTATGAGCCGGTTGCTCTAACCAACTGAGCTAAAGGTCCAAATGAGTGGTCGGGGTGAAGAGACTCGAACTCCCGGCCCCATGGTCCCAAACCACGTGCGCTACCAACTGCGCTACACCCCGCTATTTAATGCTTGTTGACTTTTATATATTACTATAAATTTTAATTAATGTCAATCGTTTTTTATAATTTTTTTCAACTTTTTTAAACTTTTAATAAACTTGTTTAAAACTTCCATTTTAATTATTGTAAATTTATATATCTATACCTTTTATATATTAATATATCCTCTTATATGATAATAATCTTTGTTTTATAAATAATAAGGTTTGCATCTATTCGCAAAATGTATAGTATATGCAATATCATTTATATATAAATATATCATATTTAGCAATATAAAATGAACAACTATGCCAAAATTTTTAAGTTAAGTCACAACCAAGATGGTTTTATTTCAAAAACTTCATTGTTTAAATATTCCAAATAAGATTTTTTAGGAAATTTAAATGCCATATAGCTTGCTGTTAAACACATGTTTTTAGAATCCCCTACTCCATATTTTCCATCTCCAACAATAGGATAGCCAAAATATGCAATATGAGCTCTAATTTGATGAGTTTTACCTGTAACAAGTTCTGCTTGCAATATAGTATCATTATCAATATATTTAACTATATTAAAATATGTTACAATTTCATCATATCCACTTGTTTTAACCTCAGAAATAAGCACTTTAGAAGAAGATGGTAATTTTTTTAAATACATTTTATGTTTTATATCATCTATTTTTACCCTTCCTTTTACTTTTAATAAGTATTTCTTTATTATTGAACGCTCTTTAAAAGCTTTAAGCAATTCTTGTTCAGCAGAATGATTTTTAGCAAAAATCACAATACCTTCTGTATTTCTATCTATCCTATGTATTGGCAATAATGTAGGAAAATCTAATTTTAATATATCGAATAAATTTCTTTCTTCCTCACTCACCACTTCTATCCCAGCTTTTTTATTTACTACTAAAACATTGTCATCATTAAAAAGAATTGTGTACCAAGGCTCTTTATTCGCAGTATAATATACTTCAACTTCATCATTTATATTAAGATTGCATGATTTAGTTTTTCTACACCCATTTACTTTTATATCTTTAGATTTAAATAGTTGTTCTATTTGGTAATTTGAAAGAAAAGGCAAATGTTGTCTTAAATATTTATTTAAATCTATTTTTTCTGTTACTATAAAATTTGCTTTTTCCATAATTTATCCTAATTGTAAAATTTATATAAAATCTTTAAGCATTTTCAAAATATTTATCTCTCATATATTTAGCTCCCAACTCCTGACTATCATGAGCTTCGCTTATAACCCATGGTTCAATATTCATTTCATGAAGCAATTCTACAAACCAATCTAAATTTGGTAATCCCACCTCTCCATTAGGCATATTTTCACCATGAACCAAATGCTTAATCTCTCCTTTTTCTCCATAATTAATAGTATAGGCATGAAAATGAATTTGTTTAAATTTTTCAGGTATTTGTTGTTGTAAATATTGTAATTTTGAACGCAATATCTCTTTTGATTTAATTGAACCATTTTCTCTAGCATGAAGATGAGCTATATCTATACAAGGATAAGCTTTATCACATTTTTTGCAAATTTCAATTATTTCATCTAATGAGCCTAAATTCGCCGTTTTACCTCCTATCTCTGGATAGAATTTAACATCTTTCATATCAATATTTGATGAAATAGTATTTAAATAATTTACTATTCTATCAATAGCCTCTTTTCTGCCTTGTTCAGTATTCTCATGTCCACCACCAGGGTGAAAAATAATACGAGTACAATTAATCTCTTTTGCAAGTTCTATTCCTTTTTGTAAAATATCAACACTTCTTTCAGCCACATCACTATTAACGCTTCCAAGATTAATGTAATACGGTCCATGAATACTGATATAAAACCCTTGTTTTTGACTTTCTAGCAACATTTGTTTAGTCTTTTCACTCATTCTAAACCCAAAATTACATTGTACTTCATATGCGTTAAGATTCATACTTTTAAGCCAATCAAAAAAACCTTCCATTTTCCCTTTATAATTCACAGGGATTCCAGCAACTCCAAATTTTGCTATCATAAGTATTTCTCCTAATTAAATTTTTTAAAGATTT
Organism: uncultured Clostridia bacterium; assembly: GCA_944377145.1. Classification (GTDB taxonomy): domain Bacteria; phylum Bacillota; class Clostridia; order Christensenellales; family UBA1242; genus Onthoplasma. The sequence goes on along the minus strand of CALWEH010000003.1, from coordinate 9,286 downwards.
TTTCCCTAAATAAAATATTTTTTGGTTTACAAATTCTATAACTATTATTAATTTGCTCATTAAAATAGTTTTTGCTTTTTTCAGCAAAATCAACACTATTTATAATTAATACATTTTGCAAATTATTCCTTATTTCTAAATTTACTAATGAGAAATTTCCAACAAAAGTTAAATGATCTATAACTATAAAATTTGAATATATAAAGCCATCGTAAAAATACCCTGTAGCTCCATATAAAGCCATTTCTTTTAAATAAGCTCTAGACGAATAATAATTTCCAGCATTATTATTTTTAGGCAACATTATTTTTACATCAATCCCAGACATTATAGCCATTTGCAAAGCCTGTTTTATTGCAGGAGTAGGTACAAATTTATTTAAATGAATTATAATTTGCTTTTTAGCATCATTTATTGCTTTTAAAAATAATCCTTCAAAATCCTTGTCCGCTACAGAAGAAACATACTGCATTTCTAGTTCGCCCACTGCATCATAACTAGAAAGCTCTAACTCATAATATTTTTGAGTTGCAAATGAAACATCTAGATGACAATCAAGGTCAATACTTTTGATAACTTCTCCTTGAATTCTATAAAACAAACTAGAATAACTTATAGAATTTGAAATATTTTTTACTGAATTATATAAATAAACAACTTTACCATCTATACATAATATGTTTTTAGTATTTTTATAATATTTATTAAATTTATCATTTTTATTAAATCTACAAACTTTAATGCCAGAAATTTTTAAATCTTTTATAGTTGCTTTATCAGATTGAGTACATCTACCATAAATAAATCTAACATCTACTCCCATACTTTGTTTTTCTTTTAATAATGATATGATATTATCATTTCTAATCCCAGATAAAAATACTTCATTTTCAAGAATGATATAAGAATTAGCTTTTTCTATTTCAGCTGACACAGAATTTACAAACATTTCAATATTATCAATTACTTCAATATTGTTGTTTTTAAAAATTTCAGCATTATAATGTCTTTTATTAAAATTTATAAATTCATTATTAGAATTGATTTTATTCATAGAAAATCCAATTAAATTCTTATAAATATCATCTTGCTCAAATTTATTTTTAATTGTTTTTTTTATTTTTGGTTTGTCGCAAAAATAAATAAAATAAACTATAAACCCAAACACAGAGGTTAACACAATAATAATATTCCAAAAAATAATTTTTTTACAGTCGCTTTCAAAACAAATTACAGCAACCATCATTGCAAGAATTAAAATTGTATGTATAATTAAAGCCAAAGCGATCATATTGTTCTCCCAAAACTATTTTAACACATTAATAAATTTGTTTCAACTAAAATATACATTTAAATAAAATTAATTTAATCTATAATATTATAAAAATGGTATTAAAATTATATTAAATGATAAAATATTTAGCATCTTTTACAAAAATATTTAAATTTTTATTGTTTTTTTATACCTATATTAATAATTGAAATAATAAACCTTAAAATTATTTATAAATCGACAAAGTTAGATTTATAATACTCTTTTTATACACATCATTTATTTTGTTTTAAAAAGTGTTTTATTTATAATATCTATAAAGGAGGTAAGATGACTACAGATAAAAAATCAGGGGTTTTATACAATTTAGCAAAACAAGCAAAAAGAAGAATGAAAAATTATAGTAAAAATGCAATTCAACATTTACCATATTCTAAGTTGGCTTATTCAGATAGTGATCAAGCTTTGTATAAAAAAGTTTGCAAATTGTTAGAGGAAGAACAAATTATAATAAACCCTATAAATGAACTAATAGACAAAAAATATTATGATTCTTTATCATTAGAAGGCAAACAAAGATACATATTTGATTTATCTGATAAATATAAGGAAATGAAAGAACGTTATTATAAAGAACATGGTTTGTCTAAAGCTTCAAGCTATTAATTATCTATATAAAAAACTATATCCAAATTAGATATAGTTTTTATTTTTTTAACTATTAAACAAACATTTTGGAGCTTGTGGGCGGGATCGAACCGCCGACCTGTTGATTACGAATCAACTGCTCTACCAACTGAGCCACACAAGCGTATTAGTATTGTATCATAAAATTAAAAGTTTGACAATAAAATTATAAACTAAATTGTCAAACTTTTTGCTTTATTCCTTATTGTCTTCAGGTTCTATTACAACCTCTTCCTCAGCTCTATCATCACCTTCACCATACTCAATCAATATCTCACTAGACTCGTCTTCATCATATAAGCCTTGATAATCTAAATTATTAGATTTTGCTTTATCTTCTTTATTAATTTGATTTTGTTCTTCTTTTCCCAAATTTTGTAATATATCAAATAATTTTTGCTTGTCTACTAATTCTAGTTTTAATTTAATTTTTTGTTGTAACTTTTCACATTTTTTAGATAATTTATAATACAAAGCATCCATAACTAGAAATACGTTTTCTTTATTTGTTAGAGTAGATTTATTAATACTATCTTTACAATTATCTATCACTTCTTTAACATGAGCTTGGTTGCATTTTAACACTGCTAATTTTTGCATTAATTTTTCAATTTTGGCAAGTTTAACTTGTTTTAATAATAAATCTATTTCATTTATACTTTTTTCTTTTTCTTCTTTTAAAACCTCATCTTTGCTATTAATTTTAGATTTCTCTATCATTTTATCACGTATAAATTTTTCAACCTCTTCACCAATTCCATTTACAGTTATTTTATCTTGATAAAAATCCTGTATTTTTGCTTTAAATTCAGGCATATAAGGCTCAAAATTAAAATATGAAAACTCATCATGCCTTAGCTCAACAAATCTTTTAATTAAAATTTGAATGGCTTTGAAATCCACTACATGCTTAGTTACTTTCTCGCTTAAAAAGGGTTTTAAGTCATCTACAGGTGTATTGAACAATATATATTCACTATTTATATGTTGTAAATATTTTATACTTGGCAATATTTTTAAAAATTCTTTTTCACTTTTTTGAATTACTTTAGCTCTATTTTCTTCTATCTCAGGAATTAGTTTATCAAAATTTATAGCTTTTAATATTTGCATAATGTGAAAAAATTCTTTAGGGTCTAATACATTTGTTTTTAAAAATATTTTTATTTTATCTAAAAGATTATTAATATATTTTGTAGATATAACTTTATTATAATTTTCAATAGAAGAATTTTTATCTCTAAAATATATTTTTATTCTATTAATTTTATCTTTAAAAATTTGACTAATTTTAGAAGTGTTAACATTTACATCTAAATCATTCTCTACTATACCTTTAGTATCGTTTGTGATTAATAATTTGTTCAAATATTCTGTCAATAAATCTAGTAAATATTGTGAATTTAATTCGCCTTCTGCATTGTATCCAAACTTAGACATAAATACCCCTCCTTCTAATCCTTTTTCTTAAGTGTAATTATATTTAATTTATAATTTTCTAAATCAATATTGCTTATATATCCATTTACTTTATCACCAAGCTTATAAATATGATGAGTAGCAGTGTTTATATTCTCACTATTTTCTTTTGTTAAAGCAAAAGCTGTTAATCCATTATCTAGTTTTATTAAAGCTCCGCTAGGATAAATTTTCTCTACAACTCCGTTATACCCATCTCCTAATTTTATTTGTCTAAAAACCTCATCAAGAGGATTAGGCTTTAATTGTTTTAATCCAACACTTATTTGAGAATTATCAGCATTTTTATCTAATACTTTAAATTCATATTCTCTATTTTCTTCTAAAATTTCATGCAACGACTCAATATGTTCATAACTTGCATCTTTGATGCTAAGTTTAGCTTTTAATCCGTCTTTTAACATAATAATAGCATATTTATCAAATACCTTTATAGCAACTCCTGCAACCACATCATTAACATTTATTTGAATATTAGAATAATCTACTGTTTTTTGAAGAAGTTTTGTGCTACATACAATTGATTTTTGCAAACTATTTACCTCTATAATCACTGCTTCTATTTCACGATCCTTTAAATTATTACGAATTAAAAAATCTTCTTTTGTGCATTGAGAATATGGCAAAAACACTGAATAACCAACAAACTCCCCTTTAATTCCTGAAGCTAATATATCTGTAACCACAAATTTAAAAGATGAGCCTATTTTAAGATTTTTAATTTTTTCTCTTTGTTCAATAGCCTTATTTACATTTTTAGCATCTAAAACAATACAGCCATAATCATCTATTTTGCCTGTAACCATAACTAATATTGCATCTCCCTCTTTATATACTGAATCCAACTCTTCTTTGGGAACAATGCCATCTTTCATTCCACCTATATTTACTATAGCTCCACGCTTAGTTAACATAACTATGGTTCCTGTTATTATGTCTCCTTTCTTATATTGTGTAAAGTTGATATTAAAATCATTCATTCTTGTTTGCATTTTTCTCTCCTTGGCTTTTAAACAATTCATTCATTTTAGTTACTACTAATTTAGTAAATTCTTCACTATATTCTTTATCTTTAGCCCTTTCCATGTCAGGATATATCAAATCCCCTACAACTATGGTGTTATGCCTAAAAATCTTAGGTTTTTTAAGTATAAACATAGGCAAAACAGGGGTTCCTGTTCTTAATGCAAACAATGAAATTCCATCTTTTACTGTATTTTCATCAATCTCACCTATTTCACCCCTAGTACCTTGAGGGCATATACATACATGACGCTTATTATTAATAGCAGACAATACTTTTTTAATTGCTCCAATATCAGCCTTACCTCTATCAACAGGTATTACATCAAACTTTTTTAATAAAAATCCAAAAAATTTATTTTTAAACAACTCTTTCTTTCCAAGATAGGTGAATCTTCTACAAAATTTAATTGCCAAAATTGGCATATCTAAATTACTTGTATGATTACATGCAATAATAACATTTTGTTTTTTAGCTTTTGGTAATTTCTTTTTATTAATTACTGTTGTTGGAAATAATATTCCAAGAATTGGGAAACATATAGCAAAACATATCCAAAAAATCATTTTAACCTCACACTTTCGCCTACCACATAACCACTAGAAAATGCTATTTGAAGATTAAATCCTCCTGTCAAAGCATCAATATCTAACACTTCACCTGAAAAGTATAAGTTATTTACTAATTTACTTTCAAATGTAGTTGAAGATACCTCGTTTAAATCCACTCCACCACTAGTAATTATAGCTTTTTCTATATTATCTAATAATTTTATAGATAAGTCAAATTTTTTTAACCCATTAATTAATATATTTCTTTCCTGCTTTGTTATTTCACTCATTTTTTTATTTTCTAATTTATATTTATCAATAAAATATTGCACTATACTGTTAGGCAATAAAGTTTTTAAATAAGTGGTTAAACTAGATTTAGAATATTGAGAAAACTCTCTTAAAAATTTAGAATTCAATTCCTCCTCAGTTAATCTAGGTTTAAAATCTATTCTTAATATAGCGCCATTTAAATCTTGTCTATTAATTTTACTCGAAATAGTTAAAATTATTGGCCCACTTACACCATTATTTGTAAATAACATTTCTCCAAACTCACTAGCCAAAATTTTACCATCTTTTACAACACTAGCTTGAACAAACTTTAATGATAATCCTTCAATAGATTTAACATCTTCTTTCAATAATATTGGTACGAGTGCAGGTTTAATTTCTACAATATTATGGCCAAAATTTTTGGCAAATATATATCCATCTCCATTGCTTCCTGTAGCAGAGTATGATTTGCCTCCTGTAGCAATTAATACACTATATGATTGGTATGTAAAACCATTTTCACACTGTATATAGAATAAATCATTATCTTTATAAATTTTATTTACATTCGTATTTAATTTTATTTCTACTCCTGCATCATACAACATTTTATTAAGAGCTGATATTACATCACTTGACTTGTCGCTAGCAGGAAAGACTCTATTGCCATGTTCAACTTTAAGTGGGATATAATTTTCAATTAAAGTTATAGTGTCTTGAGGAGAAAATTTCCTAATAGCACTATTCATAAATTTTGAACCTCTAATAATGTTTTGCAAATGAGTTTGTATACTGCTATCATTTGTTAAGTTGCATCTTCCTTTGCCCGTTATATATATTTTTTTGCCTATTTTTTCATTTTTTTCAATCAGCAAAACAGAAGCACCTCTTCTTCCTGCCTGAATTCCTGCCAAACAGCCAGATGCTCCTGCTCCAATTATTATTAAATCGTAAACTTTCATTTTTGCAAACTCTTTAAATAAGATATTTCTTTTGTTGTTAATTTTTTATATTCACCACGTGCAAGCCCGCCTAATTTTATTTTTCCAATAGTTGTGCGTTTTAAAAATATTACATTTTTACCAATAGCTTCAAACATTTTCTTTACTTGGTGATTTTTACCTTCTGTAATTATAATTTCCACTTTACTAGCTTTATCATTAGTTTCAATTAATATTGCTTTACAAGGTTTAGTGATATATCCTCCAATATCCACTCCACTAGATAAAGTTTTAATATCTTCAGCTGATATAGGGCCATCTATTGTTGCAATATATATTTTTTCTACCAAACTTTTAGGGTGAGTTAGAATATTTGTAATATCGCCATCATTTGTCATAATTAACAAACCTTCTGTATCATAGTCAAGGCGACCTATAGGGTAAACTCTTTCATGAACATTACGCATTAAATTTAAAACTGTCTTACGCCCTTTTTCGTCATTAACAGTAGTTACATATCCTTTAGGCTTGTGTAATTTATAATAAACTTTATTTGAAACAGGTTTCACCACTCTATTTTCAAAAGATACAATATCTGTTGGCTTAACATCTATTCCCAATTCCTTTATTAGTTTACCATTTACTTTAACTTTTCCTTGCAATATTAATTCTTCACATTTTCTACGAGATGCTATCCCACAATCTGCTAAATATTTATTAATTCTCATTTATTTTTCCCATTGTAATTTAATTGAATTGAATATATCTTGGTTTTCAAGTACATCAATTTTATTTATTGTATATAATTTTAAAGTTTTTTGCAACTGATTATCATAAAATACTGAAATTTCCCCTACTTCTTCTCCTTCTTCTACATTATTTTTTAAATCATATAATGAATATACAACTTTTAATTTATCCTTTTCATTTTCCAAAACAGGAAATGAATATGTTTCTTTTGCATACAAACATAACTCTCCTCTTTTAGAATCAATATAATACTCATTATAAATAGGTTCATCTTTTACAACTATTGGACTAAAATTATATTCATCATAAGCTCTATTTAACAAACTTTGACTTTCTTCAAACATTGGTCCGCAATTTAGCACTACACATACAACTACTACACCATCACGTTCAGTAGCAGTTACCAAACATCTTCCAGCTTTAGAAGTAAAACCTGTTTTAACCCCTATGCACCCATCTAAACTGTTTAATAATCTATTTTTATTAGTTAAATATCTTTTATCGCTTGTATTTGTTTCTTCAATTACATATTGTTTTGTTGACACAATTTCTGCAAATGTTGGATTAGCTAAAGCGTATGAGGTAATTAAAGCCAAATCATAAGCAGTAGTATAATGCTCTGAATTATCTAAACCATGAGGATTTACAAAATGTGTATTTTTTGCCCCAATATTGTTAACTAATTCATTCATCATTTTAACAAAATTTTCTTCTGTTCCACCAACATGATAAGCTAAAGCTACAGCACTATCATTTCCTGAGCGTAACATTAACCCGTATAACAAATCTTTAACGCTAATCTGCTCTCCCTTTCTTAAATATATTGAAGTTCCTTCAACTCCTACACTTTTATTGTTAACAGTAATTACTTCATCTAAATTATCACAATTTTCTAATACTGTAATGGCTGTTGCAATTTTTGTAGTAGAAGCATTTGGTCGAGTAGCATTCATATCTTTTGAATATAATACTCTTTTACTATTTTGTTCCATCACACACATACTTTTTGCAGATGTTAAAGCTTTAGCTTCAACTTTTTCTACACTTAAAGTATTAAATCCCACTCCTGCAAATATTAAACAACATAATGCTATTGAAAATATAATTTTTAACCGTGTTTTCATAAAATTATTTCTCCTTTTTATCTTTCATATTTTTTATTAATTCTGAAACATTTTTAATCAATTCTAAATAACTAGAAGATTTGTCTGCATTAACCATTTTAAATTTTCCATTTTTTAATACAAAAAATCCAATAGGCACTACTGAATATCCACCACCTGTTCCTCCAGCCATTGGAAATTCGTCTCTATTTCTTTTTGAATTCAAATCGCTATATTCTCCTCCTCCTGATACAAATCCTACAGCCACTTTTGATATTGGAATAATTACACTTCCATCAGGTAAACTTACAGCATCACCTATAACGCAATTTACATCTACCATATTTCTAATTTTTGCAAGTGAATTATCAATCATATTCCCCACTTTGTTCGATTCTTGTTGTTGAATATTTTTCATATTTTTCTCCTTTTAAACTCCACAATGTATTAATAATTGAATAAATAATATCAAACAAACTAATTTTAACTTGACAATCTATATTGAAATTTAAACAATCTTGATTGTATTTTATCTCATTGTTTATAAAAATATGTGCTGATTTTTTATTATTCAAAATTCGACTAAATACGCATTTACTAATAATATCAATACCCCCTCCTGCTAAAGCTGAAGTAAAGGCACTGTTATAATATCCAACTTCACTTGAAAAATGTAATTGAGTTAAAACTAATCTAAAATATATTTGTTTTAAAAATTCCATTATAAAAACTACACTATAATTTTTAGATGTTAATTTTTCTCGTTTGGTTTTCTTTTTAGTTGTAATATATACATAAGCACCTCTAAACCTAACTCTTATTTTAAATTGAAATATTTTAAACACTCTAAAAAAAACTTTCCCTGACAACTTTAAAATATTAAATGAAATTTTAAATTTTAAAGGTATAGGAATTATTAACAAAAAAAATATAATTAATAATATAAATTGCCAAATCATAATTTTATATTAAATAAAAAATATTTTTTTATTCATAAACAACATTTTAATACATATTTTTCAAAAAATAATTGAACAAACTAATAATTATTTATTTTTTTAACTTTTTTATTTATATTTTTTTATTTATATTTTTTTATTTATATTTTTTTATTTATATTTTTTTATTTATATTTTTTTATTTATATTTTTTTATTTATATTTTTTTATTTATATTTTTTTATTTTATTATTTTATTATTTT
>CALWEH010000002.1 GCA_944377145.1 uncultured Clostridia bacterium | reverse complement strand
ACACAACCATTCTGTTGTTTGTTTCTTATTTTCTTTGTAAAAATTTTCATCAATATTTATCAATTTTTGCATAAAACTCTCATCTTTTGTTTGAAAACTAAATTTTTTCATTTTTCTAATTTGGTGCGGATAGTGGGACTTGAACCCACAAGGTTGCCCACACGCCCCTTAAACGTGCGCGTCTGCCAATTTCGCCATATCCGCATATTAAAATTATAGCATATTTTAATATATTTGTCAAATTTATAGTTATAAAAAATCAAAAGGAGAACCTTTTGATTTTTTATACTATTTAATTTATTTCTAAATCACTTTCTAAATTTAAATCACTTTCTAAATTTAAATCACTTCCTAACACAATAAAATGTTTAGAATAATTTAATGCACTAGCCCAATAATCAAAGCTTCCATTTTCGCAACCTATTAAATATAGCAATATAAAGTCATCACTATCATTTGGCATTGAAACATTTAATTCATCAAAATACTCATAATCAAAGCTTCTAATTGGCTTTAGTGTATATTCAGTTCCATTGTATTTTAATTTTATAGTAGAAGAATTTTCATTATCATCAACTTTTTCTTCTACTGTTACAACTAAACTTCCTTGTTGTTCATTTATTGCGATATTACTTGCACTTATACTAAATTCTCTATCGCTTAAGCCTACAATTAATCCATGTAATTTATTTGTAGCTATAACAGGAGAATCATTTTCATTTTGAGATGTATTAAAATTATAATACATAGATTGAGTAGGAACAAATTTAATTAGGAAATTTTTAGTAATAACATTATTAGATATTCTACCTATTTCTACACTATCCATTATATAGATAACACCATCTTTAATATTGTTATATACCACTTTTGAATTTTCTGTAGCAACGGCCTCAGTATTTTGCAATGAATTTATAGTATCGTATTTATAGTCTGTTGCAATTATTCCTCCAGAAATATATCCATCAACCCTTCCATCAAACTCGCAATTTGAAACAGTTCCTTCAATATTTCTTCCAACTATTCCTCCACAGCTAGCCAAATCTCGTGTAGTGTAAACATCTATATTACTAAACGAATTATATACAAGTCCTCCAATATTAACTCCAACTATTCCTCCATTAATATTGGCAAAATTATTAAAGCAATTTAACGTATTTATATCTTCATCATTATCTTCATTAACCAAAGATATATTTGCATTTATTATAGCTCCTCTATTTTCTCCAACCAATCCACCAGAAAAGTATTTTCCCTGATAAAGAGTAGCACTATCTATATTATATGATATATTCTCAACCAAAGTACGCTCTCCTACAAGCCCAAATGCTCCACCAACTGTTTCTCCTATCAAAACTAGACTTCCTGTTAATTCTATATCTTTTATTGTAAAATAATTTGATAGCTGGCGAACACTCATACTTGGATTTGCAAAATTATATCCATCAACAATTCCTGCTATAGAGCCTGAATATGATACATATTCTATATTATCTGCAAAGCCTTTATTTACATTTCCACCTACATACAAATTATATTGTTGACCCACATTATATGTGTATGCTGAGAATGCACTTGCATTACTATTTATTCCAATAATTTCAAAAGCTCCTTTTATAATTCCAGCCACTCCACCAACAGCATTTCTGCCTAAAACAAGCAAATCATTGTTGTCTACTGTTATGTTATACATATATGCACCATCAATTTCTCCTGCAAGTCCGCCAACCATTTTACTTCCGCTTGCTCTAACACTATTTGGATTAATTATTATATTTCTAACATAAACACTTAAATCTGTATTTTGTTTAATGCTTGCAAACAAACCAATTTTATCTACCTGTTGCCCATTATATATGTTATAGCCTGAAATTGTCATATTATTTCCTTCAAGAGTTCCCATAAAGGTTATAGAGCTGGTTATTGGATAATTTGTTAATGTAGATAAATCTATATCTCGAACTATTCTAAAATTGTTATATACATATATTTCGCCTGTAATCTCAACTCTTTGAGATGATTCAAAATAACCTTCAAATGTTTCAGCATCATAAATATTAAATATTATATTATTTTCATCATATTCGCTATATCCTGAATTTTTAAGTATAGGGCCATCATCAGTTATGCTCCATACTCCATACTCAGTAGAAGCAAATATAAATCCATTAAAATTAAGTTTATTTGCTATTTGATTTGGTTCTATTACACTCAATCCTTCAACATTTGTTTGCGAACTAGAATCTATTACATAACAATTTTTAAGAACTCCTGTATTAGTTGTTTCATAAATAAATTTTTCATAAAAACGCAAAGATTCAATAGATGGATAAGCATAGCTATTAATAATACTACCAGAATTAGTATATACAAAGCCTCCTATATTTCCTTGTGAGAAAATATCAATTCTTCCAACATAACAATCTGCAACACTTCCTGAATTTTCAATTACAAATCCTGCAGATGTTCCCATAGATCTTAATCCTTCTTGACCTAGTTCTGTCTGTGCTGATTTATTAACTGAGCTTAAGCTAATTTCTCCTCTATTGTATATAACAAATCCAGATGTATATATAGGAGATGTAACATCACTAGAACTCCAACATCTAACACTTCCCTCAAAAATTGTATTTGCAATTTTTCCGTAATTAGTGTTTGAAATTCCTCCTATATTTGCTAAAGATGATATATTTAACTCAACTGAACTATTTGTAATTGTAGCTAAACTATTGTTATCCACACCATTAAATGAAGTTATTCCTCCAACATATATTTCTTCAGGTAATACTTGTCTAGCTGTTAAAGTTAGTGTTCCTTTAACTAAAACATTTGTTATAACTCCCAAACTTTGCCCTGCAATACCTCCAAAATATATTTGAGTATAACTTTCACCATTTGTTAATATTTCTTGGCTAAAATCTAATTCAACCTGTTCATATTCAACTTCTAGATTTTGTATAACAGTGTTTTCATCTAGCTCTCCAAACAAACCTATATATGCTATTCCATTACTATATTGCATGTTAATAGCATTCATATCGAATGATTGTATAGTTATTGTATGCCCTGCACCATTAAATCCAGCAATAGCTGTATTTAAAGGAGTATAGTTAGATAAAGTTATATCTTGAGTTAATTCATAATATCTACCTTCAAGCATGTTATTAAACGCTTCTGGAGTTGAAATTTGTTCATAATCTTCAAAAGTAACTTCAGGCATAATATTAAATCCAACTTGTTTAGTTATTGTAGTTCCATCTTCAGTTAAACTTTGTATTTGAGGACGATTATTTGCATCAAAATTCATTTTAAATGTAACAGTTAAATCTAAATTGTTTATATTAGAATTCTCTAAAGCATAAATATAAAATGTATTATTAGAATTTTTTATATAATAATCTAAACCTATAATATCTTTATATACTATTTCATTATTAATTTTTATCTCAACTTTATCAGTGTTATTCCATGGTGAATTTAATATTTTTAATATTTCATTAATTCTTTGCAAATCTTCATTTCCTGTATTTTCTGTATTTTCAATAGTATATGAAGAATTCCAATAAGAATTATTATAATAATAAGAAATATCATTATTTCCAAAATAGAATTGCGTCTCAACCTCTTGCCCATAATCACCATATATATTTCCATTTATATCTACATGTTGAACGCTAATTCCATGTATTACAAATCTCTTAATATTAAATATTAAGCTAGCACTGCAATCTTCTACTACTCCATTTAATTGTTTTGAAGCAGTAAATGTTACACTAACTGTTCCTCCAATTAAACTTTGAAAAGCTTCTATATTTCTAGAATTAAATCTTAATACATATCCATTTTGCTCTAAATTCAAACTTACTAAATTGTTATTTGTAATATCAACTCCATTATTACCCTTTATAGTTAGTTCATATGTTAAAGAATCTTCATCAATATTAAAAGTTTGAATATTTATTCCAGCTTCAACCCCTAAAGCTAAATCAACCTCTCCATAATTAGTATTATTTCTATTTAATCTACTATCAACTATTACAGAATTTCCATTAGGATAAGTATATGTAGCCACTATTGATGGATATAAAACAGCTTCTACATTTATATATACAGTTTTCAACTCTTCATTGTGTTTATTATATGCTGTTATTTTTATTGTATGGTTAATATTTGCTGTAGTATCATAAGGCAAAATAGCTGACACATATAGCTTTGAAGTATATATATTTTCCTTTTTTAATTTAATGCCTGTACCAGCACTTGACACTTCATCCATAGCACTCATAGCATTTAAATTTTCATCTAATTGAATAAATGTTATTAATTCGTTTGTAGAAATATCATCTATCTCAAGATAATCAAATACAGCAATGCTTGGAGCAATATCAATAACTATTATATTTCTAGTTCCTGGTCGAATAATATTACTTAATACAGCATCTTCTGTAATATCAAAATCTTCTTCTCCATCATTTTCTAATCTATAATTTAAAGCCATTATACTGCTAATTTCTTGAGGTTTTACAAATATTCTTAATACACTACTAGTATTTTCTGCAGTTAATTTAATCTGTAAAATAAATTCATCTGTTAAATAGTATGATTTTTCATTTAATAATAAGGTTAAATTAAATTTTTGATTTTGAGTTAATTCATTCCATTCAATGTTTGATATATCTATTTCAGCCCTTCCATCTTCTATACTAATCTTATTTCCTTCTAGATAAATATCAAGCATTTCATCATAAGCTATCCCTTCTGCATTTTCATAATTACCCTGATTATCATAAGCTAATATTTCAACATCAACTGTATCTATTTTTATATCTGTTTTAACCTCTGTTTGCAAATTTACTTCATCGTTTGGCATCATATCTATATATGTATTGTCTGTATTGATAGCTGTTACACCTTTTTTAGTAACCACTGTAAAATTCCTATCAAAATAATTGCCTAAATATACACGCATTGTTTCTACATTGCCTTCATCATCTGTATATTCAATTAATGTATACAACTTAGCATTTATACTAAATTCTCCATCAAAATATTCTTTTACAGATATTGTAATAGGTGTACCATAACTAACGGTATATTTATTGCTGTTATATACCCCATTTATACTAATATAGTCAGCCACTTGTTTATCAGTAGGAATAGTTCCACTTTTTACAGATATTTCAAAATCTATTTCGACTTGAGTTGTAGGGCTACATTCATATTCACGATTATACACATCTATACTATAAGAATAATCAGCATATATCAATTTACTTGTATTTTTTACAATACTTATGCTATCACCTTCAATACTATATTCATCTATCATATTAGCACTAGAATAAAGATTAAAGTTTAACATCTTTTTTCTAACAATAAGCACAAAACTTGCACTAGCACTTGGATTTAAAATAGATGTTATAGTAACTATTGCCTGACCTTCACTTCTTAACAATAAATTTCCGCCATTTAATACACTAACCACACTATTGTTATTTGTAGACACTATAAATCTCTTTGATGTATTTGGTAAAGTTACAATTCCATCATCATTCAAAAGGTCATGCATATTAATTGTATTTAATGCTTGCATATCACTTGAAGCATATTCTCCAGCCATTGAATTAAATTGATAATAATATGCTACAACCACTTTTTCTCTATAATCACTTAGTGAAGAATTTGTATCATTAGTATCAACCATTGTTGCCATTAAGCTATATCTTGTTAAACCTAAATGATTTTCATTAGTTTCATCATACCCTTCATATTTACCATTATATAATACATATTCTCCTATTGGGTTAACCTTATACATTGTTGTTAATACATAATCAATTTTTGAATAACGCTGTAATGTAGCATGATCTGCATTATTTATATCATATTCAACATATTCACCATTTTCAAGCACATAATCTCCATTATCATCTTCTATATAAGTATAAAAAGCATTAGATATTTGTACGCTTGTAGGAATTAAACTTACAAGATTTGTTCCATTATATACAATATATGGCATACCATTATTATATTCAATATTTATAGCAAAGCCTTCTGCCTCTGCGTATACAACCATAGATTGTATATCAAACACATCATTTACTTTAATCTCATTATTTATTATTGAATAAGCATTATTGTATGAAGAAATATTGCTCTCTACTCCATTTATATATAAATTGACCAAATCTCCAACTTTATTAGCCTGAATTTTTCCATAAAAATATGCTGTGTAAATAGCTCCATATCCATCTAAATATCCAATTAATCCGCCAGCACTTCCTTCACTTTGCATGGTTAGGCTTGATAAACTGCTTACAATATGAACACCCACACTATTTTCATCTTGATTGACAGTTTCATTAAATCCTCCATCATTATTAGAAATTGCATATCCAATTAAACCACCTACAAAGTCTTGCCCAACAATTTCATAATTTAATGAATCTTTATCATATCCCCAAGCAAATGAATTTGCATAACAATAATATAAATTACTATCTTCAGCCTTACCTATTAAGCCTCCTATATTGTAACGTCCATTTATTGCTAATGTATTGTCATAATATATTTCATAATATACTTTATTAAAGCTTCCATTTCTATCCCAACCAACAACTCCACCTACATTATCTCTGCCTGAAATAGTTGCAGATGAATAGCTATTGGTTATTTGATATACATTATTTTCATTAAATGTTACTTTATCTACAATAGTATTACCACTAGCATTAGTAGCTGTATTTACTGTTAATTGAATATTGTTATTGCCAATATTTATTCCTATTAATCCACCTACATTGTTTACTGTTAAACTACCATCGTCATCTTGACCTAAAATACTACCTGTAGAATAAACATTTTTAATATATCCGCTATTTTCTCCCACTATTCCGCCAATAGCACTATTATCATATTCACTTGTTCCAACAGCTTTTAATTGTAAAATAATATTTGCAGTGCTTCCTTGATTACCATAGAATACATCATATTCTACATCACTATTTTCATAATCAATTTCTGTAACTGCTCCTGATATAGTTCCACTATTTTTACCTGCAATACCTCCAAGAATTACACTTGCATTTACACCGCCTTGTACTATAATTTGCCCTGAAACTCCAACTAATTCAGCATTATCGCAAATAATTTCTCCCTCATTGACTGCAGCAAATCCACCAATGTTGTAGTTTCCACTTCTATCACCCAAATCTATATTACCAGCAATATTTACAACGCAATTTACAATACTTCCTTTATTTACACCTATTAAACCTATGTTTCCTCCTGAACGCATATTGCAATTAATATTTACATAGAAATTTATATTTCTTAGCTCTGCAGTTTCTAATAAAGTTGTAAATAAATTTAAATTATTTTCATTTAATTCAATTCCATATATGCTAAATCTGTTGTCTTGCAAATTTCCTTCCTGATAACTTACAAAACTTCCATTAAATTCTGCAATATTTACAGCTTGACCATTTAAATTTATATCATTAATTAAAGCGTAATGATATCCATTTTTAATATTTTTTAAATCTTCCATGTTTGTTATAAAGAAAGGATTTTCTCTACTACCATCTGACACGAGTATATCAATTTTCACATATACATTAACGCTTAAATACTCTCTATAATTAAAATAATTTGATACATTATTAATAGGTTTTATCAATCTATCTTTAGGTACTATTATTAAGCAAACTCTTCCAGCTCTTACAGCTGTTAAAGTTCCATTTTCATCTACTAATACACTTCCATTTGAAGCATATCCACTAGTACTACATATAATGTATTCTAGCCCTTTTAACGATACATCTCCATCGTCTGAATATTGAGAAGCTGTTATATCTATTGTATCATTAATATTCATTGTTAAATATCTGTCACCAGATCTAAAAGAATTTGTTGAATTATTTAATACAACTCTATCAGTTAAAATAGGTCTTTCCACAACTACTCCACAATAAATAGGATAATTTGCTCCAAATTGAGATATTGTTGCCACAATTGTAGAAACACTTCTTGTATATGCGTTAAAAGTAAAAGTTGCACTTCTTTTATCTCCTGACACAACTCCAACTGCATTATCATAATCAGTTTTCCATTCAATATCTGTTACATAATTAAATACACTTGCATTATTTAGCTGTATTGTTAAAGTTTCTTTACCATAAATATCTGCAAATTCTGTAAATTGTATACCTTCATTAGGATTTTCAACATCATTATAATAGCTATATTTATATAGTTGAGTTTTATCAAAACTAACTCTAGTTATAGGCTGATAAATGTATAAATAAATTCTCTTATATATTGTTGATATATTTTCACTCTTTTGATAATAATTATATTGCTCAACATCAAAAATATATGTAAGTTGAACATAAGTTTTTTGATTATTAACTTCATCAAAAGAACCTTCTAACCCTGTTGTAATTCTATTCAATTCTTCATCATAATAAAAATTATATCTTAAATAATCGCTTTGAACTTCACTTCCACTTTCAGTTACAAGTTTATTTTCATTATCTAAAACATATTCATTTACAAAATTTTCATCATCAATTTGAATGTTTACATCATAATAGTTAGTAGCATTTATACTAGATGATGATAATATATAAACTTTTTCTTTTTTGAAAAATCCTGTGGAAAAATCAGGTTTGCTAGTATTTACTGCAGACACTTGCTTGAATTCGCCATCTTGATATATATAATAATTTCCCCAATTTGTATCCCAATCATCTGGTTTATATACAAGTTCACTATATCCTAAATATCCATAATCCTCACCATTATAATCAGCATTTTGTACTGAAATTTGTATATTTTCCTCTTCTAATTGTTTATATATCTTTACAGCTTTTGGACTTATTGTAGTATTATTTTGACTGATAACTATATTATAATCTCCAAAATTTGCAACACCCTCAATTATTCCTATCACAACGCAATTTGAAAAATTCCCATTATTATTATATACAAATTCATAATTACGATTAAATGTAATTCCTTCAGCATTATATATTCCTACACCTAAATTTCCTTGCCCAAAAGCATCTGCTATTGAGATTTGCAAAGAAATGTCACTCAATTCTACTTCAGTTAAAATGGTATTATTTATACCTCTAATTTCTTTAATCTCAAAACCATAATATACCCCAGACTGTGTAAGCATATCATTAGTAAAATAAAATTGCCAATCACTGTCTGTTGAAGG
This sequence comes from uncultured Clostridia bacterium, assembly GCA_944377145.1. Lineage (GTDB taxonomy): Bacteria > Bacillota > Clostridia > Christensenellales > UBA1242 > Onthoplasma. Next base: position 8,945 of record CALWEH010000002.1, on the reverse strand, counting down.
AGATTCTTTTGTTGAACCATTTATTACAAATGGAGAATATTCTATACTTTCAACTTTTCTTTGACGCAAAAAATTTAATCTATATGTAATACAAGTTTTTTCAAATTCACTATTTGATATTAAATAGCTATTATCATAAAAATTATATATATCTATTGAAAAATCGCCAACATTTTGATTGTTGTCTTCATCTAAAACATATTTTATGTAAATAGTATTATTATCATTAAGTGGCTCAGATACAAAATAGTTTCCTTGAGAATAGAATAAAATTTCACTTCCATCTTTACGCAAACATATTTGGTATTGCTCACCTAAAACAGAAGTTAAATCATACAAACTTTCATCTTCATTTCTAATATATTCACTAGTATTGTTTTGTATATAATTAGGATTGATATATAATAATTCTTTTCTAATTTTTATTTTATAAGATTTTAATGCTGATAAGGTATTTATACTTAACACATTAAATCTAAAACGTTGTCCACTTGAATAAGTATAGTCATCTGTAATAGAAGTATTTCCAATATAAATATCTTCCTGCTTTGTAAATTCTATAGCATCTCCCTCATTTGTTGCAGTTATGCTAGAAGCAACCTCTCCCACAATACAAGGAATAGATATAGAAAATTCTTGTATATATCCCACACTATTTTTAGGAGAAAATTTTACAACAATTTCCCCTTCTCCTACAGATGTATCTGTGGCGGTAATTCTAATTTGCCCAATATTTAACACTTCTAATATTAAGTTTGGAATATTACTAGACAAACTAATATCATATATTGAATAAATGTTAGATAAATCACTTAAATATGTTTCACCGCCATCTATTTTAAAATCAATAATTGCTGAACTATATGCGTTATATCCAGTTATAGCATCAACACCCACCACATTTCTAACACTATTTGGATTGCTAACCAATACTAATTGCCTCAACTCGTTTGCAATACCATCTTCCTCGTTATAACCATGAGTAGGACTTGTTAAAACAATATCTTCTTCTGTTACATTTTTTATAAATTTAACTGTAACTACAATGTCTTTATGTAAAATAGCCTCCCCATTTAATGAGGTTATAGGGTTTAGCTGAATTTCTTCTCCATTTACACAAGAACTATCTACAATTATATTAGAACTAGACGCTTGCGAAACTCCATTATATTTTGCCTTAACTTCATTATCATCAGTAGTATAAAAAGCATCTGTAGTTGATGTACTAGTTAAGCCATTGTATAAATTATGAACTATTTGAACTCCATTAGGTAATTCGCCCTCATTTAACACCCATAAAATATCATCTGTATAATTTGTTGGGGAACAGTTTAATACTTGTTTAGGAGATATTGTAACAATCTCTTCACCTTCTTCAGGAATATTTATTATATAATTTAATCCATTACCTTCTATTGAGTTTAATCTCATGCCAATATATAATGGCACTTCCATACTTTTCCCAGAACCTAAATGAGTAATTTTTAAACTTGCCCCATCATCGCTAGGCTGTAAAGCTTTAATTTGAACATAACATCTTTCATCTCGAATTACAACTTGCTCCACTGTAATTAATCCTACAGGATTTGATGTGATACTAACATCTCCCCAAGAGTCAGCTCCAGACAATTCAAAATATAACTCAGCTTTATCTAGTTCATTGTTAGATGAGTTATTATCTATTACCAAACTTATCTCTTGCTCACTACATGTAATTGTTAAATTCTTATACTCGTTACCACAGCCTGAAAAAATGCTACTTGATACAAGCACTAATAAAATAACTATTAGAAATTTCATTTTTTTCATATGTACCCCTACAAATTTCCTTTACATAATTATTATGTTTATTTTATATAATTATTATAATTAATTATCTTATTACAGTCAAATATTTTTCAATCTTAAAACCCTAAAAAATATTAATTTAGTTAGCTAGCGAATTTTAAATCAACAATAAAATATTAATTTATTTATTAAGCAATTTTAAAAATAATGATAAATATTGATAAAAAAATAAAAATAATTAAAAATTGATAAAAAATAGCTATTTTATACATTATTATCATTAATTTTAATATTTTTCAACATTTTTAATTTTCAATATTTTTTTAATTTTCAATATTTTTTTAGTATTTTAAAAATAATTTTCGCATATTAAGTTAACTTGAATTTATCTTGACTTAAATTTATAATGTGGTATAATTATATAAATAATTATTTATTATTAGGAGTGGTTATGAAAAAACATATTATTGCAATTTTAATAATAATTTGTATACTTGCTCTTGTAGGAGTTGGAATATGGCTTATTGTAAGAAATAATAAAACCTCTAACTTATTTACAAATGTCAGTTCATTTGTATATAGTGATGATGCAGAAAATTTAAGCTCAAAAATAAACACAGCTAACGAACTATACCAATCAAAAGTAGATTCAGCTGATCAAAGACTAATTATTTCACGCAACATAATTATCAAATTAGATGAATTTAATAAAAATTTAAATAATGATATTGTATTTTCAAAAAACACTTCTTCTACAGCTAACACATTAAATAAATCATATAGAGATTTAATAGGTGTTAGAACTTTATTATTGCAAGATTACGATCAATACATTACTAGAATGAGTGGAAATATTCATGCAGATGGAACAGCTGTATATGACTTGTATAATGATATATTTAATAAAACAATAGAGTACATTACAAAATACAACACAAGTTTTGCAAATATTAATAATTATTGCCAATCATTAAAACAAAGCAATAATTTAAAATATTCAATATATTCTTTATATTCATCTAGTGTAAATAACCTAATATCCAATATTTCTAACCACCAATTTAGTAATATCAACTCAATAACAATTTTAAATAATATAATAAAATCAGACAATTCCAATATATTAATCAACCCTTCTTTAGTTGGAGGTGAATTTAGTATGGAAGCATTACAATTTAAACAATTTTTTAATAATAGCAATTTAAATAATATAGTTGAAAATTTTGACAGTTATTACAATTCAACTATAGATGTAGGCAGTGAAAAATCCAACGAAAAATTAGCCGTATATTATTTAAAATTAATTTTGGAGGTTTAATATGAGGAAATTTATATGTTATGTATTAATAATTATTGCTTGTTCAATCACATGTATTGGACTATCTGCATGTAATGACGATAAATACAATATAACTGATTTTCATAATTCTTACATTCAAATAGCTGATAAATACGATTTTTTAAAATTAACTTCAATAAATCAAGATTATGGAATCGAAAATACAATATATAAAATTGATATAGACTATTCTTCTGCCCCAAATTTATTAGCATTAGTTAACAACAATTCTACCAAATACTCATATTTAAAAACATTTTACCAAAAAATGCTTGACAATGCTTTATCTCCTGTCTATTTCTACTCTCAAGACATTTCCAATTCTAAAAACATTTCAAAATCTCAGACAGAAACTTTATATGAAAAATTAAACGACCTTGAAGATGAGTATAGTGACCTTGATAATTATTTTAATATTCTAGCATCAAGAATTCAAGCTTCTGCTAGCGAAGATATAAACTTATCTCAGCTAAAAGCTTTGTTTAATCAATATGAGGAAGCTATTTCTGTAGCATGCGATTTATCTAACACAGTATGTGACATATATTTCAACACAGTGGTAACATCATATAATTTAGATTATTCTAATGTAAATTATTCACAGCTTAGTGATGCAGATTTAATTACTATATATACAAATGGAAAAACTCGTATTCATTATTATAAATGGCTTTACACTTCTATTTATAATGAATTGTATATGGAAGAAGGAAATATTGCAGACTTAATAATTGATATATCAAACCCTAGCCTACCTGTTTATCAACCATATACATTTGTTTCTTCAATAGAAGCAATAAATCAAAATGGACTAAGCGTATTCAATGCCCATAAAGAAGATATATATAATTATTCAATATTGTTATATCATGCTCAAAATCAACTTAACATTGATATAGATTCGTTTTTAATAGCTTGCAACAATATTGATTTTACAAAAATAAACACAAATAGCAATAATACAGACTTAGTTTACGCTAATGTTATATCAAACTTTGCCTATGGTATAAGTTATGATATTTATGAAATATTAAATAGCGTAAAACATATATTATATACTTAAGGAGTAAATATGAATTATATACAACTTGCAAATCTACTATATCCTAACACAACTAAAACTATTCAAGATTATTTAGATATATATCCAGCTAGAAATTTACCTAAAGGTGCAGAAGTTACACGTTTTGCCCCAAGCCCTACAGGATTTTTACACATAGGAAGTTTTTTTGGAGCTTCTATAGATAAATTGTTGGCAAAATCTACTAATGGTATATTTTATATAAGATTAGAAGATACTGACGATAAAAGAACTATTTCTAATGCAGATAAATTTGCTTTAGAACTATTAAAAAAATTCAATATCTACCCTACTGAAGGTTATTTACTAGATGGCCAAATAGGTAATTACGCACCATATAAACAAAGTGAAAGAGTAGAAATATATAACACTTTTGCAAAACACTTAGTAGCTATTGGACGAGCTTATCCATGCTTTTGTAAAAAGCGTGAAAATAAAGAAGAGATAATGCAAGATAGAGCTGAACAAATATCTAATGCAAATACAATCAACTCATCAGACCCATGTCGAGAACTTTCACTAGAACAAGTCCAACGACATTTGCAAAATGGAGATAAATGGGCTTTAAGATTTAAATCTTTAGGCAAAGAAGGAGAAAAATTTACTTTTATAGATGGAGCCAAGGGGGAAAGAGTTTTAGCAAAAAATACCATTGATTATGTTATTGTTAAAAGTAATGGTGTTCCTGTATATCATTTAGCACATGTTGTAGATGATACTCTTATGTATACTACTACTGTAGTTAGAGGAAATGAATGGCTTGGAACTCTTCCATTGCATATTGAAATGTTTGAAGCTTTAAATATAACCCCTCCAAAATATATTCATTCTGCCTTAATTGTAAAAAAAGATGATAAAACAGGAAATACTCGTAAAATTTCAAAACGTTATGACCCAGAAGCAAATATGAATTATTATTTAATAAAAGGTTATCCTATAGAAGCAGTTAATAGATATGTTCTTAATTTAATAAATAGTAATTATGAACCTTGGGCTATAGCTAATCCTAATGCAAAAATAGAAGAATACCCTTTCGATATTACCAATCTTACAACATCTGATCCAATGTTTGACATTGCAAAATTAAATGATATATCTAAAACTGTTATATCAAAATATTCCACTGAAGAAGCTTTATCTAAAATACTTGAATGGGCAAAAGAATATTCTCCAGAAGATTATAACATTATTGCAAATAATAAAAATTTATATTCTGCTGTTATTGGAATAGATCGTGGAGGAGAGCGTCCTAGAAAAGATATTACAATGTTTAGCGAAGTTGCAAGCCTTTATGATTATATTTTACCAAACTTTAATGTTGATACAGTTATTGATTTAGGTAATGTGGCAAAACAAAATTTATTAGAATTTTTACAGGATTATATATCAAATTATACACAATCTGCATCGAATAGTGAATGGTTTGACAAGATAAAACAATTTGCTTTAAACCATAATTTTGCAGATATGAAAGATTATAAAAAGGCTCCTGAAAACTATGCTGGAAGTATTTCTGATGCTGTAAAATTCGTTCGATATGCTATTACAGGACGAATAAACACACCAGAATTATTTACTATAATGAAAACAATTGGGAAAACTGATTGCTTAAGCAGATTAAATCATTTTGTACAACTAATAAAAAGCTCTTAACAAGAGCTTTTTACATTTTTCTATAACACCTATTGACTTTTTTATTATATCTTGATATAATAATTTATATATAACAAATGGAGGGGAATTTTATGGCAAAGAAACCTATAAAGAAGAAAACAGCAAAAGTGGTAGCAACTGTTGGAACAACTGCCGCTTTAATGCTTACAATGGTAGGATTTAGTATTAGATCACAAGCAAATCGTCCTGAAATTGATAATGAAGATAATTCTAACTATTCTGAAACTATATCTGGAGATATTGAATCAGATATTCATACTGTTGCACCAGAAGATACTTTACCTGAAGAAGATTTTACATTTGAAGAAGATACTATTCGTGATGAAGATAACACTTTTGACTCTGAATCAGAAACAGAAAGCAATACTGAAAATGAAACTGTTACATCTGAAGAAAATACAGTAGGCCCTATTGAAGACGATACAATTATAACTCCAGATAATCCTAATCATCAACAACCTATAGAACAGGATTTAAAAACAGCATTTGCAAATGTAATAAATGCTTTTAATAATAAATTACAAGATTTTTATGCACAATTTAATCGTGAAAATCCTCCAATTATTACAGGTATTGAAAATATAATTTCAGATCAAGAAAATGGATCATATACATTTACATTTAAAATTGAAGGAAGTGAAGATAATTCAACTCTTAAAAACTATAAAGTAACTGTTACAAATAGTGATACAAATGGAAGCAATTTGCAAGATATATTTGAATCAAGCAATATAGATAATATAGAATTTTTGAACACTTTATACAATTTATTAATTTCTGAATCTTCTCAAATTACAGGTTGCAAACAACTAAATTCAGTTACAATAAATAATGAATCTTCAGCTACACAACAATTATTAACTGAGCAAAAAAACAACATGTTATCTCAGCTAGAAAATTTAGATCCTAGTAGCAATGAATATATTTCTTTACAACATGCAATCTCAGTTATCGACAATGCTTTAACTTCTACAAATCCATCAATAGATATATATATGGATTTTAATCCTCAAAATATTAATAGACAACATGTTTACACATGTTCAGTTGTAATTAAATTAGACGAAATATCTTATCTAGGTACAATTAAAGTTACAAGCACATATAAACACACTCAAGACAGTTTAAATAAAATTATAAATCAAATTTTATCAGGTGATGAAGTTGAACAACCTTATACCTTAGAATTATCTTCAATTAATAATAGTAAAATTCATAATATTATTGAAAATATTAATAATCAATTAAATCAAGAAAATGATTTATTAAGATAAACAATAAAAAATCGCAAATTAATGCGATTTTTTATTGTTTTTAATATTTTTATTAATTTTATTAATTTTTTTTATTTTATTAATTTTTTTTATTTTATTAATTTTTTTATTTATTAATTTTTATTTAAAGAGCAAAACCTCCATCAACCGTTATAACCTGCCCTGTAATAAAATTCGCATTATCACTTGCTAAAAAATATACAGCATTAGCTATATCTTGAGGAGTTCCTAATCTCATTAATGGAGTTTGTTCTTTTAATTGTTCTTTCTCATTATTTGTTAAATTTAATAACATATCAGTATCTATAACTCCAGGACACACGCAATTCACACTAATATTGCTAGGTGCCAACTCTTTTGCTAAAGCTAAAGTAAAAGCAATTACAGCTCCTTTACTTGCACTATAAATTGTTTCCATGCTAGCTCCCACTTTTCCCCAAACAGATGAAATATTTATAATCTTCCCTTGTTTATTGTAAATCATATTTGGCACAACAGCTTTTGTACAGTTAATCACTCCAAAAGTATTTACTCCAAAAACTTTTGCAACTTCTGTAGCTGAAGTTTGTTGAAATAATTTCGATAATGCAACCCCAGCATTATTAACCAAAACATCAATATGCCCAAAAGTTTGCATAGCTTTATCAATCATATTTGCTACCTGAGTCTCATCTGCAACATCAGCTTTATATAATAAATATCTTGAACCTAAAGACTCAACTTCTTTAGCTACCTCTATAGCCTTTTGCTCGCTTGAATTGTAATTTAATATAATAGAATATCCATTTTTAGCAAATTTTAAAGCAATTTCTCTTCCTATACCTCTAGAGGCACCTGTAATTAATACTGTTTTCATTTTACATATTCCCTACTTCAATAATTAATAATATGTAATTATTATACATAAACTAATAAATAATTTCAATTAATTTTAATTACATCGAATAAAAATTTAATTAAAATTTAAATTGTTATCATTTTTAAAATTTTTATAAAAATTTATAAAAATCATTGACATTCACCTTTAATTGTGATATTATAATAATACATTTGGCATGGGGGTATAGCTCAGTTGGCTAGAGCACCTGCCTTGCAAGCAGGGGGTCTGCGGTTCGAATCCGCATATCTCCACCATGGCAAAAGCCTTATGTAGATTTTAATAAAGGAGTGTAGCTCAGCAGGTTAGAGCACCACCCTGATAAGGTGAATTTGACCACTTTGAGCAAGCCAACGAGAGATGCTAAACTCGTTAAAACAAACCATATAGAAATGTAGCTTAGCCGGTTAGAGAACCAACCTAATAAGGTGTGGTTCGATAGTTCGAGTCTACTTATTTCTACCAAATTTGGGAGCAAAATTTGCTCTCATTTTTTATTTAAAAAATCGCTATACGTCTTATAAATAAAGGGTTATAGCGATTTTAAATTTAAAACATAAAACATAAAAATACAAATTTATAAACATTAAAAAATCTATCATTTTACTGTTGCAAATATAGCTAAAATTTGTTGCAAATGTTTTTTGGTACAAATTTTAGCAAAAAAATAGACCGAAAATAATCTAAATTTACTTTCGGTCTAAATCTATCGTAAACTCCCTAAAACTGATATATTTGCAACAATTTGCAACAAATTGCAACAGTGAATTTACATCTCGAAATCTTTTTCTTTTTTTCGTTTTCTTCTTTCTCTTTCTTCCTTTTCTCTCAAAAGTTGTTCTAGTTCCCAGTCGAGTTCATCATCGTCAAGAGAGTTATATTTATCTTCTTTCTCATCCGCTTTATATTGTT
>CALWEH010000001.1 GCA_944377145.1 uncultured Clostridia bacterium | reverse complement strand
TCATCGGTTGTAAATGAAAACAAAGAAGATGTTTTTAAGGTAAAAGGTCGTGCATTTAGCATAACTCGTGTAAAATATGTTTGCGACTTAGAAGGGAATAGACTTTTTAAGGTTAGAAATAGATGGTTTAATTGGTTCATTCATAAAGCATATATCTACGATGCAAATAAAAATAAAATAGCTTCAGTGAAAGATAAGTGGTTTAATGTAAAACAAGAATATTTTGTTATGGGTTATAAAGATGAAATTAAAATTCAAGGAAAATTTTTTGGTTTAACAACTCAAATTCTAAAAAATGGTGAAGTTATCGGAACAATAAGAAGACAAATCACCTTTATCAATGATGCCTTTGAACTTGACGCAGCGGAAGAAGATATTCCTTTCTTAATTGCTCTCGTTATTGCTATAGACAACATTACTGATAAAAAAAGAACATTATAGAAGGAGGATTTATGAAAAAGAAAATTTTAAGTTTTTGTCTGGCATTTGCCGTTATTGTTCCTGCAATATTTTTGTTGTCGGCTTGTGGAGATAAAACACCGCAAAAAGTACTTTCATATATAGAATTCATTAATGAAAACGAAAGCGTAATTTATGATTTAGGATATTATGAATATAGTGAATATTTAGATATAAATCCAACTGAAAATTTATATGTAAAATTATCTTATTCAGATGGTTCAACTGAAAAAATTAAATATTCAGATAATAGATTAAAAATATCGTTTAAATATACGGATACATATGGAACGATGGAAGAAAGTTTGACAAATTTACCAAGTCCTACAGAATATAAAGTTGGAAATTATTATATATATGTAAAATATGAAAAGCAAGAAACATCAATTCCTTTCTATATTGTAAAGGCTGAAAGCGGACTTAGCTATACATTTGCTTTTTCTGATAATTTTGTAGGCTGGGATTATGTAAATTTCCCTTCTTATGATGAATTGTATGATTACATTGAAATCAAAGAGAACAATCAAATTGTCAATGCAGATATAAGCAATATTTATTATATTACCAAAGACAAATTTAATGAATTAAAATTAAATTTAGGAATTGAAGATACAAACACTGAATTACCTAACACAGAAGAAATTCAACAAGCTTTAACAAATTTGAATATGGATACTTATTCAGGATATTATCCAATGAATCCTGGTGAATATGTTTTCTTTGTTAAAATTAATGAATCTGACAATTATGTTTCACAATACATTACAGTTGGTGCACCTATAACCATTCAAAAAACAAAGTTGTTTATAAGTAATGATACTAAAGATTTAGATTATATAACAATTGATTTAAGGTACACTAGTTTAGATGAAATAAAAAATGGTATTTTGTTAGACGAATTTAATTCATATAGTTATACAAATAATAATATTGTTATTACAGATAAACATAATAATACTTTTTATGATATTGCTGATTTCCAATTTACTGATTGGAGATGGGAAACAGAAGGAAGTACCCCTAAATATGTAAATTATAAGACAGATAATAATTCATCTTATGATATAGGTATTAATTTTGACTCTATTCATACAGACGATCAAGTATATTATGATTCTGAAGGTTTTGATTTTAGTGAGTTATTTGTAAAAGTTAAATTAAATATAGGGTATGTTTCAATTAGTTTGAATACGGGTACATTGCTCAATCTTTCTGCTGCAGAATATAGATTAAATAAAAATTCTTTGTATTTAAATATTGAAGTTAAATCTATTTCAGATAATTTTCAAGAAAATTTAACAGACTTAAATACTAATGATTTATTAGAACTTTTAAATATATCAATAAAAAATACTACTACTGACACTGTTTTATTGCCATCCGATTACAATTTAGTAAATTCATCTCAATTGTATCATTATATTTATTTGAATGAAGATGTTATAATGCCTGCAGTATATAAAGTTATTGTTCAAAATCTTAATCCAAATTCTTCTATAATTACTGAACAGAATATGTCTTTTGAATTTTCTGCAGTTTCATTAGAATTAGAAGATGTTAACAATGTTGTTGTCCAGCCAGATGGCTCAATAACTGCACAGTTCTATTTATATGCCAAGGGCGGCACATCTTATCCAACTAATGTATTTGAATCAAATAATAATACTTTAACCGCTCAATTATTAGAGACAAGTGAAAGTGGTGAAATGTCAACCGTTGAATTGAATAACATAAACGTTTCATATGAAATTAAATCAGATAATGAAATTCAGAAAACAGCTATTATTATTACCGCAAATTTATCAACTGTTTCTGATTCAAATTATAGAGCTGTTTTGCGCATACAAGCAAGTAGTGATAATCTTGATTATAATGATATAGATACTGAAATTTCATTTGCAATATCAAAATATAATTTAACAGATAATGATTATATAAAAGGAATAGATGGTACCATTTATAATGGTGAAGAAGGAACTTATAAGTTATCATACGATTTATCCGAGGGAGAAAGTTTCAAATTTAGTGATATATTTGATATGTCAACAGTTAACAATGTGTATGGTAGTTGGAAATTACAACAACGTCAAGCAAGTGGAACATACGAAGATATTGATTTTAATACAGCAATAACAAAATCAGATTTATCATTCAAATTGGTTTTTGTTCCTGACTTTGAAGATTATTGTAAAATTCCTTATGACATTGACATCATATTAAAATTAAATATAAATACGAATGTATAGAAAAATGTTAATATTTTAATTTATTCTTTCAACTAAAATTTTATAATAAAAAAATTCCCTAAAGTAGGGAATTTTTTGGTGGACGATTAGGGACTCGAACCCCGGACCCACTGATTAAGAGTCAGTTGCTCTACCAACTGAGCTACTGGTCCATAAATGCAGTTTATACTCATTTCGGAGCGTATGATTAAGAGGTATGAATATAACTTATTTTTTAAGTTGTTTTAGTGTTATAATATCCCTTAAAATCACTTATTTTATAGGCAAAAGTTGTGTTATATCGTGTTAAATGATATTTTTCAAAATTGTCTAAAATTATTTAAGATTTTGCTGTCTAATTTTAGACAGTTAGCGAACAAAGCGAATAATAAAAATTGTTGTAGCAAAAACATTTGACAAATTTTACCATTTTTGCTATTATTAATAGAACTTAATTGACCTAGCATTTTGCACCCTAATTAAGAGGTTATATGGAAAATAAAAAATTTAAGTTATATTATTATTTATCAATTGTATTTATCTCATGTATTTTAATTTCAAATGTTGTCGCATCTCGAACTTTTGAACTATTTGGATTCCAATTACCATCTTCAACTATATTATTTCCGATATCATTTATACTTGGAGATGTTTTAACTGAATTGTATGGATTTAAAAATAGTTTAAAAGTTTTTTTGTTAGGATTTATATGTAACATCTTTATGGTAGTCACATTTACGATAATTAATATTCTACCGATACCTGAAACTTTGCAATCCGCAGAAGCTTTTAAAACAGTATTAAGTTATACACCACGTGTTTTAATTGGCTCACTAACAGGATTTTTGTTAGGAAATATTGTTAATTCCTCTTTAATGATTTTATTTAAGAAGTTAACAAAACAAAGATTTTTATGGATAAGAACAATTTTATCTACTATAGTAGGTGAAATAATAGATACATTCTGTTTTATATTTATAGCATTTGTTGGAATTTTACCTTTAAAAACGATGCTTCTTTCAGTATTCATTACATCGTTAGTAAAAATAGTTTATGAAATTATGTTTACACCGATTGTTTACTTGATAATACATAAAAACAAACTTAAGGAGGAGAAATAATATGTATATTTATGTCGCAGCGCCATTATTTAACGAAATGGAAAGAGAAAGGAACACCAAATTTAATAAACGATTAAAAAAGTTAGGATTTAAAACTTACCTACCACAGGAAGATGGTGGTGTTGCTTATGATATGATTAAAGAAGGTAAAATGTCTAAACAAGAAGTAAGGCAATACCTTTTTGATACTGATTATAAGGCGGTTCAAGAATCAGATATAATAATTTGTCTTTTAGATGGTAGAACACCTGATGAGGGTACTTGTATTGAATTAGGAATGGCTTATGCTATGGGAAAAATTTGTATTGCTTACAAAACAGATTCTAGAGCAATGGATCAAAATGGAGACAATAATGTAATGATTGATGGATGTTTTAACCATAAGATATATACAAACATCAAAGATTTAACTAAATATCTTTTGGAGATAAAAAAATGAAAATCTTAATTACGTTTTTAGGTTATGGAGAAAATGTTTTTGCAGGAATGGAAAGGTCTATTTACACTCTAACTAATGGTTTAGTTGAAGAAGGTCATCAAGTTGTAATCTATACAAGCAAAATGCATCCTGCTGTAAGAAATAAGAACTATAAGGTTGTTTATGATAACAATCTTATTGATTTTATTGATCCAACAATCGGTTGTGTTGATGATCAAATAAAAGCAAATTATAAAGATAGTCAAACATTAATCAAGTAAAAATTATTAAAAACTATAAAAGAAGAAAAACCAGATTATATCTTAGTTCAAGACCATTTGTGGGGAATAATCCCTCATATAAACATTTTTGATGAAATTGATTGTAAAATTTGCTTGCTGTTTTATATGACACATAATCCAGATCTAATTAAACAAATGTTTGGTTACAATTTTGATTATTACTTTTGTGTAAGCGAATTTGTCAAAGAAGAAATCATAAAAATTTGCAATCCTAAACAAAAACTATCACTTTTACCAAATTGTATAACTAAAGATTTTATTACTAAAGGTTCAAATATACCAGAAGTTAATAATTTTATGTGCAATGCAAGGATTTCAAAAGAAAAAGGTGTTGCAGATTTACTTAAAATATGGAAAGAATTTTTAAAATTATATCCAAGTAAAAAGTTATATTTAACAAGCGGTGAATTTAGATTTTTAGTTAAAGATGAAATATCTAAAGATATTAAAGAAATAAATAGTTTATATCCAAATAGCATAATTGTTTTAGAGAATTTGAAATGGGACGAAATTGTAGATGAATTGAAAAGCAAAGATTGTATTTTAGTTCCTTCAAAAATGGAAAGTTTCGGAATGGCGGCACTTGAAGGTATGGCATTGGGTAAATATGTTGTAAGTACCAATGCTGGAAATCTTGAATATTTATTCAAAGGAATTACTAAAACTTATAATGTTAAAGATGATTCAGGATTTTTAAATGAAATGATTAATATTATGCAAGGAAAATCCAAATATAAATTTAATAAAGCGTATAAAAGAGCTGTAAATTATGAATCAAGAAATGTGGCAAATAAGTTTATTAAGGAGATTACAAAATGAATATCGTGTATATTCTAGCTCATCCTGATGATGCGGAAATTTGGTGCGGAGGAACTATTTTAACACAAATAGAAAAAGGTGATAATGTTAAAGTTGTATACTTATATTCTACTAAAGATAGAAAAAGAGAAGCTTTACTACTATCGAAACATAAAGTTAAAGTTGAATTTATAAAGCCGACTGAAAAAATGCTACGAAGAGTAATTAAAGATTTTAATCCCAATATAATTATTACACATTGGTTCAAAGATTGTCATCATGAACATAAAGATTGTTTCGATAAAGTTTATAAAATTTTACCAGAATTGTTAGTATTTGATAAATTAAAATTTTCATTTTTTGTTTGTGATACTTACAATTCTATTGGTTTTGATAACTCAAAATTTATACCTAATACATATATTGACATTTCTAAATTTAATAAAAATAAAAAAGAATTAATAAGAAATCATACTTCACAACCATGTGATTATTTTATTGATATGGTAGAAAAACAAAATAAAAACTGGGGAATAGAAAATGATTGTAAGTTAGCAGAATCATATTTACAATTACCAGTACAAGGAAATTTTTATGAATACAAACTATGAAATTATAAGCAAGGCAGAACTTTTAGAAGCCTTAAGAAAAGCTTTAAAGAAAAATTCTAAAGAATTGCCACCTAAAGATTTAAGCATTGAAGACTATATTGATAATATATATAATCAACTTAGATATCAGACTTTTGAGTTTGATAAAGTTATTAAATTTCAATTACCTTTTGGCTCTAAAATTTTACATATAGATAGATGTTCTTTAAAAAATAGAATTGTGGAATACGCATTAGCTAAAAAGATTTATAAAATCAATGAAACTTACTGGTATAGTATGCGAAATAAGATATTTAGGACAGGTTCAGGTATTAATGAATTTGTAAGAAACGCTAAAAGATTCTATGATAAATACGAATATTTTTATCTAATAGACTTAAAGCATGCTTTTGGTATAGATTATAATAAGTTAAGAAAAGATTTTTTGTTAAAAAACTTAAAACAAGAACAAGTCGCTTTGATAGATTTTGCATTGTTTAATGATAATGATATTGATAAAGGATTGCCATTTGGACATAAATTAAGCAATATTTTATTTGATTGCAATTTAGTTGAAATTGAGTTATACTTGACACAACAAAATATCAAATTTTTGAGGTTAATTGATTCTTTTATCTTTTTTACGAATGATAAAGAAGATGTTAAAATGATTAATAAAGTTTTTGAAGATTTTGAAATACAAATCAACCATACAAAATCGAAATTCTTGCATAGGGAAGATTTTACAGATTTTGATAAAGAAATATTAATTTAAGGATGTAAAATGAAAAAATTATTGCTAATAGATGGTCATAATTTATTATTTAAAATGTTTTTTGGAATGCCGTTTCCTTTTTACAATGATAATAATGTAAACATCACTGGGACGGTTGGTTTTGTTGGAACAGTTGTTAAAATGATAAAATATTTAAAAGCAGATGAATGCTTAGTTGTTTTTGATGGTGAAGGTTCTAGAAATGTCAGGGATGATGAAGATTATAAAGCCAATCGTCAAACGGATTATGGAAGTTTGAGTGACGTAGAAAATCCATTTACTCAATTAAGATTTATTAAAGCTGTTTTGGATTATCTAAATATAAAGTGGATTGAAACAGATGGAATTGAATGTGATGACTACATAGCTATAATTTCAAAAAATTATGATGGTGAAGTTTTTATTTCATCCACTGATACAGATTTCTATCAATTAGTAAATGATAGAATTAAAATAATTAGATTTAGAGGTAAAAATACAGTTTTTGTTGATGAAAAATTTATTGAAGAAAAATTTTCAATTTTACCATCTGATTTTGCATTATACAAGGCTTTAATTGGTGATACAGCTGATAATATAAAAGGAATTCATAAAGTAGGTCCTAAAACAGCTGTGAATATTATAAATGCTTTAAAAAATAGTAATTTTGATAAGTTTTATGACATCTATACGAACAATTTAGAAACAATTAAACACAATTTAAATTTGATAGAACTGCCAAACAACACGATTGATTTATTAAAGTATTCACTAGACAATTATGAAATAGTACCTGCAAGTTTGAAAAACTTTAAAAATTTAAAACTTGTTACGGAGATTACTAATGAAATATATAATTAAGGTTGATAGAGATTTTTCCATATCACAACAAGTGTGGGATAGTTTATATTCGCAAGATAAAGAAAGTACAATTTATCAATCTTATCAATGGAATAAAAATTTCTATTTTAAATTGAGTTCTGAATTAAAATTACACAATTTGATATTTTATCATAATGAAAATTGTATAGCAATTTTTCCTTTAATAGAACGTGTTTGCAATAATAATATAATATTAGAGTTTATAGGTAGCAGAATGGTGGATTATCTATCTCCCATTATTTTAGAAGATCATAAACAACATGTTTATGAACAATTAAAGTATTATATTAAAAAAAACAACTATTGTTTTTATGGATATGACATTAAAAGTAATCACTCTTTTTGTAAATGTTTTTCTAATAAATTCAAGACAATTGAGATATGTTATTTAAAACAAAATACAAGTTTGCCTATATCCATAGTTAAAGAAAACGAATATGATAAAAGATATTTATCGAAGAATTTTACATATTCTATTGAAGATACATCTGATATTAGTGATTATTATGAACATATTACACTTTATTTAGAAAATATGAAAAATATCAAAAAACACACAATAGATGAAGAGTTAAAAGATTTTTGGAAAGATTATATTTCATTCAATATAGATAATCTTCATTGTATTAACCTAAAAATTGAAAATGAATTAGCATATTCAATTTTATATGAGATAAAGGACAATAAGCTTTTCTTAATCAATTATGCATTTAATATGAATTTTAAAAAATATGCGCCTGGAAAAATGTTGTTAACATATCTTATAAAAGAGTATACGCCTAAATATGATATAGATTTTTCAAGAGGGAATGATGAGTATAAAATAAAGCTTGGTTGTGAAGTCGCTGATAATATAAAGTTTCTATATCCTGCGAATAACACTTTGTGGGAGGAATTAAACAAATTGGAATTCAATATAGGATTTTTCCCACATAAACTATAAAATTAAATGAACTGAGAGGACCTAAGAGTCCCGAAATTAGATACACTATCAGTTTGTATCACTTCGGGAGAACTAGGTCCTTTTTGTAAAAGAAAACCACGGGACTATCCCGTGGTTTTCTTTTACAATAAAAAATCCCCTATATTATAGGGGATTGTCGTGGTGGATCTTCGGGGACTCGAACCCCGGACCCACTGATTAAGAGTCAGTTGCTCTACCAACTGAGCTAAAGATCCACGACATAGTTTAAGGTCATTACGGACCCACTGATTAAGAGTCAGTTGCTCTACCAACTGAGCTAAGGGTCCATGTTTGATTTTAAATGTTTGTGTTTACTACTGTTTTTTACAAGTTATAATTTAATTATTTTGCTTTAAATTAAACTATTTAATATTACACATTACAAAATTAAATATAGTTAATTTTGTTACTTTTTTAATATAACACAATGATAAATATTTGTCAACGTTTTTTAAAAAATATATTTTTAAATATTAGTTATAAATACAAAAAGATTGTAAATATTTTTTAAATAGGTTGACAAATTTGTATTTATTGCATATCATTATCTAGTGGTTATTTTAATTACATATTAATATTTTTTTGATTTTTTAATATATAGTTAAACTATTTTTTTTTGCAGTTTTAAAGGAGAAAAGATGATAAAATTATTAAAAAATTTAAAAGCTAAACAATGGTGGGGATTACTTATTTGTTTGGCTCTTATTGTAGCTCAAGTTTGGTTAGATTTAAGATTACCAGACTATATGGCTGAAATTACAAGGTTAATCCAAACAGAAGGAAGCGAAATGGCTGATATTTGGATAGCTGGTGGCAAAATGTTGGCTTGTGCATTGGGAAGTGTTGTTATGGCTATTTTTGTTAGCTTTATTGCATCAAAAATATCTTCAAGTTTGGCATATAAATTGCGTGAAAATGTATACAATAAAGTTACATCTTTTTCTATGGAGGAAATTAAAAACTTTTCAACTTCCAGCTTAATAACTCGAACTACTAATGATGTTACACAAGTTCAAATGGTATTTGGAATGTTAATTCAATTATTAGCAAAAGCTCCTATTATGGCTATATGGGCTATATTTAAAATTTCTGGTAAAGGCTGGGAATGGTCTGTAGCAACTTCTGGAGCAGTTCTTGTATTAGTGTTAATGTTGAGTGTTATAATTATTTTTGCAGTTCCAAAATTTAAGAAAATTCAAAAATTAACAGATAATTTAAATAGAGTTACTCGTGAAAATTTAACAGGTGTTAGAGTGGTAAGAGCATATAATGCTGAAGGTTATCAAGAAGAAAAATTTGATAAAGCAAATAAAGAGCTTACAAATACCAATTTATTTGCAACTAGAATTATGGCAATAATGAATCCTGGTATGACTCTTATATCTAACGGTTTATCATTAGCAATATATTGGATTGGAGCGTATTTGGTATCAAAAGCTATTGGGGCAGATAAACTTATTATCTTTTCTGATATGGTTGTATATATGTCTTATGCAATGCAAGTTGTCATGTCCTTTATGATGCTTATTATGATATTTATGATGCTACCTCGTGTAAGTGTTTCAGCTAAGCGTATAAATGAAGTGCTTGATACAATGCCTAAAATAGTGGATGGTGAAAATAATTTTAAGACAAATCTAAAAGGTATAGTGGAATTTAAAAATGTAAGTTTTAAATATCCTGATGCACAAGAATATGTTGTTAAAAATGTAAATTTTATTGCAAATAAGGGTGAAACTATTGCATTTATAGGGTCTACCGGAAGTGGTAAAAGCACTTTGATTAATCTTATTCCTAGATTTTATGATGTTACTGAAGGAGAGATTCTTATAGATGGAGTTAATGTGAAAGATTATTCTCAAAAAGAATTGCATAGTAAAATAGGATATGTGCCACAAAAAGCTGTAATATTTAAAGGAACTATAAAATCTAACATAGCTTTTGGGGATAATAAAAATATAACTCAAGAAGATGTGGAATGGGCTTCTAATATAGCTCAAGCTAAAGAGTTCGTAGATGGTTTGCCAGACAAATATAATGCAGATGTTGCTCAAAATGGTACAAATTTATCTGGTGGACAAAAACAACGTTTAGCCATAGCAAGAGCTGTAGCTAGAAAACCTGAAATATTTATTTTTGATGATAGTTTCTCTGCTTTAGACTATAAAACTGATAAAATATTGCGTGCTGCATTAAAGAAAAATTTAGAAGGAGTAACCTCTTTTATAGTTGCTCAAAGAATAGGAACAATATTAGATGCAGACAAAATTATTGTATTAGATCAAGGAGATGTTGTTGGAATGGGCACACATGCTGAACTTTTAAAAACATGTAGCGTGTATCAAGAGATAGCATATTCTCAACTTAGCAAGGAGGAATTAGAAAATGCCTAGACCAAATATGAAATTTGAAAAAAATAAATATAAATTTGGAGATAGTTGGGGTAAACTTATTAGATATTGTAAGCCTTATCTTCCAGCTACTATTATAGCAATTATTTTTGCTATAGGTGGAACAGTATTTACAATTTTAGGTCCAAATAAACTAAGTGATATGACAGAGCTTATTGAAGCAGGTTTGTTTGGTGCGATAGATTTAAAAGCAATATCAACTATTGCATTTACATTAATAGCTTTTTATGCCTCTAGCTTAATTTTATCATATATGCAAAGCTTTATTATGGCTACAGTTACACAACGAGTTAGCAATAGAATGAGAGGAGACATTTCTAAAAAAATAAATAAATTACCTTTAAAATATTTTGATAAAACAAGCTATGGAGATATATTATCTAGAGTGACAAATGATGTAGATACAATAGGGCAGACTTTAAATCATAGTATTGGAAATTTAGTGGCAGCTATTACATTGTTTTTTGGCTCTATAATAATGATGTTTGTAACAAATTGGATAATGGCATTAGTGGCAATTATTTCTTCACTTATAGGTTTTTCATTTATGGGCATTATTATATCTCATTCACAAAAATATTATATCCAACAACAAGAATTATTAGGAGATATAAATGGACATATTGAAGAAGTGTATTCTGGACATAATGTTGTAAAAGTATATAATGCTGAAAAAAGCTTGTATAATAAATTTAATAAAATAAATAAGGGTTTGTATACAACTTCTTGGAAATCGCAATTTATGTCAAGCTTGATGATGCCTTTAATGAGTTTTGTAGGAAATTTTGGATTTGTTGCAGTGTGTGTGGCGGGAGCTGTTCTTACAATGAAAGGTGTAATTGGCTTTGAAGTTATTGTAGCATTTATGATATATGTTAGATTATTTACTCAACCACTAAACACTTTCGCACAAAGTTTGTCAAGTCTGCAATCTGCAGGAGCTGCGAGCTATAGGGTATTTGAATTTTTAACAGAACAAGAGTTGGAAGATGAAGGTTATAAAACTAAAACTTTAGCAAATGTGAAAGGTGATATTGAATTTAAAAATGTTCGTTTTGGATATAGTGAAGATAAAATAATTATTAAAGATTTTTCAGCAAAAGCTAAAGTAGGGCAAAAGATTGCTATTGTTGGTCCTACAGGGGCGGGCAAAACAACTATGGTAAACTTGTTAATGCGATTTTACGAGACGAATAGCGGAGATATATTAATTGATGGTGTAAAAATAAAAGATTTAACTCGTGAAAATGTTCATAAATTGTTTTGTATGGTACTTCAAGATACATGGCTTTTTGAAGGTACTATTAAGGAAAATATAGTATATAATAATAGTGATGTAACAGATCAACAGGTAATAGATGCTTGTAAATCTGTTGGTATTCACCATTTTATACAAACATTACCTAACGGTTATGATACAGTTTTAAATGAAGAAGCAAATATCTCAGCTGGTCAGCGTCAGCTTATTACAATAGCTAGAGCAATGGTTACTAATGCTCCTATGTTAATATTAGATGAAGCTACAAGTAATGTAGATACTAGAACAGAAATTTTAATTCAAAACGCAATGGACAAATTAATGGTAAATAGAACATCTATTATTATAGCTCACAGATTATCTACTATTAAAAATGCTGATTTGATTTTAGTTATGAAAAATGGTGATATAATTGAGAGTGGAAACCATGAAACACTACTTAATAAAAAAGGGTTTTATTCAGAACTTTATAATAGTCAATTTGAAAATTAAAAATAAGCAAAAAACATTGCTTATTTTTTATTAAAAAATTATAAAAAATATACAATTTATTAAAAAATATTATTTCAATATTTTTATTTAAATTAATTTTTATTATTTTTTAAATATATTTTTCAACATATTTTAATATTATTTTAAATAAATTTAATAATTTTTAAATATTTTATTTTTATATGCAATTAAGATGTTTTATTAAAAATATTTAAAATTTCGACATAAATTTATAAATACTTAAATAAATTATTGTATGAGAAATAAAGAATATAAAACTTATGAAGTAAAAACTAAAAAAACAGTTTTTTTTGGTATATCTGTTGTAATATTTGGATTATTATTAACAATAAGTGTGTGCAATTTATTTAGTTATGTATTTTTTTCATCTGGAATTAGTTTAGTATCAGGAAAGCAACGAAATGCAAATAACTTTTATGCGGTTGAAGTGGCAAGTTTTGATAACTATGATGAAGCGTATGAGTTTGCTATGCAAATCCAAAAAAAAGGTGGTGCAGGATATATAACATATAATAAAGAATATAAAGTTCTTACCTCTTTATATTTAACGTATAATGATGCAAAGTCAGTTAGCGAGAATATAAAAGCTGATTATCCTTCAGCATGCATTTATGAGATAATATTACCAACTATTACTCTTCCTAGTGAACTTTCTGAACAACAACAAAAAACATTAACTACAAGTTTTGCTGTAGCTCAGTCAGCATTATCTACAATGACAAATATATATCTAAGTTTAGATACAGGAGAAATAGAGGACGAAACTGCTAGAGCAATGTTATACACAATATATGATGATTGTTCAAGTCAAATAAAAAGCATTAATACAAATTTTCATCAACAAGATGAGTCAAAGTATATAAAATATAAAATGTATTTAAATAATTTTACTTCTCATTTAGCTGAAGTAAATGAAACTGATCTTTCAGGTATTGAATTGTCTCAAATTATTAAATATCAGCAAATTAAACTAGCTTATTTATATATTTCTATGGCAAATTTATTTCAATAATTAAATGTTAGTTTTTTATTACAGAACTCTGCATGGTTTAAGTGTGGAGTTCTATTGTTTTTTGCAAGTTTTGATAAATTCTATTAATTGCCATATTCCTATAGCTATTAAAAATAGTGCGAATAGTTTTTTTAATACATTATTATGTATATTTACAGCTAGAATAGCACTTAACAAACTTGTTATAGCGCCTATAATTGCTAATAAATATGTTTGTTTTATTTTTACCAACTTATTTTTAAAATGAAATATAAGTGCCACTATTGACATAGGAATAAATGCTATTAAATTTATTCCTTGAGCTTCTAATTGTTTAAAATTAGCAAATATGGTTAAAATTGGAATGAGTAAAGTACCTCCACCCATACCCATTCCGCCTACTAATCCTCCAATAAGCCCTCCAATAATTTCCCAAATCATATACCACCTTACCTAAATAACATGCTTACGCCACTAACTAATATTAATATTATAAATATAATGCGAACAGCTTTATTGTCTAATTTATTTAGCAATAAAGCTCCTCCAGCTCCACCAACAATAATAGCTAATATAACTTTCCAGCTTTCTGCAAAATTAATTGAATTATGGGTTATATAAATTATTGAGCTGGCAATACTTATAGGGAGAATAATAAACAAAGCAGTAGCTTGAGCCTGTTTTTGAGTTAGTCCAAAAAATTTAGTTAAAACAGGCACAACGATCATTCCGCCACCACCGCCAAATAAACCATTTATCACTCCAATTAACATTCCAAATAGTATAATATGTAGTTTTTTTACCTTTTTCATATATTTATTCTCTACTTTTTATACAAAAATATTTGCCAAAATCAAATATTTGTATTATAATAAACTTGTTTTAACAAATTACAACAAAAATTTAGGGCAAGAGGTTTTAAATGAAGATATTTCGTAAATTATGCAACAAATTTTTTATAATGCTAGCTTCTTTAGCATTAATAATTATGGCTAGTACAGGGATATTTAATCTTTGTATTGTAGAAAAAGTAGATGCTAGTATGATTTCTTTTGATAATGAAACTAGTATTAGCATTTCTAATGGCTCATTTAACAGTTTTTCATCATCAACTAGCTATCCTTATGAAGTTAGTAGTTATACAAATAGAGGAAATAAAACTCCTAGTATGAAAACAGGAGCTATTAATATAAGTGATGAAATATATAAAAATAATTATGAAAAATATGGGCTAAATGAATATGAGAACCCAAAAGGCACAGGATCTGATAATTATATTTTAATGATTAATACTGAAGAAGATAGTAATTATTCATATATTTCAAATGAATTTACATTAGGTGCAAATGGATATTATTATGTAACAATATCAGCTATGACTATAGGAGATAATTGTGTTGCATCTGTTGGATTATTGCAAGATAATGTTGTGTTTGATGGGTGTGAAATCAAAAATATTTCAACAGGGGGTACTTGGAATAATTATACATTTTTAATTGCTACAAATAGTTATGAAGATATTGAATTGCAGTTTGTTATGCAAATTGGAAGTCAAGCTAGCTCTGCTAGTGGCTGTGTGTTGTTTGATGAATTGCATGCTGGACAAATATCTCAAGAGGTGTTTGAAGATTGTTTAAATAGCTTTGAACCTTCAAGCTATATATCAAAAGATTATAATAAAATCCATCTATATAAATCATATAATTTTGATAACAATATTATAACTTATACCAA
Organism: uncultured Clostridia bacterium; assembly: GCA_944377145.1. GTDB lineage: Bacteria > Bacillota > Clostridia > Christensenellales > UBA1242 > Onthoplasma. The sequence goes on along the minus strand of CALWEH010000001.1, from coordinate 40,959 downwards.
TAATTATGATGGGGATATACAATCTAATACATCAGCAGGAAACTATTTTGCTAGTTCTAATAGCGGAAGTGGGGATAAAAATTCAGAGATATTAAATAATATTGCCTATTTAACAGTTAACGATAGTTATATAGAATATAAAGGCGAAGAGGAAGTATTGCAAGCAAATAGTGTTTATAGATTTTCTATTCAAATTAAAGTTGAATCTTCATTAATTAGTGGTTCAGCATTTGTTAAAGTAAATGAAATATTGGAAGAAGAAAATGACTATAACGACTTTATGGAAGATGAAGAAGAGGCTGAAATAACAGCTAAAGTATCTAATTTAACAGTTTCTAATGCCACTAGCAATACTTTAAATAATGGATTTGTTGAATATATTATATATGTTCGCACTGGAGCATTAGATTCAAGTAAAGTGCAATTTAGTTTTGGAATAGGCTCAGATGAAGAGGGAGCTACAGGTAGTGCACAATTTAAAAATTTCACTATTTCTCGAGTTCCATATAGTGCTTATGAAAGTGCAAGTTCAGGAAGTACTATAGGTAAAATAGATATTAGTGATAGAATATCATTACCTTCTAGTGAATATGCCAATTTTACTTTTGATCAAATGAAATCTGAAAGCTTTATAGGTACTCCTTATCCAGCAGAGCCTACTAGCTGGACTAAGTCTAATTCTGGAGCAGGATATCAATTATCTGGAGTTGTAAATTTGGCTCAGTTTGATGATGTAATTGAAAAATATAGAGCATATTTAAATGCAATTTCAGCACCTAGCGGTTTAGGTTCAAGCTTGAATAACAATGTTTTAATGATATATAATGGGGATAATTCTTCACAAAGTTATACTTCAAGCATAAAAAATCTATCTGCAAATAAATATTATAAAATTACAATTTTTGTAAACACTTCTCTTTGGAGTACAGATGCTAGTGGAGTTAGTATAATTGCCAAAACAGGAACAGAGGACAATTATTCAACTATTGCAAGAGTGGAGAATATAAAAACATCTGGTCAATGGCAAAAAGTGGAAATGTATATCCACACCCCAAATAATAGTGTTGATGTGAGTTTGGAATTAGCTTTAGGTTATGGAAATAAATTGTCTAGTGGATATGCTTTCTTCGACAATATTTTAGTAGAAGAAGCTGATAATAAAGATGATTTTAGTAATCGTTTTGGAGAATATGTTGTTGCAGGATCTAGCGATATAGATTTAACTGATAGCTTTTTAACTCTTACAACAAAAGATTATAGTACGCCATTATTATATACAGGTGAAAATGCTACAGAATATACTGTAAATGCTGGTATAGTAGATTTAACTAATAGCACATTACAAGGAGTAATTGCTAGTGATTATAGAGAAAGTTTAAGAAATTTAGCTGGAGATAATAGAAAGATTTTAGTTATTGCTTCAGCATCTAATCAAGATGTTTATTATAAATATACAAGCATATTACCTTATAACTTTGAAAGCGGAAAATATTATAAATTATCTTTTGAAGTATTTACAAATGGTATAGGGCAAGCTTCTGATAGAGAAGAAGAAAAGAAATATGATAACGATGTTCTTGCTCAAGGGGCTACAATCCAATTAACAGGATTAGAGAATTCTACTTTTAAATATGTTGAATCTAATAATAAATGGACTAAATATGAGTTTTATATAGGAGTGGATACAACATGCACATCTAATATTATATTTTCATTAGGAAGTGAGTATGTAGGGTGTTTTGGAAAAGTATTTTTTGGAAATCTTAACCTAGTTGAAATAGAACAAACTGAATTTGATTCAGCTTCTAACTCAGAAAATGTGTTGAAAATTAATACAATTGAAGCAGATGATGAAGAAGATGTGGAAGAAGAAGGTCCATCAAATAATTTTGATTGGAGATATGTTCCTACAATATTAACCTTTGTTGCAATAGTATTGGCTGTAATAGTATTGTTTGTTAGAAAAAATATAAAATTTAAAAAACGTGTAAAAGGCGTAAAAGTCAATTATGATAGAGATGATACTGTTATGCAAAGTAAATATCGTAGATTGGCAAGTGCTCAAAGAGATAAAGATGTAAGAGAAATGACTAAAGAATGTGAAGAATTAATTTCTTTGAGATCTGAATATGAAGAAAAGTATAAGGACGCTATAAATCGTTTGCGTAGTGCTAAACTTAACAATAGAGATGGTTCAAAGAAAAATGAAATCTCTGCAATAGAGCGTGAAGTTAAACATATATCTAAAGAAGTTTCTAGATATGGAGTTCAGGTTAATAATTATGAAAGCGAAATAGAATTTATGCAAACAGAAGCTTATTTAATTGATCTTGAAAAGCGAATGTTAAAAAGAGATAGTTCAGCAAGAATAAAAGAACGCAAAGAAAGTGCTTTACCTGAAGAGGTTAGAAATGAATTGATAGCAAAGCGTGAAGCTAAAAAAGCTAAATTGGAGAGAAAAGCTGAATTAAGAGCACAAAAATTAGAAGAAAAGGAAGCTAAATTAGAAAAAGAGCGTAAAAACATTGAAGAACAATTAAAACAAGCTATAGAAAAAGATGTTCAATTAGCTAAAGAAAAAGAATTGAAAAAGATTAAACAAGAACAAAAACAAATAGACCTAGAAAAAGAAAATATTGAACAGCAATTAGAACAAGATAAATTACAACTAGAAAAAGAAACAAATGAACAGCTAGAACAACTCGAAATAGAACAAACTCAATCAACAGAAGATAATACTGTAGAAGATAACATTGTAGAAGATAATAGTGCAGAAGATAATTCTACAGCTGAAAGCGAGCAAAAAGATATTGAAGAGCAAATTGAAGAAGCTGAAAAAGATAGCTCAGATGATAAAGCAAGTAAATAAAAGTGCAGAGGATAAAAATATGTATGTCATAACAATTGATGGTCCTGCAGGATCAGGAAAGTCTACTATAGCCAAAATTGTGGCTGAAAAATTAAATATTGCATATATAAATTCAGGCGAAGCATATAGGGCGATTGCGTTCTATATGCAAGCCAATGGAATTGCTCCTACCAATACAACAGGTGTAAAATTATTATTAGAAAGTAATGATTTTACAATGGGATATAGTGAAGGTAGACAGTTTACAAAAATAAATGGGATAGATATAACTGATTATTTACATTCTAACAATATAAATTCAATCGTTTCTCAATATGCAAAAATACCAGAAGTTATTTATAAGGCAAGCGAAATGATTCAATCTATTCCAAAAGATTCATCAGTTGTTATAGAAGGTAGAAATGTGGGAAGCTTTTGTTTTCCTAATGCTGATTATAAATTTTTTATTGATTGTGAAGTTAAAATTCGAGCTAAAAGGCGTTTTGACGAGATGATAGCAAAGGGTGAAAATGTTGATTTTGATGCTATATATAAGCAAATTATAGAGAGAGATGTATTGGATAGAACTAGAAAAATTGCTCCACTTATTGTTCCAGAGAATTCTGTATTGATTGATACATCTTGTCAAACTCCAGATCAGGTGGCTCAAACTATTGTAGATATAGTTTTAGATTATGAAAAAAATAAATAGAATATAGAAAATTCATAGACATAACTATGAATTTTTTATTATTTATTATATAAATTTATTTCACATTTAACCGGCATATTTAAGTATATATAATAAACTTATGTGTATTTGCATAAAAATAAGTATTAATATAAAATTTATGTCTAAATATACAATTTTAAAAAAAAGGATTGACAATTAATAAAATTATGTTAAAATAATATTAATGTGGTAAGGGGGATTAACTTATGGCAACAGATAGAGATGAAATTTTAAGAATAGATGAGTTAGGCAATAATTTTAATATAAATCAATATACTATTCGATATGATAATAATATCAAAAGATTTTTCAAAGGCTTTATGCCTAAATTGGGTTGGGGAGCTTTAACTAGTGTTGGAGTTATTGCTGGATTAGGAATTGTAGGTTTGGCTACAGGTGGTATAGCTTTGGGAGCAGGGCTAACTACAGCTATTACTGTAGGTAATATAGCAAGTTATGGAGTGACTGCTGGAGCTTTATCGCAAGGAATATATAGCGGAGTAGTGTATGGTAAAAATTTATCTAAAACTCGTTTTAAATCAATGGGATTAGGTGGAGTAAAAAATTCACATGGTGCTATTGAAGTAGTTTTAGAAAATGAAAATAAAGCTCGTGAATATGCAATGATGTTGGATATTCAAAAAAATACTAATACATTTACTTTAGAGAATCGTATATCTAGAAAAGATTTAAAAAATAACTTAGATATGACTACTCAAAAAGCAAATGAATATACTAGAATGTTGCAAAATAATCCCAACAAAAGAACTTTTAGTGAAAAAATATTACATTCAGAGTTAGTTCAATTAGCAAATAATGCTAAAGCTAATGCTGAAAAATATGAAGAGATGTTACAACGTTTGCCTAATCAAAAAATGTTTGTTGTAGATGAAAAACCTATAACTCGCTCTGGTTTAAAAAGATTGGCTAAAAATAGTAGGAAAGATTTTGATAAATATAGCCAATTCCTTGATGCGCAAACAGATGAAGATGGATTTGTATTAAGCGGACAAAAAATATCTAGAAAGAAATTGGAAAAGCTAGCTGGAGAAAATCTTGATAAATCTAATCAATATAGAAGTGTATTACAGGAAAATCCTAATCTTAGTGAATATATTGTTGAGTCTGAAGAAGTATCTCGCAGAACTTTGAAAAAACTTAAAAAAGAACACGAACAAATATCTTACCATGGCTTGAAATACATACTTGAGCAAGGCTTATACTACACAGATAAGATAAATTATATAAATAAAAAGTCATCTAAAACAGATTTGGATATAGCTAATTTAGAAAAATATTATTCTATTATGGATAGAATAGCTGAATGTACTAAAGAATTAGCTTCAAAACGTCAAGGATTTAACCCTTATAAAAAATTGATTGTTGATAGTATGCGTAAAGGTTGCTTGTTAGGTTATGGAATAGATGCAGATGAACAAAACAAGAAAATTTTAATGTTGAAGAACATGAAAGATAAAGATTTGTCATTTAAGCAATATTCCAATATGTATGAATTAGACCTTAATAAAGATTTAATTAAAGAACGTGAGCAAACTATTAAAGCAGAAACAAAAATTAATGAACAATATAACGAATATTTAGATGCAATAAATTTATTAATTAGATATGATGGAGATGTTAGTAAATTAAATTTACAACAACGCAGACTTGTTGAACAGATTAAAAATTATAAATCATACGTAGCTTTAATTGGAACAGCAGAATTAATTGCTCAATCTATGCCAAGAGAGCTTGAAAAAAATAAATTAGCTTTAAATCAGTCTATTGAAAATATGAAAAAAGCTATGTTGTCTAAAAATCGTGAAGATAGCGTAATAGCTAAAATGAATCTTGATGAACTTGTAGAAAAATCTCAAGAGGATATAAATTCAGCATTTATTGCAAGAGGTAAAAAGATTAATCAAGAAGAATTAGATAGCATTAGACAAAATATTAATGAATTAACAGCTAAATACAATAAAGCTAAAAATACAATACAAGATCAAAGAGAAAAGTTGACTGCAAAGCGTCAAAAAACTTTTAAAGCGATAGATGAAAGAAATGAAGCTTGGTTTGAAAATGTTCAAGCTTATAAAACTCAAGTACAAGAATTAAATGAAAGAGCTGATAAAATAATTGAAGCTTTTGATGGAATAAATTTGAAGAACAAACCAATAATTTCAGCTCACATAGATAAGGTTACACATTTTAAAGATAGTAAAAATTTAACTGATGAAGAATTTGGACAGTATAAAACATCTTTAAATTATTTATATACAACATTGCAAGCTTTGAACAAACAGTTATTAGCAAAAGAACAAGCTAAGCATGCTACAGCTACAAAATTAGCACTTAATAAAAGAAGTCAAAACAAAGAGTTGCAGAATGAAAATATAGCTCAACAAAATACTATTAACGATTTAAACAAAGAAAATGTTGATTTAAATGAACAAGTAGGCGAATTATCTTCAAAAGCTATAGAAGCTTCAAAGAGAGCTGAAAAATTAAAAGGTGAACTAGAAGCTTATGAACAAGAGAATAAGCATTTAGGCGATGAAATTACTATTTTACAACAAAATGCAGAAATGAAAAATAGTGAATTAAATAAAGCTTTAGAAGAAAATGCTAAACAAAAAGACAAGTTAACAAGAGTTACTAATATTGCTAGAAATAAGGCAAATAAGAATAAGCAATTAAGTCAAGATTTAGCTACAGCCATCAATTCTTATACAGAAGCATTACAAGAAAATAAAGAAACAAGGCAAAAACTTCGTCAAGCAGAAGATGAAAGAGATAGAGCTATTGCTGGCTGGTATGAAGTAGAACAGGAGGCAGATACATCTTATTCAAGTGCAAAACAATTAGAAAATCAACTTGCAAAACAAACGGATAGCTTGAATCGTTCAAAAAAATCAAATGAAAGATTAAAGAAAACAAATACAGAATATGAGAAAGCTTTAAAAGACATGTCTAATAAATTTGAAACTTCTCATAAAGAATTAATGGATCAATTTAAGGAAAATGCTACTCTTAAAGCTGAATTAAATACTGCTAAAAATAGAAATCAAAAGCTTGAAAATGAAAATAGAGAAGTGGCTTCTAATTATTCAAAAATGTCAAGCACTGTAGATCAATTATATGAAGATTTATATAATACTCAAAAAGAATTAGAAAATATTAAATCTGACAATAAAGTAAATTTAAATGCAGTAGAAGATTTGTCTAGTGAGAATATAAACTTAAAGAAAACTGTAAAAGACTTGCAACAAGAAGTTGAAGATAATAAAAACTCTGTAGCAGAACATATTGCTCATCAAAACGCTAATAGAGATTATATGAGAGCTTTGCGTTCTTTGGCTAATTTGGCAGATAAAGTGGAAGCTCACTGCGATTATACAGAAGAAAAAGAGAATAAAACAAATTCTCATATTGAAGCTTTGCGTGGTTATGTAGATGTTTTAAGACAGCAAGACTTTAATCAATATACTATTGATGAACTTAGAGAAAAACGCACGTATATGAAAACATTGTATGATTCAGAAGTTAAACAGCTTGCCAAAGTTAGTGATAAGAAATTAAAACAACTAACAGAAGATTGGAAACGTAATCATAAAAATAAAGATTATATAATATAAGCTTTATAAAAATAGAGAGGATAAATTGCCTCTCTATTTTTTATATTCAGCCATCTTTATTCGTAATATATTTATTTGCTTGACATAAAATTGCGAAGAATGTTATACTTTTATTATATGAGTTATTTAATGGTTGATGGAATAACAATATTTGGTTTTGAAATTAAGTTTTATGGTATGATTATTGCCTTTGCTATACTTATAGGCATATTTTTGTCTCAACATTTAGCAAAAAAAAGAGGATTAAATCCTGATGACATTATAATACTTGCCATATTAATTATTCCATTTGCTATATTAGGTGCCAGAATTTATTATTGTATATTTAGCGATGTGTCTTACACCTTTAAAACTTTTTGGGATATTAGAAGTGGTGGATTGGCGATATATGGAGGAGTTATTGGAGGAATTATTGCCATAATTATATTTGCTATGTTTAAGCGAGATTTTAAGCTTATTATAAAACTATTTGATGTAATAGCTCCTGCATTAATTCTAGGGCAAGCTTTAGGGCGTTGGGGAAATTTTTTCAATCAAGAAGCGTATGGAAATTTGGTTACAGATCCTGATTGGCAGTGGTTTCCTTTTGCAGTTAAAATAGATGCTTTCCCACAAGACGAATGGCATTTGGCTACATTTTTTTATGAAAGTGTATGGAATATAATAGGCTTCATACTTATAATGATTGTATTTAATAAAAATAAACAGCTGGGCACTACTACAGGATTTTATTTAGCTTATTATGGGCTTGGTAGATTATGGATAGAAGGATTAAGAACAGATTCATTATACATAGGCAATATTCGAGTATCTCAATTAATTAGTGCTATAATGATTGTTATAGGAATTAGTATTTTAGTCTATAATTATATTAAGAAACGAAAAGGTGAGAGATATGAACAAAAAGAGTAGTATATTTTACATCACCACAGTAGTTGTAGCTATAGTATGTTTAATCCTTGATTTAGTTGTTCCTAATGATAAATTTTCATATTTAGGTATATGTTTTTCAATAACTATGCTTGTATATGGCTTAAGTTTAATCATTCGAGGATTTTGCTTTAAAATTGACTCCAGCTTGTTTTTGGGAATTAGTATATTTTCATTTGGAATAATTAGTATATTAACTTATTTTACTCCTTATGGCTATGCTGATTTGTGGCAATATATATTATTAGGAATTGGAGTTGCATGTTTTATTACAGGCTTTTATTTTAAATTACCAGCACAAAAAAAATTAACAGTATTATTTTTAGGATTATTTATTATTGCTTTATGTTTTCAATTTGATTTATATAGATGGTGGGTAATGTTAATTATAATGCTGGCATGGATAATTGTGTTTATATTAATAAATAATATTTTATTTAGTAGGAGAAAGTAAGATGGGTAACAACAATTTAAAAGATGAGATTGCTATTTTGAAGGCAAAAATTGAAGAACAAAAAGATAATATAAATAAGTTGAATGAGCAGATAAAAGCTTACCAAGCAAAAGAACAGAGCATATCTTCTGCTATTATTTTTGCAGTAGAAAGAAATAATCAATTAGAAAATAGTAGAAGAAAATTATATGAATTAGATCTTCAACGCTCTCGTCTTTTATATATGAGATTAGAGCAAGTGCTTAATAGTTTATATGAAAAATATCCAGAATTGAAAAAAGACAGCAAGTTAAAAAGTATGGCTGAAAAATTTAAAAATGCTGTATATAGTAATAGTAAAAGTGAAACTTCTACTGATATAAAAGATAATAAAGAGAATCCTATAAAGAAACTGCTTGATAATGTAGTAAAATATATAGATGCTAAAAAAGAAGTGAAAGTTATAAAAAGAAAAACAAGTTTACCTAGCAGTGTGGGGGATATTGAAAATATATATGCTTCAACACCATCTAGTTCAGGTTTTGATATAAATGAAGCTCTTAATCCTACTGAAAATTTGGAAGATATTTTAAAATCATTTAATTTAAAAAGAGATGCTAAATAAAACTTAAATTCACTCAATATCTTTTCTTATAATTGTGCAACGAATTGTATAATTTTTTACTAAAGCTCTAATGAAATATATTGCACTTATTATAAGTGGAATTATAAACAATGCTACTAATGAAAAATTAGTAATAACATAACTATTTCCGCTAATTTCCATAATAATTGATGTTAGAAATGTTACAAATGCAAAACCTAAACTTTCTGCCATTGAATATATAGAGAAAGTTTTTGTAAGGGAATTTTTTGAAACGCAAGCATTAATATAGTTTTTCACAGCAATTCTAAATACTGCTCTTGCAAAATATTGAGAAGCAAATAAAATTAATGCTATAATTAATGATAATATTGCTTTTGGATTAATCCAATATATAATAGCACAAGATATATATGTGAATATCATCATGGCACAGCAATAAATAAGGCTTTTTACTCCACGTTTTAATTCATATTTAAATTGAAATTTTGATGCAATAGCAGAAATTAATTTGTATACACAAAAAATGTAACCAAATAAATAAGCTGGAATATTTGCATCTTGTAAATATACTTTAGTTAATGTTTGATGTACACTAGCAATACCTAAAAAACAAAAAGTAAATATAGCCATCCATATTACAAAAGGACGTTTAAACAATGTTTTATAAGAAGGTTCACGTTCTTTTTTGTTGCTTTCAATTTGTTCGTGAACATCTTGTTCTTCTTCATCAAGAGGATCTTTTATAACAAATGATAATAACAGTAAAATAATAGCACATATTCCAGTAGATATTATAGGGGCGTAAGGGTTAACAAATTCATATAGATATCCAGCAATGATAGAAGTTAAGCCCTCTATTACATAATACCAGAACATTCCTTTCCCCTCAATGCGAGAATAATCATTTTTTTTGCGCAATTTTTTTAATGTAATGGAAAGTATTTCTACATCAGTAATATTTCTAATAGAGGTGCTAAATCCATATAGTACATTAGCAAATATAAAAATCCAAAGAGAATTTCCCCAAATATATATTGCTACAAATATTATGCTGGCTACACTAGCTAATTGAGCAGAATGAGCTCTGCCAATTTTTTTTATGAGTTTTGTAACAGGTATTTGCAATAGAAATGAGGCTAACATAAAAATTCCGTCTAACAATATGGTTTGTGAATAGCTAAATCCTTTAACCTCTGTAAGATATAATATTGAAATTGTCCATAGAAACAAAAAGTCATAGGCAAATGCTCTATACCAAGGATACACTTTTACATTTTGTTTCAAATCTTGTTCTGACATAATTACCCCTTTATTCTGTCAATGAAAAAAATATTTATTTAAAATTAATGAGTTTCGATAATTTCTCCGCCACCATAACACATTCCATCTTCTGCATATAATACAGCAAATTGTCCAAGAGTAATAGCTCTTTGAGGTTTATCAAATGTTAATAAAACATCTCCATTATCAAGCACTTTTGCATGAGCTTTTTGGTCTGGTTGACGATAACGACATTTAGCAAAACAATCAAATTCTTTGCCAGGACACCCACTAATCCAATTAAAAGAAGAGGCGATTAAACTATTTGAAAACATTTCAGGACATTCTCCGCAATTCACATATAAAATATTGTTTTTTACATCTTTTTTTACTACAAACCATCTATCATTATCATGATCTGCTTTTCCGCCTATATTCAAACCTCTTCTTTGCCCAATAGTATAGTACATAACTCCATCATGTTCACCAACAACATTTCCATCAAGGTCTAAAATTTTACCTTTTTGCATTGGTATATATTCTTTTAAAAATTTTCTAAAATTTCTTTCTCCAATAAAACATATTCCTGTTGAATCTTTTTTTGAAGCGTTTACTAAATTGTTCTGTTTTGCAATTTCTCTTACTTCTGGCTTTGTAATATCTGCTAAAGGGAATATAACTTTTGATAATTGTTCTTGAGATAATTGATTTAAAAAATATGTTTGATCTTTATTTAAATCTTTAGCTTTATATAAATATGAAATGCCATTTCTAACTACTTTTTTTGCATAATGCCCAGTAGCTATATAGTCTGCATCTAGTTGCATAGCTTGATTTAAAAATGGACCAAATTTTATCTCTTTATTGCATAATACATCAGGATTTGGAGTTCTGCCTTCTTTATAAGATTTTAAAAAATATTCAAACACTCTATCCCAATATTCTTTACTATAATTAACTGTGTAATAAGGAATTCCAATAGCATCAGCAACTCTTTTTACATCTTCAAAATCATCTTTTGAAGAGCAAACTCCATTAGGGTCTGTTTCTTCCCAATTTACCATAAACATTCCTATTACATCATAGCCTTGCTGTTTTAACAATAAAGCTGAAACAGCTGAATCAACACCTCCACTTAAACCCACAACTACTGTAGCCATTTTTTATTCTCCTTTTTCATTTTTATTAGAGTAAGGTAAAGATACAGGATATTTAAACTTATTAAATATTATTTTTACAATATCTGTTATCCATAACAATATAGTTATTACCCATATTATTCCTAAAACTAACACTAAATTTCCTATAAAACCATTTAAAGAATTACCATTCATTCTATAAACACAATATATCATACCAAAAATAAAGCCTATTATTTGGAATATTCCTTTTAAAAATCTTCCAATGGAAAAATAATGTATTCCGCACCAGCCTCCAAATATTGCCATTATTAAAACATTAGTTTTATTAATATCGTATGGGGGAGTGGTAGAATATAACACACGTTCACGCTCTCCCATTCTAATGGCACTTTTTGCTTCACTATTTGTAGCTGTGGCAAATTTTTTAAAATTAAGCCCACAAACTCCACATTTAGGAAAGTTTGAAGCAGTTTTATTTCCACATCTAGGACATTTATTGTAATTTTTACCCATGAAAATATTATATCATAATAATTTGAATTTGTATACAATTAAATTTGTTTTTCTTTAATAAATATGTTAAAATATTATTCATAAGAGGTGCAAACATGCTTATAGAAAAAATTTCGTTAAAATCAAACAGAAATGCCAATGTATTTATTGTTCAAATTGAAGGAAACGATTATATATTGCATAGCGATGTTATAGTAAAGCATGGTTTAAGAACAAATGGTCAACTATCTTTAGAAGAATTGCAAAATTTAATTTTTGAAAGCAATATAATTATAGCTACTAATTTAGCAATGAATTATATTTCTACTAAATTGATAACTGTTAAACAATTAAAAGATTATTTGCGTAAAAAGGGATATGAATATAATGTTATATCTCAAGTAATAGATAAATGTAAAGAATATGGAGTGGTTAACGATGAAAATTTTGCTCATGCATTTGTAGAGTTAAAACAATCAAGTTTAAGTAAACGTGCAATTACAAATAAATTAATGCAAAAGGGTGTAGATAAAGAAATTGCTAAAACCTGTTTGGAAGATTTTGATGAGTATGATGTAGCTGTTAAAACAGCAGAAAAATTTATGAAAACAAAGCCTTACACAGAAGAAAATATTGCTAAACTTTTACGCCATTTAAACTATAAAGGATTTGATTATGACGTTATAAATAAAACATTAAATTATTTAAAAAATAATTATAAAAATAATTAATAAAAAAATATAAAAAATTAATAAAATCAAATAATTAATAAAAATGTAAAAAATAGCTATTTTTAGTGTAAAATAATAAGAAAATAATATTTTTAATTAAATATTTTAATTTAAATATTTATTAATATAGAATTATTAAAATATTTTAATTAATTTTAATAAAAGGAAATTATGATAGGAATTGATATTGAAGAAGTAGAAAGATTTAAAAATTTAACTCCACATTTAATTGAACGAGTGTATACTAAAAACGAGATAAATTATTGTAATAGTTATCAAAATTCATATTTGCATTTTGCTGGTATCTGGTGTGCAAAAGAGGCATGCATAAAAGCGTTAAATGGATTAGAATTAGCATTGAATAAAATTGAAGTTTTACATACATCGAAAGGAGTTCCATATATAAATATTACTTCTAGGTTAAAGCAATATTTTATTGAAAATAATATTAAAAATATACATATTAGTATTTCACATACAAATACAATAGCCACATCTATTGCTATTTTAGAATATTAAATATGAGAGGGGGGGGGGGAATAGGTTTTTTATTGTCTAAACACAAAAATTATTCAGTTTTCTTTGACTTTACTTTAATAAATTAGTAAAATATATCAATAAATTCCTGTATTTTTACGCATTTTTAACCTCAAAAACTACTTCTCTCAAAAAAAATAAAATTTTTTCAAAAAAATACTGAAAAATGTTTGACAAATCTCAAAAATCAATCAAAAACATCTTTACAAATATTAAATAATATGATATCCTAAATTTAGGAGAAAAATCATGATAAAAGAGATCTTTGAAAGCGAAAGGTTGGTATTTAAACCATTTTCAAGTTTAACAGAACAAGAAAAAGAAATTGTAGCTAAAAGCTGGGATAATCCATTTAATGCTAGGTATAATGCAATGAAAGATGCCAAAGGATCGGTTGAAGAATTGTCAAAAACAGCAGAACCAACATTCCAAGATTTGAGCGATTATAATGATTGTATGTATTTTCGAGTTGCTATTGATAAAGCAACAGGCGAAATTATTGGCACCTGCCGATTTGGTAAATATTACCGAAGCGAAACTAACGAATGTTGGGATTTTGGTTTTAATGTATTACTAAAACATTGGTATAATGGTTATGGCGTAGAAATCATTAGTATAATGATAGAACTTGCTAAAAATGAAGGTGTAAAAACATTAAATGGCGGCGCTGATATTGAGAATTATAGTTCATACAAGGCTATGATTAAAAACGGATTCGAATACGATGGCTACGATGATGATGGAGATTATAGATACATATTAGATTTAAGTAAGCCTGCTAAAACAAAAGCAGAAATTGACAAAGCTTGGCAATCCCACCTTGATATGACTAAAAAAGATTTAGGAATTGATAAGTTTTACAGACTTGAAAAAATAAATAAGAAAATTGCTGAAATGGTAAAAAGAATTCAAGCTGGCGAAAACGAAGATGAACTTGTGAAATTTTATTTTGAAGAACTAAATGAAATTGAAAAATTTAAGTTTTGTTAATACTTTAAGGGGGGGGGTAAAAATATTTTTGCACAAAGTAAACAAGGAGTGTTTATCAAACACCGCTTTGAAAATATTTATTTTCTCTATCACAAATTAAAAATAAATTTAATTGTATTAGTAATGATAAAAAAATTGATTTTATACAAAATGAGTATAAAATCAATTTTTAAATATTTACACTTAAACTTTTTTCATACGGATTAATATTTGGTCTTCAGCAATTTCAGTTTTTTCTTCAGTGTCAAAATTGTCAAGGTGAGTGATTTCAGTGGCAAGTAATTCAGCTTTTATTTTATCTGCATATTTATTTAATACTTCTAATAAATCCTCACTATTTGTATCAAAATCTACAATAATTCTGTCAGCTACATCAAAATTTGCATTTTTACGCATAACTTGGCATGCTCTAATTAACTCTCTAGATAAGCCCTCTAACAATAAATCTTTGTCAATGGTAATATCTAGCACAACAGTAATTCCATCTACATTGGCAATTACATAATCTGGCTTTGCTTTAGTTTGAAGAATAAATAGGTTGCTATCAAGATTGTATCCGCAAATATTAACATTTCCAGAATGGAAGCCTGCCACGTAAGTTTTCATTACATCATTACAGTTAGATAACTCATTTTTAACCTTTTGAACATCTCCTTTAAGAACTGAACCTGCTTTTCTAAGGTCAATCATTAAATATTCATCATTAAATTTGTTTTGGTTTTGTTCAATTACAATATTTTTTATATTCAATTCATCTTTTAAAATTGTTTCATACAAATCTACAGCTATTTTAATTTTTTCCTCTCCACATATATATAAAGTTTTTAGAGGTTGTTTAACTTTGATTTGTTTTTCATTTCTAAGACGTTGAGTAAGGGTTATAATATCACGAATTAAATTTGTTTGATTTATTAAATTTTCATCTTCAATATTTATTAAATTCTCTCCAAAGCTTGCCAACATTACACTTTCTTCAGCATTTTTATCAAGTTCTCTAATTAAATGTTGCCATAAATATTCACTTAAGAATGGGGTAATAGGGGCAAGAACTATTGCAATATTTTTAATAGCATAATTTAGACTAAAATAAGCATTAAGTTTGTCAATTCCATTATCTCCCTTCCAAAATCTACGTCTATTAATTCTAATATACCAATTTGACACTTCATCTATGAATTTTTCAAATTCACTAGTCACTTGACCAAATTCGTTTTTATCGTAAGCAATATCGCAATTCTTTACAAATTGGTTAGTTCTCACAATTAGCCATTTATCACTAACAGATAAAGATTCAATAGATAAATTATAGCCTGTTAAATCAGGTTCGTCAATACTTGCATAAGTATTGTAGAAAAGATAGCTATTCCATAAATTCAATATTTTCCTACGCACTTCATCTATAGTTTCGTATCCAAATTTTACATCACTAATTAGAGGAGTGTTTACAAAATTGTATCTAACAAGGTCAGCTCCAATTTCATTAAACACAGTGTCTAAAGGTATGTTGTTTGGGCTTGATTTAGAAAGTTTTTTACCATCTTGTGCTAATAACATAGGAGTACCCATTGCTTTTTTGAAAGGTGTTTTACCTGTAAGGACTACACTCATAAGCAACATAGAATAGAACCAAAGTCTTACTTGCTCTTTACCTTCAATTACAGCATCTGCAGGAAAGTTTTTTTGCCAGAAGTCTTTATCTGTGAAATATTTTTTCGTACTGAAAGGAACTATACCAGCATCTAACCAGCAATCTCCCACATCTTTAATCCTTTCCACAATATTTTGGCAGTGTGGGCATTTGATTTTAATTTCATCAATATATGGTCTATGTAAGTGAGGGATATTATTAACTTTTTCAACATCTACAGCTAAACTTTTTAATTCTTCAATACTTCCAACTACAGTAGTTTTTCCACAATGTTTACAAGGATAGAATGGTAAAGGCAATCCATAATATCTTGGACGAGATATAGACCAATCTCCCATATTTGTTAGCCAATCTTTCATTCTTTTACCCAAAAATTCAGGATTCCATTCTACAGTATCAGCTTGTTCAATTAATTTAGGGCGAATGTCGTCTACTTTAATTACCCATTCACGAATTAATCTAAATAATAGTGGGCTTTTACATCTCCAGCAATGAGGATAACGGTGAGTGTAGTTGTGGTAGTAATATAGTTTGTTGCGGTCTTTAAGTTGGTTAAAAATCAAATCACGAGTTTCATCTTTATTGGCATTAAGTCCAGATAAAAATCCAAAATCATCATAAAAATTTCCAGCTTCATCTATAGGAATTATTTGCTCTAATCCTAAACTCAAACCTAGGTCAAAATCTTCTGCACCACAACCAGGAGCTATATGAACAGCCCCACAACCTTCATTAGAATCTACAGCTTCCCATGCTACAATTTTATGGGTAAATTGCTGTTGAGGTAATTCTTCAAAACAGGTCTCATAGCTATAACCTACAAGTTCACTGCCTTTAACTGTTTTTATAATTTTTACAATATCATCTTTTAATACTTTAATAGCAGATTCGCATACAATAATAGGAGAGCTATCACTTTTAACCTGACAAAAACTGTAATTAAGTTCTGGGTTTACAGCTATTGCAACATTGCTAGATAAAGTCCAAGGGGTAGTAGTCCATACTAAAATTTTGGCATCAATTTCTTTTAATGGCAATTTAATAAATACAGCCAGACAATCATCATTTCTATATGCGTCTGCATCACTCATTTCATGTTCACTTAAGCTGGTTCCGCAACGTGTACACCATGGCATTGGGCGATATTTTTGCCCTATCATATTTTTAAGAGAACACTGCTTTAAAAAATGCCAAATAGCAGTTATATTATTATCACTGTTAGTATAATAGCTATCTTCCCAATTCATCCATTGTCCTAATCTAATAGAAGATTGAGTGATTAAATTAGAATATTTATTTACACGATTTAAACAAGCATCTACGAAATTAGCAATGCCGTATTCTTCAATTTCTTTTTTACTATTTATTCCTAGCTCTTTTTCAACACCTACTTCAACAGGCAAACCATGAGCATCAAATCCGTTTTGATAATGCTGGTCATAGCCTTTTAAAGCACGGTATTTAATAGTAGCATCTTTAAAAGTTCGTGCAAAAGCATGATGAAGCCCCATGTTATAGTTAGCTGTGATAGGGCCATCTAATAAAGTGTAATATTTACCTGTTTTTTTGTTTTTAGCTTTTAATTTATTAAAAATTTGATTATCTTCCCAAAATTTTAATACTTCTTCTTCGTTTGCTATAAAATTAGGAATTCCTTGTTCTTTTCTCATATTTACTCCTTATAATTTTTCTAATAGCTATAATTTTAAAATGATATATTGTAAAATAATAAAAAACTACCATACGCTATATGGTAGTTTCCTTGCAAAACATTACATATAGCGATAATTGCTTATGTATTAATTATTATAATAATGTTTGCAATAATAGTTTTCATGTAAATTATGTTATCATAATATAATTGTTCTGTCAATAAATTTTCAATAATTTTCAAAAATACATTTATAACTGCCAATCTATAGGAGTTACTCCATTTTTTATTAAAAATTCATTACATTTACTAAAATGTTTGCAACCAAAAAATCCGTTATATGCTGAAAGAGGGCTAGGGTGGGCGGCGGTTAAAACTAAATGTTTAGGATTTGTTAATAAATCCATAAAGCTTTTTGCATGTCCTCCCCAAAGCATAAATACTATAGGTTGATCACATTGATTTATAATTTTAACAATTTCTCTTGTAATAGTTAGCCAGCCGCATTTAGAATGAGAAGTTGGTTGACCTGCCACTACAGTAAGAGAAGTATTTAATAATAAAACTCCCTGTTTAGCCCATGTCTCTAATTGAGTTTTACCACTCATCTTTATTCCCAAATCATTTTCTATTTCAGTGAATATATTATTGAGTGAAGGTTGAGGAGTGCCGTTTGCACAACTAAAAGCAAGCCCATCAGCTTGCCCTTGAGTATGATAAGGATCTTGACCTATAATAACTACTTTAATTTTATTTAAAGGAACATAATTTAAACTATTAAATATTTTTTCTTTAGGAGGATAAACTGTTTTTGTAGCATATTCATGATTGATAAAATCAAACAACTTTTTTTTAAAGTCAACATCAATATTTTTTGCTAATATCTCACTCCAATCTTTATTTAAAACATAACCCATATTTTGAATATAGCATATATTATTATTTTTGTCAAAAAATTATTTACACTTTAAATTACACTAATTTTAAATTTTTACATTTTTTTACTTTTCTTTTTTAAAATAGTTTTAATCATGTCAAATGGTGCAGAATAAATTTTAAATAATTGCAATAAAATTAAAGTTAATATTATTGATAATCCTCCTCCAACAACTCCTGCAAAAAATGCTGGTATAAAGTGGTATAATATATTTGAAACAAAATGCCCTATAAGTGAGGTGGGAAGTATTATAAGAGCATATTTAAATAAATTTAAAAGTATTTTATGGCTAAGCATGGGTACTTCTTTTTTTATTGTTCTAAAATTAAGTAAAGAAGTAACTCCCATTGACAAGTAAAATGCTACAATTACAGAATTTATTTTAATAATAGGAGTTAAAGCAAATATACAAACAAATAATATTATAGAACCTATGAGGTAATTGATAAAGGATTTTGTTTCTAAACTTAAAGCATTAAGAACGCTACTTGTAATATTAGACAATACTATTGGTAACACGCATACTGCTGAAAGTTGCAGATAAATTCCAGCTTGAAGATTGTCAAATAATACAATACCTATTAAATCTCCACAAGACAAAAATAGAGGAATAAGTATCATTGATAAAAATAGAGAGGCGTTTATTGAATTTTCAATATTTGAAGCTATTTCATCATATTTATTGCATACTTTTAGTGTAGATATTTTTGGTACTAATACTATATTTAAAGGTCCTACAACAGATAAAGGAACAAATAATAGAGGAAAGGTCATTCCCATAAGTATTCCATATTCTCCAATAGCTTGACTAGAACTATATCCTATACTGATAAGTAATGCTGGAATAATAGTTCCAGTTAAAGGTTGAATTAAACTAGAAGCAATTCTAACTCCTGTAATAGGGCTAGAACTTTTAATTAAGGATAAATATTGCCCTTTTTTAAACTTTAATTTTCCACCATCAATAAAATATATAATAGCTACTAATGCGGCAGAAATAAAGCAAGTGATAGAAAAGGCTTTAGCTGTAACTTTAGATGCTGTAAACACATCATGAATAGAATATAGCATTATAAAAGTAAGAATTAATCTTACAATTTGTTCAACAAACTCTGTGAAACTTATCCAAAAGAAAGATTTTTTACCCCACAAAGCCCCTCTAAATACAGCATATACTGAACTAAAAATAATGGCAGGACACATAATAATCATAAGTTCTACCACAATAGCATTTCCTATAAATTTATTAAATACATTTTGAAATAAAATTATTATTAATGTAGAAATAATACTTATAGTTAAAGCAATTACAGTTGCTGATGTTACACATATATTTTTCTTATCATATTCTTTTGTATGATTATAGCTAGCACACATTTTCGCTGTTACTAAAGGTATTCCGCTTGCTACAAGTGTCATAAATATACCCATTATAGAAGATGCAATTTGATATATACCTAATCCTTCAGCACCTAATTTTCTAGATAAAAATATTCTAAAAATAAATCCAAAAATGCGTGTGATAACAGAAAAAATGGTTATCATAGATACAGTTTTTAATATTGATTTAATTTCACTCATAATTACCTTTTAAAAAAGTTTTTAGGCGAAAAAATTATTTAAATACTATTTTTTTCGAACTTTTCCTACATCTATGTATATAGTTTAGTGTTTAAATTTATACGATTTTCATATAAATTATTATGGAAATTATAAAATGTGATGATGGTGATTTTGTTTGGGTGCAACTAAATAAAAATGATAATTTGAATACAATTTTAAACAAATTTTCTATTAGTGCAAATGCAATAGTTCGCAATAATTCTAGTGTTGATTTTTATGAGGGAGAGGTTATTAAAATAATGAAAAAATACAATATTTTACATGTTGTAAAACCTATGGAAACGCTTGAAACTATTGCAAATAAATATAATACAACAATAGAAAATTTAGCAAAACAGAATGCTTTAACTTCTAAACGCCTGTTTATAGGGCAAACTTTAATAGTAAACAATAGTGGATATTTAAAATTGGATAATTAAAAATAAAAATTAATTAAATAAATCATACATTTTACATTAAAAATAAGTGTAAAATTTATTTGATATTAATTAGGCAATATGTTATAATAAAATATAATTTAACTAAGGAGTATTTGACGATGAAGCAGGTTTCAAATGCAGCTAGATTTATTTCTGCATACAATTTAATAGATTCATCTTTAAGAAGTATATATGGATTAAAAAGAAGTCTAAATTTTAGTGAAGTAATACGAAAGACTGTATTGTTAAATTCAGTAGTTCGTAAATATGAAGATGATTTAATTGATTATGGCAGATTGCGTAATGCAATAGTTCATAAAGGAAATTCTAATTTTGTTATAGCAGAACCACACGAAAGCGTTGTAAAAAAAATGGAAGGAATAGCAAAATTGATATCAACTCCACCTTTAGCTTACGATAAAATTAGCACTAGAGAAGTAATATGTGTAAATGGGGATGATTTACTTTCAGAAGCTATAAAATTAATGGCAAGAAGTGGGTATAGCAATTTGCCAGTATACGATAAAAATGTTTTAATAGGTGTATTAAACGGCCAGCGTTTAATGGATATTTTAGGTAATCATTTATTAAAAGGTGAAAATGTTCAAAAATTTATAGATAAAACTTCTGTTGGATCTATTGTTAAAGAACTTGGAAATGAGCATTATTATTGTGTAGTAGATGAAAAAATATCTATAGAACAAGTAATGAATTTATTTGAAACTAATAATAAGTTGCTTATAGTATTAATATCTCGCAATGGAAGTGCAAATTATCCTCCATTAGGAATTATAACAAAAGATGATGTAATTCAAATGCAAAAAGTGTTAGACGTGTATTAATTTTTTTAAAACTATTGAATTTAAAAAGAATTTGATGTATATTAAATTAAAATTAAAGATGACGGAAAGAATGTTTTTGTTAGATTAGGAGAAATGTATGAAGACTGCAAAAGATTGGCAGGAATATCAAGTTATAGATACAGGTAATGGTGAAAAGCTAGAAAAGTGGGGAAAATTTATTTTATTAAGACCAGACCCTCAAATTATATGGAATACAGATAAGGATTTAACTAAATATAAAATTGATGCTTATTATCATAGAACTGAAAATAAATCGGGAGAATGGAAATTTTATTCAAAATTACCACAATCTTGGATTATAAATTGGCGTGAATATAAGTTTAAAGTTCAACCAATGAGTTTTAAGCATTTAGGTTTATTTCCAGAACAAGCTGTAAATTGGGACATGCTTATTGATATAATTCATAAAGCTAAACGTCCTATAAAAGTTTTAAATTTGTTTGCTTATACAGGAGCTGCTAGTGTAATATGTGCTAAAGCAGGGGCAAGCGTAACTCATGTAGATGCTGCTAAAAGCATGATTGATATTGCTAAAGAAAATGCAAAATTAAATGATGTGAATAATATTAGATATATAAATGAAGATTGCCAAAAATTTGTAGAAAGAGAAATTAGAAGAGGCAATAGTTATGATATAATCCTTATGGATCCTCCAAGCTTTGGAAGAGGCCCAAAAGGAGAAATGTGGAAAATAGAGGATAATATATTTAATTTTGTAAAACTTGTTAAAAATGTAGTAAGTAGTGATGCTTTAATGGTGTTAATAAATAGCTACACTACAGGTTTACAGCCTACAGTTATGGCAAATATATTAAATTGTGTTTTTCCTAAAGGAAAGGCAGAAGCTTATGAAATAGGAATAAACACTAATCAAACAGGAATTATTTTGCCTTGCGGTTGTACAGCTCTCACAAGATTGCATTAATAAAAGGAAGAATATGAAATTTATACCAGATATCATATATGAAGATAATCATTTGCTAGTAATAATAAAACCTCAAAATATGCCTGTACAAGAAGATGAAAGTGAAGATATGGATTTATTGAGAGGAATTAAACAATATATAAAGGAAAGAGATAATAAACCTGGAAATGTATTCTTAGGTTTAGTGCATAGATTAGATAGACCAACAGGGGGAGTTATGGTGTTTGCAAAAACAACTAAATGTGCTTCCCGCTTAACAGAACAACTAAAATCTCATGAGATGAAAAAATCGTATTTATGCGTTGCTTTAGGGAATTTTTCTCAACCTTCTGGTAGGCTAAGCTGTTATTTAGTGAAAGATAATAAAAATAATATTGTAAATTTGGCTACTAAAAGCGATTATGGGGCTAAAGAAGCAATATTAGATTATGAATTGCTTGAGTCTAAGCAAAATATGAATTTAGTTAAAGTAGATTTAATTACAGGTAGAAGCCATCAAATAAGAGTTCAAATGAGCAGGCAAAATCAAACTCCAATTTATGCTGATTTTAAATATGGAGATAAAAATCATAAAGGAAATTTAGCTTTATGGGCATATAAATTAAAGTTTAATCACCCAATTAGTAAAAAGCCTATGGTTTTCAAAGTATTGCCAGACCATGAAACTATGCCATGGAAAATTTTTGAAAATGCTATTTTACAGCTTGTATAAACTAAATTAAATGTTAAAAAATAAAAAAATATATTGACTATAATATAAAAATGTGCTAGTGTAACAACGAAAAAAGGAAGTATTTATGGAAAAATTAGTGGTAATTGAATTAGGTGCAAATGAAATAACCTTTACTAAATTAAATTGTTCTCAAAGTGGATTTTTTACAATAGAACAGCAAATTAAAGAGCCTGTTAAATTATCTCAAGATTTGGATCGTGATGGATATATTAAATCTGTAAGGATTGAGGAAACAATTTCAATATTAAAAACTTTTAGAAGAATAATAGATAGAAATCAAATTCCAAATTCTAAATGTCAATGTTATGCAGATCCAATTATAGCAACAGCTAGAAATCAAATTGCATTTTTAGATGAAATATATAAAACATTATCTTTGCTTTTTAGGGTTTTAACATTTGAAGAGCAAGTAGATGCTTTGCATTTAGCTGTATTGCACTCTTTAAATGTTGTTAAAGGTCTAATTTGTCAGGTAGGAGATGATAGAATTCAATTAATAAGATATAATCGTAGAATGGTATTGAACAGTTGTTCAATTCCATTTGGAGCATTAACTTTAGCTGAGAAATTTAATAATATTGAAGATCCTGCTACGAAAATGGATAAAATAGTTGATTTTACTACAGCTCAATTAAGGCGTGAAAAATGGCTTTTTGAATTAGAAGATGATGTAGAGTTTATAGGGATTGGACAAATTTTTGAATCTATTGGTGTTTTATGCAGAAAATCTACCCATTATCCATTAGATATTGCCCATAATTATGAAATTATGGAGGAGAATTTTAAATCTATATATAACTTAGTAAGAAGTCTTGATGTAGATAAAAGTAAAAAGTTGAAAGGCGTATCAAATATTCGTGCAGATGTTTTAGCTAGTGGAATTAGCATTGTAAAAGCATTGTTTAATAATGTTATAAAAAATAATATTAAAGTGTCTACTTGTGGCGAATTGTATGGCATTGTGGCAAGAT
This sequence comes from uncultured Clostridia bacterium, assembly GCA_944377145.1. GTDB lineage: Bacteria > Bacillota > Clostridia > Christensenellales > UBA1242 > Onthoplasma. The sequence continues at coordinate 16,851 of CALWEH010000001.1, read as the reverse complement.
TTGTACTACTTCAAGCAGAAAAACCTATGGTAGATATTTTGGGCTATAGCTTGAGTGCTATAAATGAATTTTATCCTTGCGGACAAGATGTTAATAATATTTACGATTTAGCTGTTATATTATATAAACAATTAAAAGTGCTTCACAGACTAAATAGAAATTATGTTAAAATATTGAGAATTGCTGCAAGCATGTGTTTGAGTGGTAAGAGAATTTCTTATGAAAATTATGAGAAAAATGGATTTAATGTTATACTAGGGTCTAATATTTATGGTGTGACTCATCATGAGATTTTGATGGCAGGTTTTGTAGTTGCTAGTCAAAATATAGATAATTTTAGTTTAAGTGAATGGGTGAAATATAAGGACTTGACAGATGAAGAAGATGCTCTTGCTGTAAAGAAATTGGGATTAATAGTAAAACTTGCAACACTATTAAATATTACAGGAAGCAATGCTGTGAAAGATATTTCTTGCGATATTTTAGGAGATACTGCAATATTAAAAACAACTCTTGAAAAAGATGCTACAATGGAAATTAGTCAGGCAATGACTATGGCTTCTGATTTTAAAAAGATTTTTGGGAAAAATCTACAAATACTTTAATCTTTAAAATGTTTGCAATATTTAGTTAAATTTGTTTTAAAGGGGGATTAATGAGTAAAGCAGAGTTAGCTATTAAATTTGGTAGCAATGAGATAGTTATTTATAGAAAAGGGCTTGGTATTGTAGCTCGACAGTCTAGCTATTTGGCAATGTTAAGAAATAAGCCAAACGGTAAAATATATGCTTATGGAAGTGAGGCTGAAAAGTTATGCAATATTAAAAATATGCAATACATGCTAGTTCAACCAATCAAAGGTATTGAGATTACTAACAGGCGTTTAGCTGTGGAATTAATGAAAAATGTTCTTTCTAAAGCCACTTTTGACAGTTATACATCAATATCAGCATTAGTAGCAGTTCCTTGTGCTATGACAGAGAAAAAACTTTTAGAATTAAAAATTGTTCTTCAACAAGCTGGCATTTCTAAAGTAAACTTTGTTCAAAATGCTGTATGTGTTAGAGCTCAGGAGTTTAATTTAGATGCAAGTGATAAATGTTTAGTAGTAGACATGGGAAAATATATTGTAGATATTTCAGTAGTTTCTCGTTATGCCTTTGAATATGGTAGAGATTATTTTATTGGTGGAGCTGAAATGGATATGGCTATATCTACTTATGTGGCTGATAACTATGATGTAGATATAACAAATGAACAAGCTGAGGCTATAAAAAATGAAATAGCATCTATGTATGAAAATGATATGTATACAGCTAGTTTTGAAGGTATAACTAAATCAGGAACATATAAAGATATTACTATTAGGGCTAATGAAATTAGAGTTGCAATTATAGGAGTGTATGATAAAATTTTTGATCTAATTAGTGAAGTGCTGGAAAGCTTGCCTATAGATACTTTAGCTGAAATAAGAAAAAATGGAATAATTTTTACAGGAGGCGTTAGCAGTATTTGCGGTTTAAGCGAATATGCCTTCAAAAAATTAGGAATTCCTGTAATATCAAGTGATAATCCAAAAGATGCAGTGATATTAGGTGCTGGAAAACTTTTATCTTTAAGTTTAGAAGATTATCCTCACATAAATATATAAAGATATTACGAGTGTAATTGTAGTTAAATTACTAATATTGTCGAATGTGAAAAATGTAAAGTATATCGCTTTACATTTTTTTTATATATATTTAAACTAACATTGAGGAGAAAATTTATGGCACGAATTATAGTTGTAACTTCAGGCAAAGGAGGAGTGGGGAAAACTACAGTGTGCGCAAACTTGGGGCTCAATCTTGCTAGAAAAAATTATAGAGTATGTGTAGTTGATATGGATATAGGTTTAAATAATTTAGATGTTGTACTAGGTATGGAAAACCGTGTAATATATTCAATGCAAGATGTTTTAGATGGCAAATGCAGATTGCGTCAAGCCTTAGTGCAAGATAATACATATCCACTTTTATATTTATTATCATCTGGGAATGTGGCAAAAAATCTAACTATTAGGCCAGAATATATTAAAGCTGTAATAAATGATTTAAAAGCAATGTTTGACTACATATTAATTGATTGTCCAGCAGGTATTGATGCTGGCTTTAATAGGGCGGTTATATGTGCAGAGGAGGCTATAGTTGTTACTACTCCACATTTATCTAGTATTAGAGATGCAGATAAAGTTGTAACCATTTTGTCTAGTTATAACCTCTCTAGCATTAAATTTGTAGTAAATAGAGCTAGGGGAGATTTAATTGTAGATAAGCTTATGCTCAATGTATATGATATTAGTAAAACATTGCATATTGAATTTGGTGGGGTAATTCCAGAAGATGACTATATTTGTATTGGGCAAATAAAGGATTCAAATAGATTGGATTACAAGCTTCCTTGCAATAGAGCATTTTTAATTCTTAGCGACAATATTGAAACAGGAAGTAAAAAATTGTTTGATTGTACATACAAATATAAAGGTGTGATTGGAAGTGTAAGAAAATTTTTTAAAAGAAAAATGTAAGGGAGATTAATATGGAATTATTAAATAGATTAGATAATGTAATAAAAAAGGATAAGAAAATAAATCCTCAATATATGAAAGATGTTATTAAAAGTGATATATTTTATCTGTTAAATAATTATTTTGAGGTAGAATATAATGATATTGATATAGATATAGACCTAACTGAAAATAATTTATATAGTTTAACTATAGTAGCGTCAGGAGATAGAATGAAAGCTATGCAAATCATTCCAAGATAAAAAAACTAGGCTATAAAGCCTAGTTCTATTTTATATATTTATTTAACCTTTTTACTAGTTTTAATACATTTAGTGCAAAGATATTGCTCAGTATTTTTTCCATTAACTTCTACAGAAACTTTTTGAACATTTGCTTCAAAAGTGCGTTTTGTTTTTCTATTACTATGACTAACATTATTACCACTTGTTTTACCTTTACCACATATAGCACACACTCTGCTCATAATAATGACCTCCCGTTTATCAAATACATATTATTGTAACATACAAAATAATAAAATGCAAGTATTTTTTAAGAAATATTGAAATAATAGTTGATTTTTTGTGTAAATTGTTATACAATAGCAGTGGAGGGTTTAATGAAGTTTACTACATTTAATTCTTTTGGCAAGATTAGTATGTCTAAGCGAGCAATTAGCAAGGTCGCTTCTGTTGCAGTGCTTGATTGTTATGGTGTAGTAGGACTAGTGAATCCTGCCTTTAATCGTGAGTCCAAGTCTCATGGATATAAAGGTGTGGTGCTAACCTCTAATGAAACTGATATAATAATGGTAGACGTGTATGTTGTGTTAAAATATAGCGTTGCAATTTCTGCTGTTTCTGATTCTATTAGAAAGGCAGTTAAATATGCTATAGAACGCTTTACAGGAATGATTGTTAAAAGTGTAGATGTACATGTTATAGATGTAAGATAGAACTAGGAGACAATTTAAAAATGCAAAAAACAATTAATGGTGCAACACTTCGTAAGATGTTGATTACTTCTTATTCACTATTAGAAGAGAATAAAAGCAGTGTTGATGCGCTTAATGTGTTTCCTGTGCCAGATGGTGATACAGGAACTAATATGACTTTAACTTTAAAATCTGCTGTAACTGAGATGAATGCTTGTGAAGGCAACTCTATTGAAGCTTTATGTGTAGCATTTAATCGAGGAGCATTAAAAGGTGCTAGAGGGAATTCTGGCGTTATTTTATCACAAATTATTAAAGGTATGTTTTCTGAAATTATGAAATGTACTGAAGTAATTACTACTAAAGATTTTGCCAGAGCATGTAATAAAGGTTGTGAAACAGCATATAAGGCAGTAACAGTGCCAAAGGAAGGAACTATTTTAACTATTATAAAAGCAATAGCAGAATCAGCAAAACAAAATGTAAAAGCAGATTCATTTGAGACTTTTTTGCATAGTATTATCACTGATGCTGAACAAGCTTTACAAATGACACCTGATTTACTTCCTGTACTTAAAAAAGCAGGAGTTGTAGATGCTGGTGGAAGAGGTTTGGTTATTATATTTAGCGGAATGTATAAAATGCTTGCAGGCGAGATGATTAACATAGATTTTGTAGACAAGGTAACTGTGGACGTTACAAGTGAAGAAAATCATGTTAAATATGAAAGTCTTGCAGACATTCGTTTTGCTTATTGTACAGAATTTTTCATTATTAATATATTTGAAAAGACAACAGAGGCAGATATTAACTCTTTGCGTCAGCATTTATTGGAGATTGGCGATAGCGTTCTTTGTATTGGAGATTTACAACTTGTAAAAGTTCATGTTCATACAAATGAGCCAAATAAAGCTTTAGGATTAGCTTTACAGCTTGGTGAATTGTCTGGTGTTAAGATTGAAAATATGTTGCAACAAAATCGAGAGCTTCGTAAAAATTCTAAAAAGGAAGAACTTAATGAATATGGAATAGTAGCAGTAGCTGCTGGAGATGGTTTGAGTAATGTGTTTAAAGACATAGATGTAGATTATGTTATTTCTGGCGGACAAACTATGAACCCAAGTGCTAATGATATAGCTACAGCTTGTGATGCAGTAAAAGCTAAAACAGTGTTTGTATTACCAAATAATAAGAATATTATAATGTCTGCTGAGCAAGCCAATGACATTACATCTTGCAATGTTGTAGTTATTCCTACAAAAAGTATACCTGAAGGAATTACATCAGCTTTAGCTTTTGATAGAAATGCTAGCATTGAAGAAAATAAAGAAATGATGACAGAAGCTATTGAGTCTGTTAAGTCTGGAGCTGTTACTTATGCAGTTCGTAGCACAGAAATTGATGGAATGTCTGTTAAAGAGGGTGAAATTATAGGTTTGGATAAACACTCAATTTTAACAAAGGGTGATAATATTGAAGATACTACAGATCAATTAATACAAAAACTTGTTACAAACGATACAATGAATATTACTTTGTTTTATGGAGATTCTGTAACTCAAGAACAAGCTGAACAATTTTTATCTACTCTAGAAGTGAAATATGCAAATTGTGATGTAAGCATGATTGAGGGTGGACAACCTGTATATTATTATTTAATTTCTGTTGAATAATATTTAAATTTTAAGTTGTGTTAAATAAAAATATAATATTTTTAAAAAATCTTAAAAATTGATTGACATAATGTAAAATTTGTGTTATATTAATAATGCATTTACAATATAGTTGTAATGCATTATATGGGAGTTTAGCTCAGTTGGTAGAGCACCTGCCTTACAAGCAGATGGTCATAGGTTCGAGTCCTATAACTCCCACCAAATATCTTTAATCAATATGCTGAAATGTATATTGTATGCGGGAGTGGCTCAGTGGTAGAGCGTTGCCTTGCCAAGGCAAATGTCGCGAGTTCGAATCTCGTCTTCCGCTCCAAAAGAGGGATAAAAGTCTTATTTAAAAGTAAGACTTTTTTTGTGTTTTATAAATTTATAAGATAAAAAATAAAAAAAGCTATTATAGCTTTTATTTAAAAATTATTTTAGCATTAATAAAATTTATTTGACGATATTGCTGATGACGAAGTTCTGCCCTTCTAAAAAAGAATAAATCAACAGCTTCCCAAATAAACACCCATGCAAATATATCAACGGCACTATTAATAATAGTAATGCTATTAAAATTATTTAATATAATAACACAACTTAATGTGATAAGCCCTATTATAAAGGTAATTATACTAGATATTATATTATTTTTTAACTTGCGTTGAGAGTCGACAAATTCATTTATATAATAATTTTTAATAGCACTGGCTATTTTATCTTTATTATCTTCAACAGAAGTAAATTCTAAAATTAAATTATGTTTTACAGAAATATCTTTTGTAGAATTTTCTAAAAAATTTGCAAATTCGCTATTTATAACAGGTTTGTTGTCTTCTACATAAGGAGAAATAATTTCGCTTGCGTCATTTATACTGATATGAATAACATTGTCCTCACTATATAAATTGGGACATTTTTTATTGTTTAACAATTCTTTTTTAAGTTTACTATAATTAGACATGTTTTCCTCTTTATTGTTAGTATATCAAATTTTAATATGTTTAAGCAATAAAATTGTCATAATTTAAATTATTTATTTTATAAATATGTATAAAAATTGTATAACTAACTAATGTTAAATATTAAATTGTAATAACAAATTAGAAAAATAGTAAAATTTTTTAAAAAAATTTTAAATTTTCCTTGCATTTTTTCATATATTGTATTATAATAAGTATTATCAATTATGGCACCATCGCCAAGTGGTAAGGCCAAGGTCTGCAAAACCTTTATCACCAGTTCGAATCTGGTTGGTGCCTCCAAAATTTTCAAGAGTAGGACAAGGTGTTGTATAATTTATGCCGATGTGGCGAAATGGCAGACGCAAGGGACTTAAAATCCCTCGGAGGGTAACTTCCGTGCCGGTTCGAGTCCGGCCATCGGCACCATAAAGTTCAAATTATCATCTATATGTAGTTTATTTTGTTAATAATACCACAGTATATTGTGGTGTTATTTTCTTTATATTTAGTTCTCGTAAAAAAAATAGTACGGTTTTAGTACGGTTTTTCGCTATTCAATATATTTATATATTGATTTTCAGTGATACTGTCTTTATGCGTATAAACTTTACTTGTTACGCTACTACCAATGCTATGGCCACACCATGATTGAACAATATGTTCTGGTACATTTAAATTTTTACATTTGGTTATAAACATGTGGCGTAAATTATGCTGTGTAAAATCTTTAATATTTAACTTAGATAATATATCATTAAATATTTTGCGTTGTTTTTCTTTATGTAAAGGATAAACTAAATCAGAATCGCTTTTTATTAAACTAAGTATATTTTTTGTATTATCGAATAATGGCATGGTCCTATCTCTATATTGATTTTTAGTTCCTCTAATTCTTATAGTATTTTTTGTTAAATCAATATCACTTTTTAATAGACTTCTACTTTCCGCAGGTATTAGCCCCTGGTATAACGAGATAAGATATATATAACCATAAGGGTGTATTAAACATTCTTTGATAAAACTCGTTTCTTCTTCTGGAGTAAGAAGTCTTTTTTCTTTAGCTTGATATTTAGGCTTTTTAATAATTTTCATTGGATTAACAGTAATTAGGTTATTTAAATATGCTTTGTTAAATATATCTGTTAAAAATGTATAAACTTTTAATTTAGTTCTTTCAAATTTAATTGAATTAAGTAATTCTAATATATCAAGACTTTTAACTTCATTTATAGGATCGTTAAACATTGGTGTAGTAAAATAATTTTTTCTATGAGATAAAATATCTTTGATCTGTTTTTCACCAACAATATTAACTTTATATAGTTTATACCATTGGTCTATCCATTGATTTAAAGTATATGTAGTATTTGAAGATTTTTTTGATGGGGTAGGCTGTATATATATTTTTCTTAATTTATTATATACATCTCTAGCAGTGCGTCCACTAATGTAAATCTGTTTATGATTTATAGTTGGTCTAGCATAGTATGTATTACTATCATGTCTTTTATATATTTTAACATTTCTATATTTCATTTCAGGCTCCTTTAATAAAAGAGCATTTTTCTGTGTTATTAAATTTAAAGATTCTTCCTCGTTTTCGTTATGAAATATATTTTTAATAGCTAAAATCAATCCTTTAAATCCTGCACCGTTTATAGCTTTACGATTAATATGTATATCAATGTTGTTTTTTAATGATTTTAATGTAGAAATTTCTTTTTCGTTAGATGTATCTATATTTTCAATAATACTTAGAATCCTTTCTAAGATTTTTTTTCCTTAGCTTCCATTATTTACCTTTTAATCAAACATAGTTAGAGAATTGACAAAGTTGATTGTTTGTAATTTTTGAATTTTATTCATATTGATTATTTTTTTTATAAGAGAACTAGTATCTTCTTCTAGTGCATTTAAATTTATAATATCACAATCACGACCAAGTAATTCATCTAATGATACATGATATAATTCAGCTAATTTAATTAATGATTGTATATTAGGCTCTGATAATCCTAATTCATATCCACTATATGTACGCTGATTTACATTTAATACTTTAGCTACATCGTTTTGAGTTAAATGATTTTCTTTTCTTAATTTTTTTAATTTCATATTTCCCCCTTACCATTATTTTATCTATTTTTATAAAAAATGATATAAAAAATTGGTAAAAACGCTTGACAGGGTATGAAATTTAGGTATAATATTATAAAAATAGAAAGAAAATCAGTAATAAGAGGGTGTATGACTACAAATTTAAAAGAATTAAGAAAAAGCAAAGGATTTTCGCAAAAAGAATTAGGTAATATCTTAAATGTAACTGAACGAGCTATATACAACTACGAAAAAGGTATTAGGAAAGTTTAATACAAACTTTTTTTACACAAATTGTTCAATAATGTTTATAAAATGTAAAATTATGTTATATTCAATTTTAGAGATAAGTATGAAAGAAATAGTCTATGGACTAAAAGAAATAAAAAAGGGAGGGGTTTTATGAAGCTATTAAAAAAATACCACTTAATAGAGTAAGTGGCATTAAATATGTTTTAATGTTAATTAGATGCTAAAATTTTAATAATGGATAGTATTTGAGATTTTTGTTCACTATTCAAATTAATTACTGTTTTGATAATTTCGCTAGTGTCTTTATCTAAAGCTTTTAAATTAATAAGTTCAGAATCTCGACCAACAATATAATCTATAGAAGTATTAAAGTAATCAGCTAATTTAATTAATGTTGCAATATCTGGTATTGCTTTATCTTGTTCCCATTTGCTAATTGTAGATTGGTCTACATTTAGAATTTTAGACGCTTCAAGTTGAGTTAAACCTCGCCTTTTTCTTAAATTTTTATATCTATTCATATAAACCTCAATAGAATTATAGGCGAATAAATCATATTTCACAATATTTTTTAAAAAAAAACTATAAAAAATGATTGACATTCATATTTTAGATATATATAATATGAGTATAAATCATAACAGAGGAAGAAAAAATGAATTTAAAGAATGTTAGAAAAAGTAAAAATATAACACAAAAAGTATTAGCAACTAAATTAAATATGGATCAATCAACTATAAGTAAGTATGAAAAAAATATTATAAATCCAAATGCTTTGATGTTAAAGAAACTAGCTCAAATGTTAGATTGCACAGTTGATGATTTATTAAAAGATACAGGGTAGGAGATGAAAATAAAAAAATACCACTTGATAGAGTAAGTGTAAATTAATTGCTAAATTTATTACATTATTTCAATAAAAGGAGATATTTATGAAAGTTTATGTAGATGAAATGCCTAAGAGTTGTTGGGACTGTCCTTGTTTTAAAAATGATTTAGAATTTCCTTGTGGGCTAGATGATGGTTTAAATGATTATTATCTTGATGAGATAAATGGAGGAGTATGTCCATTACAAAGATTACCATCACAGGAGTTAGTAATATTAGAACTAAACAAGAAAAACAAAAGCTCATCAATAAAAGATAAGAAAGTTAGAAAAGAATTAAAAAAAGTATAATAACTGTTAAGCAAGGTTTAGGTAATAAAAATAAAATAAAGGAGGTATTTATGGGAAAAGTTTTAGCTTGGTTTGGTTTTGTAGTATTATTGATTGCTATTGTAGGTCTTAGCTTTAATGCTTGGACTGAAGCTAAAAAAGATCAAAATATATTTGAATATTTTGAAGAAAAATTTGATAATGCAGACAAGACTGAAAATACAAATGAAATTGAATCTGAAACTGCTGTAATTAGTTGGGAGTTATAGTATGAAGTTAATATGGGGCTTAATTAAATCAATTATTTTTGTGATATTTTCTTATGATATTGCAAGAGCTATATTATGGATTTGTGATTTAATAGGCTACAAAGGAATTTTTTAGGAGATATATATGTTAAAAAAAATATCTATTATAGTGTCAGCCATATTAACTCTTATAGCGTTAGCTGTGGATATATGGTACCTCTATATTTTACTTGTAGGTGGAGAAAAAGTTGTGTCTAAAACATTTGAAGTTGGAGCTTTAACTTTAGCAGATGGAACAAGTAAAGATATTATTGAAATTGAATATTTTAAAAATGTTGATAATAGCGGATATGAAGCTTTTGAAATAAAGTTTAATTATTTTGTTGATGAAACAAAAGTTAATGTATTTAGCCAAGGTTTGCAGTTTATAGCTAAAACAGGTTCTGTTGGAATTGAACTAGCTCATAATGATTTATTTGTTAGTGATAAAATTGAGTCAGAAGGAGCTCTTGGTTGGAAAGATAAATATTATAATTGTCAAAATTCATATATGCCAACAGTTAATACAAGCGTGTATAATTATATGTCAATAGATGACACTTATTTAAAATCTACTAATCCATTAAATTCACAGTCATATTTTAAAATTGATATTGGAGAAGATATTTACTTAATGCAATTTAAAGGTTTAGATACTCCTCAAAATGAAAATACATATTTTGGTACAGAGTGTGTATATCATAATATTTGGGTTGCAGATAAATGGCATAATAAATATTATGTTTATGATGTTAATTATTTTGCAAAACTTCTTTATGAGAGCGTAAAAACTGCTGATTTAGGAGCTAACCAAAATATTGTATTTGAGTTTGGAAATTTATTTAATTATTATGCTTATGATGAAGAAACAGGAGTATATAATGAAAATAAAACTGATTTTGAAGATGTTTTAAAAATTTCAGGTGATATTAAGTCATATTATTCAATTAGGGTTAAAACGCATGAATATGGACTATCTCGTTCACAAGATAGTATGTTTGGATCTATTTTAGGTAATCAAAATTTTAATTTAAATGGAGATAACTCAGGAGAAGATTATTTTATTGGAAAGACCATTATTGATTGTAATATAAGTTCTTTTGATTTTGTTACTGTAGAAGGGAATAATATAGCTTTAAAACTTAAAGAATCATTTTTAAATTATTATGAAAAATATAAAAATTTAATAAAATTAAGCGTCATTATTGATTTAGATTTATTAAATGAATTAGGTTATACTTTTGTAGGATTTACAGCTGATTCTGGATTAGATAATTTTATGTTATATAAATGTTGCACTATGTCTAATAATGAAGTAGTTACAGATTATCTGTCTGGAGGTGAATTATGCTTAATTTATTAGGTATTTTTTCAAAGTTAAGTGAAAATATATGGAAAATTGTTGTAATAATAGCAGTAATATTGATTTTTATATTATGTCTTAAATATAAGAATGGTAGAATATTTATATTTACATTTTTAATTGTAGCTTTTATTGCGTTCACAGCTTATTGTGGTGTTCAACTAAATTTTTATTATTCAGCATCAGGAGGAATATATGGGCAATTAGTAAGTATTTACAATCCAAATGAAGTTGTTATTACAGATATTGTATCTTATTCTTTTAAAAATTTAGTGCTTACTCAGGAAGAGGGTGATGTTTATTCTGCTAAAATTACAAGTGATGAAGTTTTAGATATGGTATTAGATGAAAATGCTGTATATGGCGTTTATATAAACGAACTTCCTTGTAATTATGTTGAGATTACAGAAGATTATGTTATAGCTAAATATACATATACATTTTTAGATGAAGATTTTAATGAATTAGAAACTGATACTTTAACTTTACGCTTTGCTTTTTATACAAATTCTACATATTTAAGTGTAACTACAAGTGGTGGTTCTGAAGCTGTAAAATATTGGAATTATTATTTTAATAAAAATGTATTTGAAGTTACTATAGATAATAAAGGTTATTCATATTCAAATGACATTTCTTTTGGAAATGGAGATATAAGTGAATATGCAATAATTAGTTATTATATAGATGATGAGTTGTATTTAAAACAAGTATATAAAAAAGGGTCAACTATAAATTTACCAACAACTCAAGATGATCGTGTTTATTGTTGGAAATTAAATAATGAAACAGTAACTAACGATTATATAATTAAAGATACAGTGTCATTACATCAATCTTTAAAAGATGAAATTAATACAGATAGATATTTAGTTATTAATTTTGATAATAATGGTGTTATTGTTGAGGATTTATCATTTGATTTAAAAGTTAATAATAACGAAATTAAGAATCTTAATTATTATCAGGAAGAAGTTGCTTACGAATATAATGTTGAATTGTACAATATATCGTATGAAGGATTTAAAGCTTTTGATGGAACAAAAATGACAACCTATATTTTAGATGGTGTTCAAGCTTTTAATTGCGAATGTGAATTTGATAATGATATTTATTATTTAACCAATTTTGAAAATGGAGCTAATATAACATTCACTATTAAAACTGTTGAAGAAACAACATATAACATTATATATAACGGTAATGGTGCAACTAGTGGATATACTTTAAATTCATTGCATACTTATGGACAAAATAAAGGTTTAAATTATTGCGGATATGAAAAGCTTGGTTATGTATTTTTAGGATGGGCATTAACTCCTGATGGTAAGGAACAATATTACGATGGTATAATGACAAAGGATTTATATAATTTAAATAATTTATCTACCAATGACATTGTCCTATATGCTATATGGGGTAAATCTGAAGAATATATTTCATATAATGTGACAGCTTTTGTTCAAAATACATCAGGCTCGTATGCTTCTAACAAAATAGTTAGCTTGTATGGAAAATTAAATACAGAAATATCAGTATATGATATTTCAAATATATTAAATATTGAAGTAGAAGGAGGGATAGAATTTTCTCATGCAATTATCTCAGGAGCTGAAAATAATGTTGAAACAATAATGTTAAGTGATAACAGTAATTTAACATTAAATATGTATTATGATCGTTTAAAACATAATTTAATTATACATAGCAATGGTAATGTTGTATTTGATGAATCACTATCTGTTAGTGATGATGGAGAAACCGCAACAATTGAGGGGTTATATTATTTAAAGGTATTTAATATAAATCCATCTTTATTTACACTAAAAGAGGGTGTGGTTAAATATTCAATAGTAGATGCTAAAGGCAATATATATCAGCTGGATTCAGATAATAATTGCATTGTTACAATAGGAGCACAAGATTTACATGTTTATATAAAGGAGGTATTATGAAGAAATTAATTTATTATATATGTATCTCTTTAGTTATAGTTTTAACAATTGTCAATATAATTATTTACTCTAAAAAAGAAGATAAAGATACCACTCCATTAACTGATATTGAAATTATTAATAATTTAACGGAGGATTTTTATCTTAAATATAATCGTAAAAATTTGCCTATATTTGATTCAGTTTTTGCTATTTATGAAGAAGAAAATATTAAAATTTTAGCTCATTCTTCTAAAATATATGATAACGATAATTTAATTGATAATGATTGTATGTATATACTCACTATGTCATCTAATACAGCTTTTACCTCTTTATATGAATTTTTAAGAGTAGATGATATTAATTTATCTGGTGTTATACAATTTACAGAATATGATTTTGATATTACAACAGACAATTATTCTAGCTGTTTTGAATTAGAGGTTAAAGATGCTTTGATATATTTAAACTTTAATCCTGTTAATTCAAATAGACAAGCTGTTTACACTAATTCAGTTTTTATATTCACAGAAGAAAGCTTGTATATATATGATTTTATTGTTCGTTCAAATGTTAAACAGACAGTAGATAGTATGGGTAATTTAATTAATACAGCTATAACATCAAATAGTCTTTCTGGAACATTTGACAATGGAAGTTATGAAGTTGTATTGAACAACACTTTAACTTGTGAAATTGTAGATAATATTTATATTGCTTTAAAAGGAGATGTTAATGAATAATTTTTCTAAAATATTAACGGGTACATTATGTACTGTTGTAGGAGTTGGAGCGGTTGGAACTGCTTGCTATTACACCATTCCTTCTTTTAGGACCAAATTAAATAATATATTAAAAGATGATAACAATCTTAATGTTAGTATTCCTTCTTCACCAGAAGAAGGATCTGATAACCCTGATGAAGTAAAACCTATAACTCCAGATGAATTTAAACACATATACAAAATAGCATTACCTAATACTTTTTTAGGAGGAGATTTATATGTTAAAGTTTTATCTAATCAAAACATGATAATATCTTCCAGCATAGATACAAAAATACTATTTTATATAGCTGACACAGAACAAACATTGGAAAGAGAGTTAGACTATAGTTCATGGAATGTTTATTGTGAAATAGATGATACAACTTGCTTAATATCATCTTCAAAATCTAATAGTGGTATATATAGTTTAAATATATCTACAGGGGAAGTGGAGAAAGTATATACACAAGGCAATAATTTTTATTTTAATAAGTTAAAAAATAATAATTATTTAATAAATGGAACCTCAGGGCTATTAGGATATAAAGCTGATACGCAAAGTTTTATAGAAATATCTAAAACAAGCTTTTCATCTCGTTACGAGTTAATAAATGGAAACTATTTATTATCTAGAAATGCTAGTTCTTCTCTTTATTTATTAAATTATGAAACTTTTGAATTAAGTGAAATAAATGATTTTGGATTTACATCAGTTATATATACATATCCTAACGGAGATTTATTGTTTTCTAGTTCTGGTAAAGGAACCTATCGTTTTGTTGTAACTGATAGTTCATTTGTTAATATTTCAGATGTTGCTTATACAAATTTAAAATATTTAACAACAGAAAATGACGATATAATATTTTATTCTACTTCAGGGTTATTAATATTAGATAGTATCAATAATGATTTGACAATACCTTGTTCAGATAATATAGCTTCGTGTATTCCAATAAAATTGAATAATGGAAATTATTTAATGTATAAGCATAATACATCTTCAGGAAATATATATTATTTAAATATTTCTACCTATTCTATGAATTCAATAGGGAGTGTAATAAATGCAGAGGTTTTAGTATTAGATACAGGAGATGTTTTTATATATCCTAATGAGAATGTAACAATGAATAGGCATTATTTAAATAGTTATATTTTTAGTATTGAAGATGAAGAGTTAATTAAATTATCAATATCTTCTTCAAGCTCTTATAAACATTTATCTAAAGTATTTAAAATTAGTAATGGAAATTTGTTAGCTGTGGGAAGTTATAACGGAGTTGATTATTTATATTATATCGATATTTTAACAAAAACGGATAAATTGCTATATCAAACCAGGGAAGGAATATTAGATATATGCGAAGAAGAAGGAGTATGTATTATATATTTAAATGATATATTCGATTTAGAATACAATTTTGAGACAGATACAATGAGTTTAATTTATATAGCTGAATCTGAATAATTTATATATATAAACTTGCGATGGTAAGGACAAGTAAAAAACTACTTACCACCAATGATGTTTAGGATTTTTATAATGACCCCTTTTATAGATTTTGCCTAAACGTCATACCAGACCTTTAATAAGGTTATTAATAAAACAGTAGGAGGATAAATTTATATGAATAAACAAACAAAAAAAGCTAATGGGCGAGCTGTAACTTGTGTTAAAAAAAGTCCTAGAAAAACAACAGTAAAAGCAAAAAATAGCAAGGCAACAAATAATCCATTTATGGATGCAGATTTAATAAAAGTTAATTCTAAAAGTTACACAATTCAAAAAGTTGAGGTAACTCCAAAAGGGCTAGTAGTAAAATCTAGAAACTTAGCATCAAATAAAAAGACAAATCAACAGTTTAAAAATTTTAAAAGTACATATTCAAAAAAGAAATAGAGAGGTTTACATTGGGTAAGAAGTATAAAAAAAATGAATTCCCTAAAGAATTTCCATTTTGGGCAAGATTAAAGATTGGTAAAAAACGAACAACACTTGTTATCGATGAAGAATTGGTTAAAAATAAGCAAACACAAAAATTTGAAGAGGGGTTTGTTCATAGAGAGGCAACACATTCATATAAGAAAGAGTTTGAACAAATATTTCCTAATCCTGATATAACAGATAAAAAGGTAATGTATTTAAAACGTCCACGAAAACACCCTAAAAGATTGTTTGAAGTACATAATAAAAAATTAAATATGCCTAAACATTTAAAAGAAAGATACGATAAAAATAATAAAAAATAGGCATAAAAAAAGAATTACAATTCGGACCTTTCGTCCCTGCCAAATGGCTTCTACCCTTACATATATAAGGGATAATGTAATTCTGCATATAGTATAACCTATCAAATATAAGTTGTCAATAGTTTTTGTAAAAAAAATAAATAATTTATAAAAAGGAGGTATAAAGTGACTGAATTAAATCCTGAATTAACTCTTAAAGCCTCATATGATAGTAGATATAATTATAAAGTTCACTTTATTTTAAGTGATATTACAAGGAAATTTTTAGATAAACACGACTTACATGTTCAAGTTGTTGATTTTAAAGAACGAGTACGAAAATCTAAACCAGCATTTTACACTAAAGCAGGGAATCCAATGTATAATTATCGTAAAGTAGCTGTATATGATATAAATAATTATAAATAAAGCATATAAAAGGGGAAGAACTAATGAAAGATAGCTTTGTATTATACTCAAATTATGAGGATAAGTTTAAATTATTAAGCGATAAGGATAAAGGTAAGTTGATAATGGCAATATTTGCTTTTGTTAGAGGTGAAGATTTGTCTGCTACTTTATCACCAAGCGTGTTAATGGCATACGCTTTTATTACACAACAAATTGCTATAGATATAGCAAAATATAAAGAGA